>CAJOJV010000030.1:22292-79345 GCA_905234995.1 uncultured Eubacterium sp. | reverse complement strand
CACCCAACGCTTCGCGTTCGGTACCGGGCTCACCGCTTCTCGCTAAAAACAGTTCACTGAACTGTTTTCTTAACGCTCAAACCCTCTCGGGTTCGATTCCCCTGTTTAATAGCAAAGTAACGAGTGTTCAAAAGAACACTCGTTACTTTGGTGGCTCATCGGGGAATCGAACCCCGGACACCTTGATTAAAAGTCAAGTGCTCTGCCGTCTGAGCTAATGAACCGTAATGCGCCCCAATCAGGGCGCCTGGCTGGGGTGGCAGGATTTGAACCTACGAATGAGGGAGTCAAAGTCCCTTGCCTTACCACTTGGCGACACCCCAATATAAGGGTTATATTTTTAGCAAGTCCCGACTTGCAAAAGCAAGCCGGAGACCTGAGTGGGGTGGGATATCGGATTCGAACCGATGACCTCCAGTGCCACAAACTGGCGCTCTAACCAACTGAACTAATCCCACCATATGTGCGCTCTGAGAGGCTATTGCCAACCCAGGGCGCTTTGAATGGCGCGCTTGGAGGGACTCGAACCTTCGACCTACCGCTTAGAAGGCGGTTGCTCTATCCAGCTGAGCTACAAACGCGTATCAGGCAGTTAAAAGTGATACTGCCTATGGAGCGGGTGAAGGGAATCGAACCCTCGTGTTCAGCTTGGAAGGCTGACATTCTACCATTGAACTACACCCGCAAAGGACGGTCTTTATTATAATAAAAGACCGTTTGACTGTCAAGTCTTTTTTTCAATTTAGTTAATCTTAACGCCGATTTTATCCCCTGCCGTGAGTGTGAAGCGATTTATTTCAACGTCAGCGTTAAATACAATCTGAGAGGCAAGCAAATCCTCAACGTCGCGCCTTACGCAATCGCGAAGCGCACGCGCGTTTTTCTTTGAGCCGAACGCCTCTTTTGCAATGAACCTTGCAACCTCGTCGTCATACACGAGCTCGATTGCCTTATCCTTAAGGCTCTCCTTAAGCTCTGAAAGCATAATGCCCGCAATCTGCTCAAAGTCTGCTTCAGTGAGATTATTAAACGTGATAACCTCATCCACTCTGCCGAGGAATTCGGGGCGGAGAAAACGCTCAAGCGCTTTCATAGTTACGTCCTGATTAATCTCGCTTTCCGATTTACCGAAGCCAAGAGAGGCTGTGTCAGTTGAGCCTGCATTTGAGGTCATAACGATAATCGTGTTTTCAAAATTAATCGTTCTTCCCTGCGCGTCCGTAATCCTGCCCTCGTCTAAAATCTGAAGCAGGATATTAAGAACGTCCTTATGCGCCTTTTCAATCTCGTCAAAAAGGATTACGCTGTAAGGCTTTCTGCGAACCTTTTCCGTGAGCTGACCCGCATCGTCGTATCCTACGTAACCCGGAGGCGAGCCGATAATTCTTGACACGCTAAATTTTTCCATAAACTCGCTCATATCAAGGCGAATAAGGCTATCAGGCGAATCAAAGAGATACTGCGCAAGCTGCTTTACAAGCTCCGTTTTGCCGACGCCCGTGGGACCGACGAAGATAAAGGACTGCGGTCTTTTAATCGGGCTTATCTGAATTCTGCCCCTGCGAACTGCGTTTGCAACCTTTTCAATTGCGGTATCCTGACCGATGATATGCTTTTTAAGCTCCTCCTCAAGAGTTGCCAGCTTTTTGATATCCCCTGCCTCAATCTTGGAAGCGGGAATACCCGTCCACATAGAAACGACCTTTGCAAGGTCCGCCTCAATAACCTGATTATCCTTTGCCTTTTCCTCAAGCGCGGGAAGCTCTTCATCAATTTTGAGCTCCTCTGCCTTAAGGGTTGAAATCAGCTCGTAATCAATTTCCTCGCCCTCAACGGGTTCGGAAGCAGCTTCAATGCGCTGAAGCAAATCCTCCTTTTCGGCAAGCTTAATCTGATATTCCGAAATTGCGGGATTACGCAGATTCGCGCAGGTGCAAGCCTCATCAAGCAAATCAATTGCTTTATCCGGCAGATATCTGTCCGTAACGAAGCGCTCGGACATCGTTACAGCCTTATACACGAGGCTGTCCGAAATCTGCACGCGGTGATAATTCTGATAATAATCCCTGATGCCGAGAAGCATTTTATATGCCTCGTCAAGGGACGGCTCGTTAATCTTAATCGGCTGGAAGCGGCGTTCAAGCGCAGCGTCCTTTTCAATATATTTTCTGTATTCATTAAAGGTGGTTGCGCCGATTACCTGAATTTCGCCCCTTGAAAGCGCAGGCTTAAGAATATTAGCGGCATTCATCGTGCCCTCGCTGTCACCCGTTCCGACGAGATTATGCACCTCGTCAATGAAAAGAATGATATTGCCCTCGCTCTTAACCTCATCTACAAGACCTTTAATTCTGCCCTCAAACTGACCTCTGAACTGCGTGCCCGCAACGAGAGCGGTTAAATCAAGCAGATAGATTTCCTTATCAAGCAGCCTTGCGGGCACCTCGCCCTTGGCAATTCTGATTGCGAGACCCTCTGCGATTGCGGTTTTGCCGACGCCGGGTTCACCGATAAGGCAGGGGTTATTCTTCGTTCTGCGGCACAAAATCTGAATGGTTCTGTTGAGCTCCTGCTCTCTGCCGATAATAGCGTCAAGCTCGCCCTTCTTTGCTTTTGCAGTTAAGTTATTGCAGTAATTATTGAGGAATTTTCTCGTATCCTCCTGCTGATTTCTTCTGCCCTTCTTGCCTGATTTTTTATTTTTACCGTCAGCCGTTTTATTTGAGCTGCCGTCGCCGCCGAAAAGATTTGCAAACGGCATAGTCTGAGCGCCGTCCATATTCTCGGGATTAAACATTTCGCCGAGAGGACCGAAATCGAAATCATCCATATTTTCCATAAACATATTCATCTGCTGAGAAGCCTGCTCAAGCTCCTCGTCGGATATTCCGAGCTGCTCAATCATCTGATTAATGGAGCCTATATTAAGCTCCCTTGCGCATTTAATGCAAAGCCCCTCCGGAACGACCTTATCGTTTTCCATTTTCTGAATAAATAGAACTGCGGGGCGTTCGCCGCATCTGTTGCATAATTGCTGTTTCATTAAAAATATTTACTCCTTAAGATAGGTTATTTTCTTATTCAGCCGCTTCGCTTTCCTCTGCTGAGTCAGTGCTTTCGCCGTTAGCCTTTTTCTCCTTAAGCTGCTTTACAAAGCCCGGAACATAGCTGAACAGCGCCGCAAAAGTCAGAATAAGGGATATTACTACCATAATAATCATTACGGGCTCGGGAATAACGTTTTTAATTGCCGCGCTTTCGCCGCCGAACGCAATGATTACAATCATAAACACGTAGAATACCGTTGTTGAAACCTTGCCGACCATTTCCGCTGCGGCGGGTCTGAGTCCCTTTGCAAGCAGGAGCGCGCCGCCGACAAGCATAAGGATTTCCTTTGCAATAAACATAAAAAGGAGAACCTTGAAAAACGTGTTATCCCAGAATTTATAAAGCAGGATAATAACGATTGCCATCTGCGAAAGCTTATCTGCAATCGGGTCAAGCATTTTGCCGAGGTTTGAAACCTGATTGAATTTTCTTGCAATCTTGCCGTCAAACAAATCCGTGAGCGCTGCAACAGCCATAATAATTGCGGCGATTAAAAACTTATCCTTAATGAATAATACCGAGAAAACTGGAATGAGGGCTATGCGAAGAAAACAAAGCCAGTTAGGAATAGTGTTCCAGCCCTTGAATAAATCCTTCATATTATCCTTAAATCCGTTCATAATGACCTCCTAAAACCAAATAATAAGCGGGTTTATTTTATTTATATATTCAACAGCAAAGCTTGAATCAATAGCCAGCTTTAAGCTGTTTTCAGCCGAGAGAAGCGAGGTGCTCATAAAGCTGAGCACTGCGCAGATAACTGCACATACGAGAAACGCCTTTACAAAGCCGAAGGCGGCGCCTAAAAGCTTGTTTGTCTGCTTAAGCGGAGAATTATCCCGCCTGTCCTGCGCTTTTTTGATGAAATGAATTATAAGCGCCGTGATTACAAAGAACAGCATAGCTGTCAGTAAAAAAAGCAGAACCCTGATAACGGTTATTGCAACGGGCTGAACTGCGTTATCAACAATCCTCTGCGCGATATTCTCATTAGTTACATCGTCAAGAAAAGAGAGATTAACCGAATTTGACAGCCCAAAGGGCAAGCCTGCAACGGTTGACCTGACGTTATTAACAAATTCCTCAACGTTCAGCGAGGATTCAAACGCTTCATTTACCTTTTTGAGCGCTATATCTCGAACGAAGGAAAAATAAATCTGCTCATTGAAAAAGCCCGAAACGAAGAACGCAAGCGGGAAAACGATAACAGCACGGACGAGAGTCAGCACGGAAAGGAAAAGCCCCCTTGCATAGCCTGCTGCTATCATTGTTAAAACAAGCACGATAAAAAATATATCAATATAATTCACGGCAACACCTATTAATTATTGTCTTTATTATCCACGATATCGACGAAGGACTGATATCTGACAAACACTTTGGTTGAAATATGCTGAATTGCGGAATAAGACTCAAACGCAATCTGCCTTTGCTTTTCCTCAAAATTTGAAGCTTTATAGGAAATCAGCTCGTTGCCCGAAAGAACTGTTACGGTTGAGGACGAGGCTGAAAGAGCCTTGATTTCAGGCAAATCCGAAGCCTGTGAATAAACCTTACCCGACGGCTTGACGATTGCAACGGAATTGCTCGTTGCGCCTTCAAACTCCGCGAAGGCAACAACAAGGCGGCTTGAGGAATCGTAGCAATACGAAACGAGGCTGATACTGCCCTGCTCAAAAACCTTGTGCTCCTTTTTGAGCGAAGTTATCGTGCTGACAAAATCGTTGCCCACAACGTATGCGTCACTGCCGTTAAAGCTTAAATCAACAACCGAGGAAACGGGATATTCAAACTCTCCGCGAGGCTCAGTATCGCTGATATTCATAGTATAAACGACGGTTTTGAGCTTTGCGCCCTCAGAATTAACTGCGGAGAAAGCAAGGCGGGTTCCCCTGCTGTCCATAGCGATTGCAGTAACGTAGCCGTAAGAAACGTCAAAGCTGAATTTTTCATCAAGGGATTTATTATAAACCTTAATCGTGGTTTTTGCAGAGTCTGAGGTGGTTGCAAGCGCAACGTTGCCCGTCTGTGAAACTGCGGCGCAGAGGATTGCGTTATCCGCCTTATCCGTATAAACCGTTTCGCTTGCGCTGTGCAGGCTGTAGGTTAATCCACCCTGGTCATACAATACGGCATAGCCTCCGTTAACGTCGATTACGGGATTAGAGAGCCTGTGCTCATAGCAGAGCTTAACCTCGCCATCGGATGTATTAATAATATTCAGATTCAAATCCGTTAAAGCATAAACGTTGCCCGAAATCGAGCCGAAGCCCGCGTTCTTTGACGAGGTGAGAGAAATCGGATAATTGCCCTGCGAAACGGAGGAAACTATACCCTCCTCTTTATTGGCGATCGCGTTGCCGATTGATGAAAAATCAAGCTCAAACAGCTTCATCACAACGAGCAAAGCAATCACAACTGCGATAACAATCCACATTATTCTTTGCTTCTTGCGCGTTTTCTGATTTTGTTTTTCCCTGCGTTCGTTTTCACGCTGATTAGTTGACATAAGCTGAAATCCTTAAATGATTAATAGTTAACTTTATTGAGATATAAACCCTGAGGCGGCGCGGTTTTGCCCGCCCTTTTTCTGTTTTTACTTTCAATAACCTCGGAAAGCTCGCCCTTCTTGATTTTACCCTCTGAAACGAAAAGCAGAGTTCCGACCATTATGCGAACCATATTATAGAGAAAGCCGTCCGCCTCAACTGTGAAATAAACCATATCGCCCTCGCGCTTTACGGAAAAGGCTTTGACGGTTCTTACGGTATCCTCAACACCCGAATGAGCGGAACAGAAGCCTGCAAAATCAAGAGTGCCGCAAAATACCTGCGCCTCGCGGTTAAGATAATCAGCATCAAGCGGGAAGCGATAATGAAAGGCGTATTTATCAAGAAAGGGATTGCGGATTTTTCCGTTATAAACTTTATAAACGTACTGCTTGGTTTTAACGTCGTATCTTGCGTGGAAAGCCTCAGACTTTTCAACGCAGGAAAGCACGGCGATATCCTTTGGCAGATATGTGTTAAGCGCCATAATTATATTCTCGCAAGGTATATCCTTATCTGTTTTAAAGGAAAGGCAAAAGTTATTGGCGTGCACGCCGCTGTCAGTCCTGCTGCAGCCCTTGATATCAATATCATCAAGAAAGACCTTTTTAACGGCAGACTGAAAAACCTCCTGCACGGTTACGGCATTATCCTGAACCTGCCAGCCGTGATAGGCGCTGCCGTCATAGCTGATTGTTAAAAGCAAATTTCTCATATAACCGCCGCCGAATATCCGTTTAACAAAATTATCAAAGCATAAAGCAGAATAATAAGCGAAAGCGCAACCAAATCCTTAATTGTGAATTTGACCTGCTTCATTTTCGTTCTGCCCTCGCCGCCCCTGTAGCAGCGGCAATCCATTGCATACGCAAGCTCGCTTGCGCGCCTGAAGGAGGAAATGAAAAGCGGAATTAAAATCGGCACGAGCGCCTTAACCTTTTTGATTAACCCCCCCGATTCAAAATCCGCGCCTCTGGATTTCTGGGCTGCCATAATTTTTTCAATTTCCTCAATAAGAGTCGGAATAAATCTTAATGCAATGGTCATCGTCATTGCAATTGAATGAACGTCAACCTTAAACACCTTGAGCGGTCTGAACAGGCGCTCAATAGCGTCTGTCAAATCCGTGGGTGTGGTCGTATAAGTCAGCATTGAGCCTGCAACGACGAGCAGAATAATTCTGACCGCCATAAACACCGCCGTGTTAATGCCCACCTCGGTTATCTTAAGGCTGCCTATTTTTACAAGCGGCTCACCCTTGCCGTAAAACAGATTTAAAAGCGAGGTGATAAGAATGATTATTGCAAGCGGCTTAATACTTTTCAGAATGGTTTTAAGCGAAATACGGCTTACAAGCACAATTGCAACGATAAATGCAATTACCAAGCCGAGCGAATAGAAATTTCTGCATACGAACAGAGAAACGATTACCGCGAAGGAAAGCACAAGCTTTGCCCTTGCGTCCATTTTATGTATGAAGGAATTTCCGGGGAAATACTGACCTATTGTGATATCGCCAATCATTTAAGCACCCCCTCGGATTTGAGCCTGTTTAGCTCCTCAACGCCCTGCTCCACGGTGAAAATATCCGTTCTGCAGGGAATTCCTTTTTCTTTAAGAGTGAGGAATACGTCGGTTATCTGAGGAACGTTAAGCCCCATATTCTTAAGCTCTGCGCCTCTTGAATAAACCTCTGCGACATTGCCGAACATTGCAACGCCGCCCTTATTCATCACCAGCACCTTTTCACAGATTTTTGCAACATCCTCCATTGAATGGGAAACAAAAATTACGGTGTTTTTCATTATTGACTGATAATCCTTAATCAGCTGCAAAATCTGCTCCCTGCCCTGAGGGTCAAGCCCTGCACAGGGCTCATCAAGAATAAGCACCTGCGGCTCCATAGCAATAATTGAAGCAATTGCCACGCGCCTTTTCTGCCCGCCTGACAAATCAAAGGGCGATTTCTTTTCAAGCTCTCTGCTGATGCCGACGATATCCATACTGCGGTAAACGCGCCCTTTGATTTCTTCGTCGGAAAGCCCCATCTGCTTAGGACCGTAAGCAATCTCTTTGAAAATGCTTTCCTCAAAAATCTGATATTCGGGATACTGAAAGCAAAGACCGACTGCAAAACGTACATTGCGGATTTTTTTTCTGTTTTCCTTTGCCCAGATATCCTTGTCGTCAACAAAAACCTTGCCGCTGTTAGGCTCAAGCAAGCCGTTAAGATGCTGAATAAGCGTTGATTTACCGCTGCCCGTGTGCCCGATAATGCCGATAAGCTCGCCCTTTTCGGCTACAAAATCAATATTTCTGATTGCCGCAACCTCAAACGGAGTGCCGACGCTGTAAAGATATTCAACATTTTCGCAAACTAAAACTGCCAAAATCAGCCCTCCGAATTTGCTAATATATAATCAACACATTCCTGTGCGTTAAGAATTGTTTTAACAGGCGTGAAGCCCATTTTATGTGCAAGCTCTGTTGCCTGCGGAACGTCAAGACCGAGCGCCTTTATCTTATCAATATCGGCAAAAACCTGCCGTGGCGTGCCGTCAAGGCGTATTTCGCCGTTATCTATAACAACGACCCTGTCTGCCTGAACAGCCTCATCCATATAATGGGTGATTAAAACGATTGTTATGTCATCCTCTTTGTTGAGCTGCTTTATCGTCTGCATAACCTCTTTTCTTCCGCTCGGGTCAAGCATAGCGGTCGGCTCATCAAGCACGATGCACATCGGCTTCATAGCAATAATGCCCGCAACGGCAACGCGCTGCTTCTGCCCGCCCGAAAGCTTATTCGGAGCACTCAGGCGGAAATCATACATTCCGACGGTTTTAAGCGCCTCATCAACCCTGCGGCGGCATTCCTCGGAAGGCACGCCGAGATTTTCAACGCCGAAGGCAACGTCCTCCTCAACTATTGAAGAAACAATCTGGTTATCGGGATTCTGAAAAACCATTCCGACCTTTTTGCGGATTTCAATGATGCTTTCATCATCCCTCGTCTGCTGCCCGTCAACCGTTACGCTGCCGCTTTTCGGGAACAGAATTCCGTTTGTAAGCTTTGCAACCGTTGATTTGCCCGACCCGTTATGCCCGAGAATTGCAACGAAGCTGCCCTTTTCAATATTCAGATTAAAATTTTGCAAAACCCTGACCTCGTTATTCTGAGAGGCGCTTTCGTCCTCATCAAGAATATACGAGAAATCAACGTTTTTAAATTCAATCAAGCTCATTCTTACTCCAAACGGCAGTTGCGCCGCACGGCAGGACCCCGCCGTTTTCCGAAACGGGAAGCCCGATTTCATCCGCGGTTACACTGCCGCCTATTTTCTTTGTGATAACGTCATCAAGAATATACTTCATAACCGAGGAGGAAAGCCCCGTTGTATATGAATTAAGAAGCACAAGCAGCGGCTCATCGGAAAGCACCTGAACAATTAGCTTAACAAAATCATATAGCGAATCCTCAAGATGCCAGATTTCACCCTTGGGACCTCTGCCGTAGGACGGAGGGTCAAGAATAATGATATCGTATTTATTGCCTCTGCGGATTTCGCGCTGAACGAATTTAAAGCAATCGTCAACAATCCAGCGCACGTTGCAATCTGCAACTCCGCTTGACTGAGCGTTTTCCTTCGCCCACTGCGTCATACCCTTTGAGGCGTCAACGTGAACTACGGAAGCGCCCTCTTTAAGGCAGGCAACCGTTGCGCCGCCCGTGTAAGCAAAGAGGTTTAAAACCTTAACGTCTTTTCTGCCGCTGTTTTTAATAACGCTTCTCGTTAAATCCCAGTTTACCGCCTGCTCAGGAAAAATGCCCGTGTGCTTAAAGCCCATAGTTTTAACGTTAAAGGTTAAATCCTTATAGCTAATCTGCCAGGCATCGGGAATGCGCGAAAAAACCTGCCATTCACCGCCGCCCTTATTAGAGCGCTGATAGCGAGCATTGGGCGAAAACCATTTTGGATTTACCCTTTCGCTTCTCCAGATAACCTGAGGATCTGGGCGAACCAAAACCTGATTGCCCCAGCGCTCAAGCTTTTCGCCGGAGGAACAGTCAATAAGCTCATAATCCTGCCAATCTTTTGTGTATCTCATCAGCTAAGTCTTTCTCTGACAACGGCTGCAATATCGTTGCCAAGCTCCGTAATCTTATCAATATCCCTGCCCTCAAGCATTACGCGCACAAGCGGCTCCGTGCCTGAAACGCGGACAAGAACTCTGCCGTCGCCGTGAAGCTCCATTTCAGCCTCCTGAACGGCGGAAATAATATATTCATCGTTATTGTATTTCTGCTTGCCCTCGGGAGTAACCTCAACGTTTATAAGCACCTGAGGATAAACCGTCATAACCTTTGCAAGCTCACCGAGCGTTGCGCCGCTCTTAACGACGGTTTCAATCAGCTTAACGCCCGAAAGCTCACCGTCGCCCGTGGTTGCATAATCAAGGAAAATAACGTGGCCGCTCTGCTCGCCGCCGATGTTATAGCCCTTTTTGAGCATACGCTCGAGCACATATCTGTCGCCGACCGCGGTTCTTGAGCAGTGGATATCGTTATCCTCACAGAACTTGAAGAAGCCCATATTGCTCATAACCGTTACAACTGCAGTATTCTGAGCAAGCTTGCCCTCCTGCTTCATCTGGGTTGCACAGATTGCGATAACCTTATCACCGTCAATAAGCTCACCGTTTTCATCCACTGCAAGCATACGGTCTGCATCGCCGTCAAAGGCAAGCCCCAAATCAAGCTTATTTGCCTTAACGAATTCCATAAGCTCCTCGGGATGAGTTGAGCCGCAGCTGCGGTTAATGTTAACGCCGTCAGGAGTATCTGAAAGCATATGGCACTTTGCACCGAGTCTTGTAAAAATCTCCTTAGCGCAAACCGAAGCGGAGCCGTTTGCGGTATCAAGCGCGATGTTTAAGCCGTCAAAACGAACATCGCTGACGGAAACAACGTGATTAATATAATCCTCAACCGCAGTTTTGCAGAAGATTCTTTTGCCGACCTCGCCGCCGATTTTAAGCTCGGTCTGCTCCTGCCTGTCAAGAATAATTGCCTCAATTTCCTCCTCAACGGCATCGGGGAGCTTATAGCCCGTTGACTGGAAAATCTTAATGCCGTTATACTCACAGGGATTGTGCGATGCGGAAATCATAACGCCTGCCGCACAATTATATTTACCTACAAGATATGCAATTGCGGGAGTGGGGACAACGCCGACGGACATTACGTTTACGCCGACGGAGCAGAAGCCCGCAGTGAGAGCCGCCTCAAGCATATCGCCCGAAGCGCGGGTGTCCTTACCTATCATTACGGTGGGCTTTTCCTCGCCGTCCTTTAAATCCTTAATTAGTATTTCTGCAGCTGCCATACCGATTTGCATAGCAAGCTCATTAGTTAAATCCTTATTGGCAACGCCTCTTACGCCGTCTGTTCCGAATAATCTTCCCATATCTGACTCCTTAGTTAATTAAAGCAAGGTCTGCTGACCGTCAATTTCAATTCCGAGATGCTTATATGCAGGCGGTGAAACCACTCTGCCCCTCGGTGTTCTGCCGAGAAAGCCTATCTGCATAAGATAGGGCTCATAAACATCCTCAATAGTTACCGCCTCTTCGCCGATAGCTGCGGCAATCGTTTCAAGCCCTACGGGGCCGCCGTTATAATTTCTTATCATAGTTGTGAGCAGGCGTCGGTCAATCGCATCAAGCCCAAGCTCATCAATCTCCATATTTGCAAGAGCACTTGAAGCAGCTTCCTCCGTGATTACGCCGTCAAACTTAACCTCTGCAAAATCCCTGCTTCTTTTAAGCAAGCGGTTTGCAATACGTGGCGTTCCCCTTGAACGGGACGCTATCTGCGCCGCGCCCTTTTCATCAATATCAATTCCGAGAATTCCCGCACTGCGCTTAACGATTGAGGCAAGCTCATTCTTTGTGTAAAGCTCAAGGCGGAGAATTACGCCGAAGCGGTCACGAAGCGGAGCTGAAAGCTGACCCGCTCTCGTGGTTGCGCCGACAAGCGTGAAATTCGGCAAATCAAGCCTTATTGACCTTGCCGAGGGACCCTTGCCGATGATGATATCAAGCGCTCTGTCCTCCATAGCGGGATAGAGCACCTCCTCAACGCTGCGGTTAAGGCGGTGGATTTCATCAATGAAGAGCACATCGCCCTCCTGCAGATTTGTTAGAAGCGCCGCCAAATCGCCCTGCTTTTCAATTGCGGGGCCGCTCGTTATGCGGATGTTAACGCCCATTTCATTTGCAATAATGCCTGCAAGCGTCGTCTTACCGAGACCGGGAGGGCCGTAAAGCAAAACGTGGTCAAGCGCCTCGGCCCTTGCTCTTGCGGCTTTTATATATATTTCAAGGTTTTCCTTTGCCTTTTCCTGACCGATATAATCAGTCAGCTGCTTAGGGCGCAGGCTGCTTTCAATATCGTTATCGGCATCGGTGAACTCCGTTGAAACAATTCTGTTTTCAAAATCCATTTCCTGCATAAATCTTTCCTCTTATAAATTCCTTGAAAGCTGCTTTAAGCCGAGCCTTATCATTTCATCGGCTGAGAGCGATTTATCCATCTGACCGACTGCGACCGCCGCATCACTCTGGCTGAAGCCGAGCGCAACGAGCGCTGCAACCGCCTCTGCCGCATCGCTTTCCTCAACGATTGAGGATGCCGAAGCAACCGAAGCAGAACTATCGCCGAGCGAGATTCCCGCCATTTTATCCTTTAATTCAAGCACAATGCGCTCAGCCGTTTTCTTGCCGATTCCGTTTGCGCGGGTAATTGCCTTGACGTCCGCCGAGGCGATTGCAACTGCCAGCTTATCCGTTGAAAGCTCGGAAAGCACTGCGATTGCCGCCTTGGGGCCAACGCCCGAGACTGTGATAAGCATTTTGAAAGCTTCCATTTCAGCCATATCCGCAAAGCCGTATAAATCAAGCGCATCCTCTTTAACCGAAAGATATGTGAACACGTTGACGCTGCTGCCGACCTTGCCGATTGTTTTCAGCGTATTAAGTGAAGCGAAGCATTTGAAGCCGATGCCGCCGCATTCAACGACGATAAACTGAGCGTCAGCATAAGTTATTTCGCCTTTAATGTTATTAATCATAAAGCTACCTCATAACAATTATCTGTAAAAATCAAGCAGGCTTGAGCTGCTGTGGCCGTGGCAGATTGCCATTGCAAGCGCGTCCGCCGTATCATCGGGCTTCGGGATTTTTTCAAGCCCTAAGATAACCCTCGTCATCTCCTGCACCTGCTTCTTAACAGCCCTGCCATAGCCCGTAACGGACTGCTTAACCTGAAGCGGAGTATATTCGCAAATCGGGATATTGTGAAGCTGGGCGGAAAGCGTGATAACTCCCCTTGCCTGAGCAACGTCAATAACCGTTTTCTGGTTATTGTTGAAAAACAACTTTTCCATGCTCATAACCTCGGGATGATATTTATCAAAAACCTCATTCATTCCGAGATAGATTTCCTGAAGTCTTATTGCAAAATCCGTGTGCGCTTCGGTTGTTATAGCGCCGTAATCAATTACGCGGAATTTATTTGCCTTATATTCAAGAACGCCCCAGCCTATAATGGCATAGCCCGGATCAATACCCAAAATTATCATATATACATACTGCTCCATAATAATTTTTATAATTATATCACATCTAACTTTAATAATCAACATAAGATTTATAAATAATATATAAAGGAATTGAGCATATGAGCCTGAACAGAACGCCGAGAAGGGATATCAGCGAAATTGAAAAAGCCGCCTGCGACGGCAGAGTGATTGCAGGCATCAGGGATATAATTTTCTTTGGCAAAAGCAGCGCCTCAGCCCTTGCGCTTATACCCGCAAGCACTGATATTTTAACCGCCTGCGAAGCGATGAGAGAGGCGGAAAAGCGGGTGAAATATGCGCTTGGAATTGACCTTACCCTGCGCCCCTGCCCGTTTGAGCTTGCCGAAAATTCCGCGGAGCGTTACAGGGAAGCCGTACGCGTGATAATATCTGCGATTGACAGGGATTTCAGAATTAATAATTTCACCTGTTCAGAAAATGAAAAAGGCATATTTTTCAGCTTTGAGCTGAGCGTTCCGAGGGCTTATGAAAAGAATAATGCCGAGCTTTTGATTGAACTGAAAAGGCAGCTCAGAAAGCTCAGCAATAAGATAGTTTCGGATATTACGATTATTCGGATTTAGAGGCAAAAAGCGAGTTAAAATCATACTCCCTGCCACCGGCTTTATAGGCGGGAAAGCTGTCCAGATCAAGGTTATGAAGGCTGTCAAAAATACTGCTTTCGACATCAGGATAATCCTCGCTTAAACGCTTAATTAAAAGCTTTGCTTCCAGGCGTTTTGACGAGCTGTTTTCCTCCGCCTCGTGCGAAAGCTGCTCGGTAAAACGGCAGGCGCATCGGATGAATTCGAGCGAATTGAAATTACGCCATTTAATGATATCCTCTTCCTTTATGCAATAAAGCGGTCGGACAAGCTCCATTCCCTCAAAATTCGTTGAATGGATTTTCGGCATCATTCCCTGAAGCTGGGACCCGTAAAACATACCTATCAGCGTAGTTTCAATAACGTCGCTGAAATGATGACCGAGAGCAATTTTTCCGCAGCCGAGCTCCCTCGCCTTGGCATAGAGATGCCCTCTGCGCATCCTTGCGCAAAGATAGCAGGGCGAGCTGCCGACGCTTGCGGTAACGTCAAAAATATTGCTTTCAAAAATCCGTGCGGGGATTTCAAGAAGGGCGCAGTTTTTCTCAATCTGCCGCCTGTTTGCCTCATTATAACCCGGGTCCATAACGAGGAAAAGTGGCTCAAAATCCACGCTCCCCTGCCTGTGAAAAAGCTGGACGAGCTTTGCAAGCAGCATTGAATCCTTGCCGCCTGAAATACAGACGGCAATTTTATCCCCGTTTTCTATTAGCTTATAGCGCTCAACTGCCTCCAATAACGGCAACCAGAGCGTTTCTCTGAAATCGGAAAGTATGCTTTTTTCAACGGTTTCACAATAAGTCATATCAATAATCTTTCAGTAAATCCCTAATAACCTCTTTTGCAAGCAGAAGCCCCGCAACACTTGGCACGAACGCAGTGCTTGCGGGAATACTGCGGCGGTTAAGCTGCTCCTCACTCCTTGCGGGGGTAAGCGCATCTTCTCTTGAATAAATGCATTTAAAGCCGTTTATGCCCCTCTTTCGGCATTCGGTGCGCATAACCTTTGCAAGCGGGCATACGGAGGTTTCGTATATATCGGCAATCTCAAGCATTTCGGGATTAAGCTTGTTTCCCGTGCCCATTGAGCTGATGAACGGAGTGCCGCAGCGCTGAACATTTTGAGCAAGCGCAAGCTTGCCCGTTACGGTATCAATAGCATCTACAACGTAGTCATACTGCGAGAAATCGAACAGCTCAGCCGTTTCGGGCGTATAAAAAATGCTGTGTTTAATTACGTTAATTCCGGGATTAATTCGCTTTAATCTTGCCTCTGCGGCATCGGTTTTCAGCTGACCGACGGTGACCGAATCGGCAATTATCTGGCGGTTGATATTCGTTATACTGACGGTATCGTTATCAACCAAATCAAGCGTACCTACGCCAGCGCGGGCAAGCGCCTCCGCGGCATAACCGCCGACGCCGCCGATGCCGAAAACCGCAACACGGCAGGCTTTAAGCTTTTCTTTTTTATTATCTGAATTCAAAATTATTCAACCTTTTAATTTAGTTTTAATCATTATAACACAATTTGAATTATTAGCAAGAACAAGCGCCAAAAAATTTATATACACAAAATGTATAAATTTTGCATAAACTTTATTAAAAGGTGTTGAATTTAAAATTTAAAATACTATAATATAGTCGGAAATTGAAAGAGGTGATATATATGGTTAAAGGTAAAAAAAGATTACTTGATTACCTTAAAACGACGCTGTTTATACTGATTGGCAACGCGCTGCTTGCCTTTCTCGTTGCGGCGTTTATAATTCCGCACGGAATAATTATGGGCGGCACGACGGGAATTGCAATCGTTATAAACAGATTTTTACCGATTAACACGGCACTGATAGTTTTCGTGCTCAACTTTGCGCTGCTTATATTAGGGCTTTTCGTGCTCGGAAAAAAGTTTTTTATGACGACGGTTGCAAGCACCCTGCTCTATCCATTATTTCTCGGCATTTTTCAGAGGATACCCGATATTGACAAGCTGACGGACGATTCCCTGCTCGCTTCTCTGTTTGCGGGCGTGCTTATGGGAATGTCGCTCGGTCTCGTTATGAGAGTCGGCTCCTCAACGGGCGGAATGGATATTGCAAATCTCGTTATGCACAAATGGTTTCACAAGCCCGTATCAGTTTTTGTATATATATCGGATATAATAGTAGTCGGCGGGCAGGCGATTATATCTAAGCCAAATCAGATTCTGCTCGGTATCGTAGTGCTCGTGCTTGAATCGCTCGTGCTTGAGCAGGTGATGATTTTCGGAAAATCGCAGATACAGATTTACGTTATCTCCGATGAATACGAGGAAATCAAAATCAGGCTGCTTTCACAGCTGCAGGCCGGCGTTACGCTGCAATACATTGAAACGGGCGCGCTGCACAAGGAGCAGAAGGCAGTTATGTGCATAATACCATCCAGGAAGCTTTACAGGGCAACGGAGATTATTCACGAGATTGACGCAGACGCATTTATCACGATATCAAAGATTAAAGAGGTTCGCGGGCACGGCTTTACGGCAGAGCGCAGACCGATTGAAATCGATTTATAATTAAGGGCTGAGGGATTTTCCTTCAGCCTTTTTAGTTATAGGACAAATCAGCAGAAGCATATTATAAAACGGTGATGAAAATGTTTTCTGCTTTAATATCCTTTCTGAGCGCAAACCTGCTTTATTTTATTTTGCATATCAATAACGCCTCCAGCTTTCCGAAGCCGTTAACGCCGAAGGAGGAAGCAGCCGCACTTGAAAGAATGAAGCAGGGTGACAGGGATGCAAGAGCGCTTCTGATTGAGCGAAACTTGCGCCTTGTCAGCCATATCGTTAAGAAATACTACTCCCCCACCAACGACAACGACGACCTAATATCAATTGGCACAATCGGGCTTATCAAGGCGATAGACAGCTTTAATCCCGACAAAAAAATAAAGCTTGCAACCTATGCAAGCAGATGCATTGAAACCTGAGAAAAAGCGCAAACGACGTATATCTCGGCGACTCGCTTGAAAGCGACAAGGACGGAAACCCGCTTACGCTGCAGGACACAATAAGCGACAACAGAGATTTAGCCGAGGAGCTTGAAAACAAAATCAGGTGGGAAAAGGTTTCAAAAATCATCAGCGGACTTGAGGATGAAAGGGAAAAGGAAATAATCATTCTGCGATACGGGCTGAATAACAAAAAGCCGCTTACGCAAAGAGAGGTTGCAAAGCGGCTAAATATAAGCAGAAGCTACGTTTCAAGAATTGAAAAAAAGGTTTTGGACGATATACGAAGGAGAGTTGAATAAACAAATTGGGATTTGAATACCATATTTTTATATGGTTTCAAGTGTGATTATTAGTTGTTAATAAAATCTGCTGAAAGTGTTGAAAATAAACGGTTTTTTAGAGTTTTCTCAACAATAAAAATTATAAACTGTTATTGCTTATTATTAAACTTACCGAAAATTATGTGGGAAATAATAAGGGAAAACCAACCGCGTGCTCAACGACTGTAATGTGTATGTAAGTATTATAAAACACTTTTGGAGGAATTGCAATTATGAAGAAATATATTACTGATGAAAAGACGGGTATTAGTTATACGCTTGTTGGCGATGTTTACTTGCCTAATTTGATTTCAACCGAAACGCACTATGAAATTGGTCATTGGGGACAAAAACACCGTGATTATATTAAGCAACATCATAGGGTGCTTTATAGCTCTCTTTTGACGAGTTGTAAACTAAACTCATACCTGCACGAGATTGATGTTAGAGCAACCGAGATCTATGACCGCCTTGTGAAGCAATTCAAAGAGCAACAAGGCATTACAGAACAGCTTAAAGCCGAGGACATGATGGCTTGGGTTGGTGCTATGAATAATATAGTAAATCAGGCAAGAGAACTTGTAAATGCCGAAGTGATTTATACCATGTAACAAAAAGCAGGGAGAACAAACTCCCTGCTTTTTTCTATTGTACAGCTATAAGCGTGATAGCCCCCAGTTCTACTTGGGGGATAGAAAACCTTGGTAAAGCCAAAATGGCGAGCTTAAAGCAAGCCGAGAGTTGCGGCGAAAAGAAACCTTTGATATTATGGAAGCGGTTTAGCAACGCGAATAATAAGGAGGCTTCAATGAAAAAACCGTTTTGAAAAAGGATTGATTATGTTAAACGAAATTGAAGAATTCAATGCATATACCTCGCCCGTTATCTACACGGCTGAAAGCAAGCGGGACACTTCATATCTCGGCAGGTTCACCTTTGACTCCTTTCTTGAATTCAGAGGCTTAAGCCGTGTGCTGACGATTATTGCCAGAGGGTATATGTTTGAAACCGAAACGCCGGATACCGAACGTGCACGGCGTGCCTTGTGTGCATGGTGCAGTATGCCTGAAATGAAAAAAGCCACTCCGAATGAGGAGTGGCAGTTCAAGGCGGATTTCCGTTACCTTCACGGTGAGTTCCCTGGACTTGTTGACAGCAAAGGTAACGGGTGGTATTTCCGTCATATAAAATCAGTTGCAGATTATATTAGGTCAAGTCCAGACAAGGTCAATCTGTCCGTTGTAAAGAAAGCGGATTTGCTCGGAGATAAGTTCGACAGAGAGTGGCGCAAAAAACTGATGCAGTTTCAATATCATATCTTTACACCGCATACAGAAAGCTGGGTAATGACTTTTGACAGTATTGTTGCAGATGCATTAGTACTCGGTCCGCTGAAAGACAAAACAGTTATTCTGTCGCAAGAAACGCTGAAGAGAATTAACGAGCTTAATAAAAGCGGCGCGCCTGATGAAGTTATCGTTCTGTTAATACAATACTACCTTGCAAATAAGCCCGACGATTCAGAATGGGTCGTGCTACCGACGGCTAACTTTGATATGTATTTTGGCAACACCAATTTCAGCAAGAAGTGGCTGAAACAGATTCCCGAAAGCATAATTATTCGCGACACGTTCAGTTTCGGCGTCGGAAGATACAAAGTCGTTATTTGAAGAGGGGTTTGTTATTATTTTTCTAAAGATTTTATCCCAGGTGTTATATAAAATTTTTATTTAGAAATATTAAAGAGTAGTTACCGAAATGGCACTACTCTTTAATGCTTTCCACAGTATATTTATTTGTTTTTCAGATATTCCGCTGAAACGGGGAAATCAAAGTATGTATCGGGAAACGGCTCGTCTTTGAGCGTAAAATGCCACCATTCGCAGTCTATCGGCTCAAATCCGTTTCGCACCATCATTCTTTGCAGGAACATACGGTTTTCGTACTGAACGTCGGTAATGCCCTTGTAATCGGGATGGGAGACCTCGCTGAAAAAATCAAACGGACTGCCCATATCAATTTCCTTGCCCGTCGCCATATCAAGCAGCGTTAAATCAATGGTGCTTCCCCTGCTGTGGCTTGACTGACTTGCGATATATCCGAGTTCAAAAAGCGCCGTTTTTTCAAGGTCGGGATAGAAGAACGGTTTCGTTCTTAAATCCAAATCCTCTATTCCCCAGAGCATAAAATGCTTTACTGCTCTTGCAGGGCGGTACGCGTCAAATACTTTTAAGCGATATCCGGCAACGTTTGCCTCGTTTGCAACGGCCTTGAGCGCTCTTGCCGCGTCCTTCGTAATAATTGCACAGGGCTCCTCATAGCCGTCAACTCTGTCACCGACAAAGTTATAGGTTGAAAAATAACGGATTTCCTGCACGATGGAGGGAACGTAATCCGAAAGAAGCACGAAGCGTGAGCAGTCAAGCTCCGCTTCTTTTTTAAAATCAATAGCCATAATGTTACTCCTTATTCATAAAGTGTAGCAGGCGCTCTTTATAATCGGGCGCAGTGTCAAAAGCTGCGTGACCGCAGCCGTTATACAGATAACTTTCAAAATTCGGATTGCCCGAAAACAACGTTTCAAGCTCTTCTGCGGCGTTTGGCAGCACCTTATCGTCCGCTGCGCCGAGCGATAAAACAGGGCATTTAATATTGCATAGTTCCTTTGATATATCAAAATCATTTGTACCTTCGGCAAAAGTGATAAAGCGTGAGAATTCCTCGTCGGTAATGCTTTCGCCCGTCTTTTTCAGCACCTCTTTATTCTGCTCAAAAAGTGCCTCGGGATAAAGGACCCTGCCCATTTCAAGGCTGAGATTAATTCCGTCTTTTTTATTTGCCAGAGCAGTCCACTTCGATATTGCGTTAAACTGCTTTTCGGTAATACGTGCCGAAGAGGAGCCGAGCATCAGCTTTTTAACAAGCTCGGAATAACGGGCAGCAATCGTCATAGCAAGCATTCCGCCTTACCTAAGCCGTCGCCGTAAGCGTAATTTGCGATATTTACATAGATTTCCTCAACGGATAAATCAATGCCGACAATACGCTTGGCACCGGCGAGAGCAAACTCTTTGCAGTTGAAACCAAATCCGCAACCTAAATCCAAAACCGATTTGCCTTGCACATCGGGAATCAGTTTTCTCATCGCTGGCTGTTCCAAGAGTTTATTGAAACTGTTATCGCTCAAACGGGTATTCTTGTAGTTTTCAAAGAACTCGTTATTATCATATATGTTTTGTTGCATTGCTACCTCCGACTATCTATGGTTTTAGCAAACTCGATGCACTTATCGAAAAATTCGAAGCGCACTTTGTTATTCATTGTCCATTTCCAAGCACTTTCGCCCTCGTTTAAAGGGTGTTTATCAGAAGCAATAAGAATTGAAACGACATTTATATCCAGTAGCGCACCGACACTATAAAGAGCGGAGGTTTCCATATCTACACCTACCGCACCCTTTTCACGCCACAGCGCTTCCTTAAAGAAGGTCTGACGATAGACAGCATCAGTTGAAACAATGGGCAAAGCTTTTGCGCCGTCAATCGTTTCTGCCGCTTTTTTCAACAGTTCTGCGTTTGGTTCAGCATATTCAATTTCATCGTAGTAGTGTAATGAGGTCCCTTCTTCAACAAGCGCCTTGTTCGGTATAATTATATCGCCGCTTTCAACAGCTTCTCCAAATGCACCAAACATTCCAATGGTGATTACATTTTTCACACCAATAGCTGCAAGCGTTTCAAGTGTGTCAACCGCCTGCGGAGCACCTCTGCCGCCGTCAAGAAATCAGATATCGTAATCTTTCATTTTATATATCGGGCAAGCATTAAGAAAACGGGGAAACTTTTTTGAAAGCAGTCTGCCTTTATGTTTCAGCTTCATATAATAAATGCCGCCGTGCATATAAAACAATACAGCCGTTGAAGGCAGTTGTTCACAGCCGCTTTTATGTCCGCTTTCTATATGTGTCTTTGCTGTAATAATCGGCTTTGTAGTATCTTCGTTATACTTCCACATATAAATTCCTTCTTAAAGTTATCATAAATTGTTGATTATTCCTATGCACGAACAAACACATAAAACTCGGGAGCCATACCGCCATAAATGTAGTTGCCCATTTTCCACTCCATAAACAAATACTCCGTGCCGTTTATAACACGTATTTCATAAGTAGCAACGGTTGTACGATGAAGATTAATAACAGACCCTTTCGTCCATTTGTCATGCCATACCTCATCCATAGTTGTCTGCACTAATCTACCATCAGAAGAAAAATCAATTTCTTTTAGATAAAGACTATCACACTCTTTGTCAGGGGAAAAGGATTCTATTGTATCAACAAATGCAACAGACTTCCATTTTCCGATTATTATCTCATCGTAAACAAAAGGAAGTTCAATATTATCGTGTCTACCGAGAGTTGCTTTAGTGTATTGTTTGGAATTGACCTTAATGAAAACTTCGGTCTTATCTTCTACTCTGAAAAACAGATAATCCTTATTGTCAATTCTTTGAATATCGTATTTATATGTAAGAATAGGTTCATCGCCGCCGTAATGTATTAGAAGAATGCCCTTTGTCCAACCTTCAAATATCCAATAGGGTTCACCGTTTTGCAGGAAATACAGTGTATCATATTCGCCGCTGTCTTCGTTTAAGTCGTCAATAGAAGTACAATGTGTATTTCCAATCCAACCGATATTTTTCCATTTCCCTATAACGGCTTCATCATTAATAAAGTCCATCCCGTTTGCAATTTTCATTTCTTTTCCCCTAATACTCATATTAACACCGCATGTAGTTATGCGTTCATTTTACCACAAGCACACATATATTGCAAATTTCACAGGAAAAAACGTTCTGCGATTTATAAGGCGATTTTCGGCAAAAAAGTATTGGTCTACGCTTGGGAAATATGCGAATCAGCCGTTCAGTTTTTCTTGTGCAATTTCCCCGTTTTAAGATTTCTGGTGGGATAATAATCTGTGTCTATTACTTTTTTAAAAGTTTCCCTTTTAAGTAGTTCGTGATCACCTGGTGACTAACCCCTTACTCAAATTTTGATTGCGTTTCTATTATCTTTCATCTGTGTTTTGACCACAATTTTGACCACTTGAGAATTAAAGACAATTCCACAGAAGAGCGCCAGATGTAAAATGCCCGCCAAAAAGTCTGGACAATAGCGCCAAATTCGCACGAACGCGCTTCATTCAGAGAGCCGAGCCATTCTACGAACCAGTACGCCGGAAGGGACTCGAACACGAGGTTCCAAATTCTACAGCCGCAGGCTGCAAGAATTTGGGAGAAAGGTGCGGTGCACCTTTCGATAACGAGTGAGATGTCTTTACTTTTATTCAGTACGACAAGTAGGGATATATGTTTACCCATTCGGGTACTCGGTATATTATTCATTCAAATTTTCTCTTCAAAATAATTTCAATTGAGCGTTTTGCTATCGCATTAACATTTAAGACACAAACTGCCTGCAAAATTACCAAATGACCGTTAATTGACCACCACGCATTTTTTGACAATTGTTTATTAAAGAAAACTGCCCGCATTTCTGCGGGGCAGTCCTCAAAAGATAAAATGATTTCGCATACTTTCTCAAGTGATAACAACTTTACACAAAGCAATTATTTTGATATAATTGAGATATGTTTTCACGAGTATTTAGGAGTGTTTATTATGAACAACAAGTATTTATCGCTTCTTGCAAACAACTTTCCAACGGAGCAGAGCGCTGCGTCTGAAATTGTAAACCTTTCGGCGATAGGCAGCCTTCCGAAAGGAACGGAATATTTTTTCAGCGATATTCACGGCGAATATGAAGCCTTTTTACATATGCTCAAAAGTGCATCTGGTATCATTAAAGAGAAAATTGATATAAGGCTTGGTAAAACCATATCAACTACAGAACGCGAACAGCTGGCATATCTTATTTATTATCCGGAAAGACAACTCAAAAAAATGATTGAAAGCGACGAAATCAATGACGACTGGCGAAGGCTTACAATAAACAGATTGGTTTTAGTCTGCAAAGCCGTTTCATGGAAGTATACCCGTTCACACGTTCGCAAGAGTATTCCCGAAGATATGGTGTATATTATTGACGAGCTTTTGCATGTTGCCGGCGATGACGAGAAGGATTACTACTACGAAGAAATAATATCTACTGTTCTTGAAACGGGTATTGCCGACAGGTTTATTAAATCACTATGCGAATTAATACAGACGCTTGCTATTGATAAACTGCATATTATAGGCGACATTTACGACAGAGGTCCCCGTCCGGATATCATTATGGACAAGCTTATGACAATGAGCGATGTTGATATTCAGTGGGGTAACCACGATATCAGTTGGATGGGCGCCACGGCGGGAAACAAGGCGCTGATTGCAAACGTTATTCGTATTGCCATGCGTTATGATAATTTCGATGTGCTTGAAGACGGATACGGACTGAATCTCAGGGCCCTTGCCGTGTTTGCCGGCGAAACATACAAGGATGACGATTGCAAGCTGTATATGCCGCATGCACTTGACGACAATATTTATGACACCGTTGACGAAAAACTGACGGCAAAAATGCACAAGGCAATATCAATTATACAGCTCAAATTAGAGGGTCAGTTGATTGAACGTCATCCCGAATGGAATATGGATGACAGAAATATTTTCAGCAGAGTTGACTTTAACAATTACACCGTAACCTTTGACGGAAAAGTGCATCATCTCCTAGACACAAACTTCCCGACTGTCAATCCGAACGAACCGCTTGCTTTAAGCAAAGAAGAAGACGAGCTGATGAATGTGCTGACCAATTCATTTATGCACAGCGACAGACTCAATAAACACATCAGGTTTCTGTATTCAAACGGCTCTGCCTATAAAATAACTAACGGCAACCTTCTGTTCCACGGCTGTATTCCGCTTGATGAAAACGGCAATATGCAAAGCGTTCACGTAGGCGAAAAGGAGTACAGCGGAAGGGCGTTATTTGAGAAAATAGACGAAATCGTCAACAAGGCGTATTTTCTTCCACAGGGAAAGGAAAAAACAGATGCTGCCGACTATCTCTGGTATCTTTGGTGCGGTCCTATATCTCCTCTCTTCGGCAAGGATAAAATGGCTTTTTTCGAAAGATATTTTCTTGAGGATAAGGCACTGCATAAGGAAAGCTATAACGCTTATTATTACTACTCCGAGCAGAAAGACACCTGTAAAGCTATATTAAAGGAATTTGACCTTAACCCCGAAAAGGGACACATCATAAACGGTCATGTACCTGTAAAAATCAAAAACGGTGAAAGTCCTATTAAGGCAGGTGGGATGCTGTTCCTTATCGACGGCGGTATTTCAAAGGCTTATCAGAAAGCAACAGGTATTGCCGGATACACGCTGATTTGCGATTCCAACAGCTATATTCTTGCCGAACACAAGCCGTTTATCTCCGATGAAAATGCCGAATCGCCACAGGTAAATCTGATTGAGCGTTTTGACCACAGAATGAAAATCTCCGAAACAGATCAGGGAGCAGATTTTGCTGAGCGCATTAAAAATCTGAATATGCTTCTTTCTGCATATCGTTCAGGCGAAATTAAGGAGCACACAGGGAAAAGAATTTAATTCAAAGAAGAAAGTCCCTTAAACAGTTTCAACGCTGTTTAAGGGACTTTTGCGATACACAAAATACTAAAATCGACCAAAATATTTTCAAAAGATTTCGCTTTCGCGGACTCAAAAAATGCAATATTCTTTTTAATGAAGAAAAGCACCACACCGTCATGGCGTGGTATTTTTGCTTTATTTATCTAAATCTATAATAATATCTATGATTTTATCAATGGCACTTCTTGTTTCGTGAGAGGCGTTATTTCATTTGTCGTTAAGAATCTGTGCGTCTTTATCGCTCTGTGTGCAACAAAAGTAAAAGGCGATATGCAAACAGGGCTATGTTGCCATAGCCCTGTTTTTGTTTTATTCACAAGGGTGAATTAATATTCAGCCTGCTTAGTTGTTGAAATCATCATATTCATTATCGTTCTCGTCATAGCCTTCATAATCGGAAAGACCTGTGATAATGGAAGCAAGCTTAAATTTTTCAAGCTCAAATTCGGGCTCAATATATTTTCTTTTCATTTTTAGTCCTCCTTGAGTTGAATATTATGCAGGTCGCTGTAAACGGTAACCATATCGCCATTATTATCGGTGTAGGTTACATAGCACTTGCCGTAAATGGTTTTGCCAATGTAAGAATCGCCAATGTTGAAGGAAATGGAATACTCATTATTAGCGCCAATCTTGTTTGCCTTAAACTTTCTTGCGCCTTCTGCGCCAAGCTCAAGCGTTGTGGCTTTGTCAAAGCTCATAACAATTCCTGTTTCAACAAAGGTTGCGTCATCGGGGATTGAATACTGGCAGTTGTATTTTGCCTTGCGGTTTTCAAACGATGTGCCCGCAATCATCGCCTTGGCGCCCGTGATTGTTGAAACGGCTTTAATGTATATCTCATTACTCTTCGGAGCATAGAGCACGTTACTTACGAGGTAAGCATAAATCTCGCTGCCGTCCTCGTTGGTGTAAGCAAATTTGGTTTCAGTGCTCGGGGCGATGAGATAAATCTTTTCGTTATACTGCGCTTCGTACTGAGCCTCGCCGTTTGACTGAATTATTACGCCGTCAAGGCCTACAATATTGCAGGTGCCCTTGAACTCAGGCTCAATATAGCCCTTTCTCAGCGTTTCAATTGCGGTGAGAATTCGGGTTGTTGCTGCGTCAACCTCTGCCTGTGTTTCAGCGGCTTCAAAATCAGCCTGAGCGGCAGCAATTTCAGCGGTGAACGTTTCTGCGCTGTCCGCCTCATACTGAGTAAGACCCGTATCAATGAGTGCCTGTGCAACATCCAAAGCAGCATAATATGCATCAGTATCAAGCTCGCGCTTATCATTTGGAATAATGATGTATTTATAACTGCTAAGTGCCGTTGAGCCATCCCACGGCCTTGCGCCAAACTTTTGTGCATTGGTATTTACAAGAGCACCGAGTGCCTTGGTTTCATCGGTTATTCTGTTTTGACCGTTGAAGGCTGCATTATCGGAAACAGCCTCAAGCACACTTCCCTCTTCAACAACCAGGTTATCGTTATTCCTATCATTATAGACAGAATATGTGTTTGCGTTGCTGCCCGTTACGGACTTAACGGTTGCACCGTTTTTGAGAGTTAAAATGTTTGAATACATCAGATAATATCCGTAAGTCGGTGCTGTGCCGTGGATAATGATTGAAACAGCCGCACCGTCAACAGCAGTGGTCTGGCGGCTTTGAATGCCCGTATATGTGATGTTTTCATCATCCGCATTCATTTCAACTGAAAGACTGCCGCTTCCTGTGATCGTGAAGGCTGTTGAACTTGCAACGAAAATACCGAACTTACCCGTTACTCCGCTATCCGCAGAAGCATCAACAATTCTGTTTTCGCCGATAAGAGTGATTGTGAACGGCTCGCCCTGATTATATCGGATACCGAATGCTGTATCGGGCGTGCTGTTATCCGCTCTCTTATCAACCTCAATCGTTGCGCCGTTAAGAGTAAGCACCATAGTTTCGGGGTTAAAAGTAATCTTGCCGTCGCCGAGCACGTCGTTGCAATTTGCGCCGTTTACACGAATTCCTGCAACATAGAGATTATAATTTACCGCATTAAACGTTGCGCTGACTGTTACATCTGATGCAGGCATAGTAAATTTGCCGTCAGTTACGGTAATATCATTTTCATCCGCATCCTTAACGGTAAGCATGCCAAGCGAAAATCCCGTGTCAGGAATAGCAGTAAGTGTTACTTCCTCGCCCTCATAAGCTTCATCAAGGCTTGCTGTAACCGTGCCGTTTTCAGAAGGAACGACTGTAACGGTTGAAAGCGTTTTATTCACAACCCTTATGTCGGTATATGTGTTGCCTTCAAATTCTGCCGTCGCAGTGTAAGTAATTTTATCTCTTGAGTTTTCAGAAGTAACTGTTGCGTTAATGGTTTCGGTTTCGCCGCCTACTGTGCAGGTGAAGGTTGCCGTTGCGCTGCTGTAATCCTGAGCCCAAGCCCATTCGGGTTCGCCGTAGCTGTGTTCTGCTGCTGTGTAAACAGCTGTATAGGTTACATCTGCAGTTACTGCAGGAAGCTCATTAACAGCATAAGTATTTTCGCCGTCATTCCAACCGCTGAACGTATAGTGATTGTTTTCATCTGAGTAATCAGAAGGAGCTTCTCCGTTAAATTGGGGTATAGTGCCGTAAGGTATATTGTCGGTTTCAACAATTTCGCTTCCGTTTTTCCACTGAACCGTATATTTTTTCGGAACGAAGCTTGCACTTACGGTAACATCAGAAGCAGGCATTACAAAACTGTCATCCGTTATTTCAACGGGATTGCCCAAACTGTCCAAAACCGTGATAACTGCTTCTTTGTACTCATCATCTGGAATTGCTGTCAGCGTTACCACCTCGTTCATAGCTGCCTGAGATTTGTCGGCACTAAGAATTCCGTCTGTGCACTCTTCAACAGTTATCGAATGTAATTTAGCAGTAAAGTAGCCTCCGTTAACCTTAGCCATAAGCACAGACGAGTTTCCCTCATTGCTGAAAGCAACTCCTGTTCCGCCAACCAACGAATTACAGCTATCAAACATAGTCTCGTCATATTCAGTATAATTGATTATTCGCTTTGTTTCTTTCCACTTAGTATCAGAACCTTCCACGTAAATCGTTCTAAGATTAGAGCAGTTACTGAACATATTTGATACTGTCGTTGCATTGTAATTATTAAAGGTGCCTAAATTCAATGTCTGCAAATTGTAACACTCTCTGAACATATCAGACATTGAGGTAACCTTGGAGGAGTCAAAGCCGCTTATATTCACCTCGGTCAAACTGGTACACCACATAAACATTCGGTCCATTGCGGTAACATTAGACGTATCAAACCCGCTTAAGTCTAATGAGGTAAGCCCTCTGCATTCATAAAACATACCGACCATATTCGTTACTTCAGAGGTATTGAGGTATTCAAGCCCCTCGATATTCGTCAAGCTTTTAAATCCGTCAAACCAGGAAGTCGTATATTTCGGTCTTGCGTCTGCAAACGACGGGTCAATCACAACATCTGTAATGGAACCATAATTACTTCTTCCTGTTATTCTTCCGCTGTCGGCAAGCTCCCATTCATTATCGCCTTCAGGTTGGTGAGTTCCGTATTTTAAGGTTAATACTTTGGAAGAGCCGTTTTCCGAATAAACCACATAAGCATAGTATCTCACAAATGTTACCGAAACAGTCACATTTGAATCAGGCATAACAAAAGTATTGTCATTAACTTGAATACTTGTACCCGTTTCATCGGTAACGGTTATCGTATCAACTTTATATTTTTCATTCGGAGTAACAATAAGCTGTATTTCATCTCCGTAGTGAGCAGTGGGAACGCCGCTGACAGTTCCGTTTGCGTTGGCAGCATAAGTTATATCATAACTAATCGGCTCAAAGCTTGCTTCGATTGTAACATCAGAATCGGGCATTACAAAGCTGTTATCCGTTACAGTAATTTCACTGCTTTCGCTGTCTTTAACAGTTAATAAATTGAGTTTGTAGCCTTCATCGGAAACTACGCTTAAAGTGATTTCATCACCGACATTGGCAAACAATTCGCCCGTTACCGTTCCGTTTTCGGTTTGAAGATAGGTGATTGAATGGTCATACTTTTTAAAGCTTGCGTTAACCGTTACGGCGCAGTTGGGCATTATGAACGTACCGTCTTCAACTGCAAGCTCATTTTCCTGCGCGTCTTTTACGGTGAGTTCATCAAGATAATAGCCTGTATCAGCTATTATGTTTAGCTGAATCTCGTCGCCGAGGTTTGCCGTTTCAGCGCCCGTTACGGTACCTCCCTGAGAAACGTTATACGTTATCGGATAATCAATTTTTGCAAACTGCGCTTTAACAACAACGACTTTGTCAGGCATTGTGAAGCTGTTGCCCGTGAGTTCAATTTCCTCGCCGCTGAGCGTTTTAACTGTCAGTGAAACAAACTCGGCACCCACCGAAGCGATAGGAGATACTGAAACCGTGTTTCCGCATTCTGCAGTTTCAGGGCCTGAAACTGCGCCGTTTGCAGTTTTAATATAGATAACCTTTGAAGAAATCAGCTTAAAAGTTGCCGTTACGCTGACGTTGGAAGCAGGCATTGTAAAGGAATTGCCGTTTACCGCAATTGCGTTATCCTCCTCGTCCGTTACAAGCAGCGTATCAAGCCGATAGCCTGCTTCGGGCGTTACGTTAACCGTTACGGATGAATCATAGTTAGCAGTTAAGTAACCCGAAATCGTTCCGTGCTCAGCCTCGCCGTAGGTAATGCTGTACTCCGTGCTGCTGAATTTTGCAGTAACCGTAACCTTGCCCGCAGGCATTGTGAAGGTGTTACCCGTTAATTCAATTTCATCACCGTTACTGTCGGTTACCGAAAGGCTTTCAAACACTGCGCCTGTTTGCGGCGTTACGGTGAGCGAAATATCATCGCCGTAATTTGCAGTCTTTGCGCCCGTTACCTTGCCGTTGCCTGAAACCTTGTAAACAATATCGTAATCAATTTTTTCAAAGGTTGCCCTGACAATAACGGGCTCAGCAGGCATAATAAAGCTTGTGCCGTAAACGCCGATGTCTTCGCCTTCGGTTGTCTGAACGGTTAAGGAAGTCAGCTTATAGTACTGTTCTGGAATTACGGTAATCGCAACCCAATCGCCGCACTCAGCATTTTCAGGTCCTGAAATGCTACCGTGTGCAGCAGGTCTGTAAGTAATGCAGTACTGCTGCCTTTCAAATTCCGCAGAAACGGTTACGCTTGCCGCAGGCATTGTAAAGGCGTTATTATTTACTGCAACATCGTTTCCGTTAACGTCCGTTACGGTGATTGATTTAAGCGCATAGCCCTTGTCAGGCGTTGCGGTAATCGGAACTGATGTTCCCCTTGTAGCACTGTTTGCACAGCTTACCGTGCCGTTTTCAGAGGTTGAGGTTACAACGTCATATACTCTTCTTGTGAATTCCGCCGTAACGGTAACTGCCGTGCCGGGCATTATGAAGGTGTTGTTTGTTACCTCTATTTCATCGCCGTTTGCGTCCGTTACGGTTAACGACTGAAGCTCATAAGTGTCAAGCGGCGTTATTGTTAAATACACAAGTCTGCCTGCAGGAGCACTATCAAAATCAGACTTCACCGTGCCGTAGGCGTCTGTTGTAACAGTAACGCTGTGCTTTTTTGTGTTGGCTTCATCAGTTGTGTAATAAAAACCTGCATTGATGATTCTGGTATAACCACCATAATACCACTGTGCATCATTACGCAACGCGCCTGCAACAAAAATTGTAGTATCCATATTCGGCTTGAATTCATCAAGCTTATACGGCTCTGAACCCCACTGGAGCTGGTCGTACGACGTCATATCGCACCAGATTTTATCCATTGCGGTTGTGCCCGTAAAGGCGCTGTCACGAACATAGACAAGCAATGACGGGAAATCAAGCTGTTCAAGCGCGTCACAGTAAGCAAAGGCATAGGTGTCGATTTCCGTCAGTCTTTCAGACATACGAACCGCTTTGAGAGAATGGCTGCCGTAAAAGGCGTAAGAGCCGATTTTCTCAACACTGTCCGGCATATATACCGTTTCAGCGTCTGATTGATAAAAGGCGTAGGCGCCAACATAGCTGATACCCGTTTCCACAACAACGCGGTTAATGTCCATTCCGTACCAAGGCATATTCGTGCCGTCGTAGTCATACATTGCGCCCGAGCCGTAAACCGTTAAGGTTTTGGTGAATACGTCGTAATTCCAATAAACATCCTCGCCGCACTTGTCAGCGGAAACATATTCAGCCGTTACGTTTACGTTTGCAGCAGGCATCGTAAAGGACAAATCGTCGTTATAAGCAACATCGCTGTTATTCGCTTTTACGCTGAAGGATTTTAAAATATAGCCCTCATCAGCCGTGCTGTTAATTAATACGGTTTTGCCTGACAAGCTCTTTTCAGGTCCGCTGACTGAGCCGTTTTCACTAACGTTATAGGAAATATTATATTCATTTTCATTCTTGACAAATATCGGGGCAACAATAGCGGCGCCTGCCGGCATTACGAAGTCGCAATAATATGTATCCCAGTTGTTAAGTGTATACTGTATTTCGTTTCCGTAAATGTCCTTAATGCTTACGGAGTCAAAACGGTAGCCGTCATCAGGTACAAGCTTGCATCTGACTGAGCTTTCGTATACCGCACTGATACTCGCCTCAACAGAACCGTTTACCGACTTATCAATAATAGGATAGCTGAGCTTGCTGAACGTTCCGCCGATAATTACGTCACCGTAAGGCATAACAAACTTATTATCGTACACCTTACTATAGTATTTTAAGCCGTCTGCCGAAACGCGATGGTAGAACAGTTCACTTAAATAATAGCCTTTGTCAGGGTTTGGCGTTACGGTAACGGTTGTGCCCGGCTCGGGAGTAAGGTCGGAGCAGGTAACCGTGCCGTTTGACATATCGCGGAAAGTGATGCTAAAAGGCTTTAACTCGAAATCTGCTTTTACTGTAATATCCTTGGCAGGCATAATAAAGGTGCTGCTGCTCTTGTCAAAGCTTATATCATGCCAATCATTGCTGTAGACATCTTTTAATATATAGCCGTCGTCAGGCACGGCGGTAATTTTTACCTCATCACCGTAAGCTGCCGTTTCCTGACCCGTAACCGTGCCGTTTGTTGCCTGATAGGTTATGGTATATGTCTTTGCCTCAAAGGTGGCAAATAAATTCACATCGCAATCGGGCATTGTGAAGGAATTGCTGCTGTCCGGCTCAATGCTGTTGCCGTATTCATCAATCAGATAAAGGCTTTTCAGCTCTGCGCCCGTGTCAGGAGTAACTGAAAGAGTTACAGTATCTCCCTCGTCAGCATAAAGATTTCCCGTTACCTTGCCGGGTCCGTCAACCGTGCAGTTAACCTGATGAGTGTATTCAGCAAAGGTAACGCTTGCGGTAACGTCTGCGGCAGGCATGGTGAACGAATTGCCGTTTAATTCAATTTCATTGCCGTTTTTATCGGTAACGGAAAGTGCGTCAAAGCGGTAACCAAGGTCGGGAGAGGTTGTAATTTCAACAGTTTCTCCCTCAATTGCTTCGAATTTTGACGCCGTTGCCATACCGTGTTCGTCAGGCGTTTCAATTTCAACGCCGTAAAGCGGCGTGAATATACCGATAACGGTTACATCCTTAGTCGGCATATAAAACTCGTTATTAGATACGCTTACAGAATTTCCGTCTGCGTCCGTTACAACGTATCCTGAAAAGCCGTAGCCCTCGTCGGGCACAGCGCTCAACCTTATACTTTGATAAGACGGCGCCTTTGCAAAATCCGCAGAAACGCTGCCGTGCTCAGACTCGCCGATTATAATGTTGCGGTAAGAGTTTCCTAATCCGCCTGTAAACGTTCCTCTGACTGTATTGCCGAATTTTTCCTGATAAGCGGAAAGATATTCGTTGTAAACAACAATATAGGTTGCCTTGGTTGCGTCTGCCCAGCTAAGATTTTCGGGATTTGCATGGCAGTAGACGGTATAAATTGAAGTGCCGCCCTGAAATACGCCCCGTCCGATAGACGTTACGGTTGCAGGGAGTATAACCTGCTGACCTAACTGGTCGCAACCTGCAAAGGCATAATCACCTATTTTTTCAAGTTTATTGGACAGCCTGAGATGTCCGACTGCGTCACTATAATAGAATGCGCGTTCACCTATCTCGGTAACGGAATCTGCTATATAAACGTCATAAACAATGCGTCCAAGACGTGAGAAGGCGCATTTGCCGATATAGGTAATGCCGTCCTCAATATTTAATTTACGTAAATTATGGATTTCACTTCCATATGCAAACCACGGTGCAGCGACTTCGTCATAATCATACATTGGACCTGTGCCCGCAATTGTCAGCGTTGAAGTTTCTTCGTCATAATACCAGTAAGCGTTGTCGCCGCACTGATTAGGCAAAACGTCGCTGAACTCAGCCGTAACCTCAACGTTGCCCTTTGGCATAACGAAGCTGTAATCCTCAATTTCAATATCCTTAGAGCCGCTTGTCGCAGTTAAGCCTGTAAGGTAACTGTGAGTTTCACGCTCTACGTTAAGATATACCACGTCGTTTTTGAAAGCCACCGAGGGCGTGGCGGTAACCGTGCCGCCGTCTGTTGAATTGACATTGATTTCAAAAATATCCTTGCCGATTCTTAAAGAGGTGGTTGCCGTATAGCCGTCAAAATAAGCCGTGAAATCATAGGTCTTTTCTGTTTTAACAACGTCCGCCTCAACCGTCAGGGTGTGAGTTTTGTCGTTTTTACAGGTAACGGTTGCCCAGCCCTTTAATTCTCCGCTCTCGGTGGAAAAGCTCCAGTTTGCTCTCTTGTAATTATAGTCATGGCCGTAAGCGGGAATAACTTCTCCGTTTTCAACAATCTCGCCGCAGGCATAGCACTTAATTACAGTTTCGGCGCCGTCCTCCGTGCAGGTTGCGGCATAGCCCGCATCTGCTCTTAAATCCTGATGATAAGCGGGGATAACCGTGTGCTTTTCATATCCGCAATCCTCGCACATCTGCGTTTCAACGCCGTCTGTTGTGCAGGTCGGCTCAACGGAAACAAACGGCTCGCCGAAGTGATGCTCTTCCTTTTCATAGTAAAGATTAACCGACATATCTTCGGTAATCCTTTCAAGGCTTTGGTCCGCGCCCGTATAGCGATAGTGATAGTTTGAGGAATCAACGTCAATAATCTCCTCCGGCTCAATTGAAAGCAAGCGGTTAACGTTAACGGTTTTTGGCATAACTGCCGTTTCAGCAGGATAATTAAGTACAACGGTAAGCACATTCTTTCCCCACTGTGCATAAAGCGTTACGTGCGCGCCGTTTTCAGTTGTTAGATTCGGTTTTTTTGCCGCAGCGCCGCCTGCAAAGGCAGTTCCCGTGCCATCAGCTCTTGTGTTCCAACCCAGGAAGGAATAGCCCTCTCTGTTAAAAGCGGAGTTTTTGATTGAAACGGAGGCTTTATCATAAGTGGCTGTGGTTGGCGTCATTTCGCCCGTTGCGTCCGCAGCGTTTTTATCATAATCAATATAATAGGTGTTGGCAACCTTGTTGCCCGTTACGGTAACATCACCGTTACCAACCGTGAGAAGGGCGGTGTTGTCGTTATTATTGACTAATTCGCCCGCACCTGTTTTTGTGAAGCTCTTAATTCTGTAGCCTGCAGGAATGCCGAAATCAATCGGTATTTGAGTGCCTTCATATTCTTTAGATTCTGCAAAGAGTTCCTTGTTAAGATTAATCTTAACATCGTGCAGAAATTTGAAATTGATTTCAATAGGTATCGTAGCCACCTGAGAATCAGATCCGTCAATGTAAGTTTTAGCCGGGTCATGCCACGGGTAGCTGAGCGTTACCTTGCTTAAATGGTCGTTTGAATGGTATTTATCATTCACGGCGCCGTTGTAGGTGCTCGTTACATTAAAAACAGCCTTATTATCGCTGACTTGGGAAAATTCAAAAATGTCGTAATCAGGATGCGTATTGCTCTTAATTTCAATTTTATCAAGGGTTTTCCAAACAACATCATACTGGTCAACAAGCTGGGCATATAAATAGCCCTGCGTTTTGCCCTTTTCCTCGTTTTCGCCCTGATAGAAGGTTAAATCAGAGCTGAGAGCGCTGCTGTCTGCACTCTGGACAAAAATACGGGAATTATCCTCATCAACCTTGGGATAATTATCTGATGTAATACGGTTGCTGAACGCCCTGTCAGAGCTGCTGAAAGGCGTTGAATTGCAGGACATACTTGTGGAAATAACATTTGTGCCGTTAATTTTAACGGTGAGTTCTCCTGACCAGTCACGCCAGGTGAAGCCGCCGCCGAAGTCAATATTAACAACAACCTTGTCAAGGAATTTTGTGCTTCTGTAAACGCCTCTGAATTCCTCGCCGCTATCGTCAATATCGCTTTTTATGTCAAACGTCTTTGCCTCTGAGGAGGTCGTATAAGTATCGTCATCAAAGGTGTAAAGCTTAACGTTTGCCCAGTTCCAGCCGTCAGCATCGTTGGTTGTTTTTACACTGATAAAGTATTCGTATTCCTCCAGCGCTTCATCCCATGTGTCATCCACTGCCGCAACAGTAATCGGGGTGAACGGAAGAGCCGATACTACCATTAAAAGCGATAGTAAGACGCTTATAATCCTTTTGAATGATGCTTTTTTCATAAGTGTCTTAACGCCTCCTTAATTAACTGTCTGAATTTGGTTTTCTTTTTTCTTCTTTGAGGTCATTGCAACCGCCGTTGCCACTGCGCCCAGAGCAACACCGCAAACCGCCGCTATTGCAATATAACCGTTTGAGAAAACAGAGCCTGTTGTTGACGCACTGTCATCCGTTTTGTAATAGACATAAATGCCGTCCTTGCCGTGGTTCCAGTCATACTGAACGCTATTCAAATCAAGTGCAGCAGTTGTTTCAAACAGGTGAATGCCTTTTTTGTAGCTTGCGGGCAGATTGCCGCCATCCTCTCCCTCCATAACAAGGAAGGAATCGGCAAGTATCGGCGCCATTGCACTGCTTCTTGAGGCATACAGGCAAACCCACTGCCTGCCGACATCACCGTTCATATCGGCGATATCGTTCAGCGCCTCATACTTTTTATCACTGCTCGTGCGGTTGCACTTAACTGCCTCGTAATATACGGTTTGGTTTTTAACATAGACCTGCTCGCCGCTTTGGGTATACGTCATAATATTGACTGAATCCACCATATTTCTCGGTGCGGGGGCAAAATCTACATTATAGTAATTCATAATTTCCTTAAAAGTGGAGTAACAGCTGTAAGCCATGTAAATAACGAGAGCATAGGAAACCATATTCATAAAGGTATCAAAACCGCCGGCTGCGCCCTTAATCCTGTCAAGCACTCCGGCTTCCCCAACGGTTTTTTCAATAACTTCCTTTCCGGCTTCTTTCGCCAAATCCACCTGAATGATAAGATGTGACTTCATTGCATTAAGCGATAAGGTGCTGATGGTGGAAATTTGTGAGTACTGCCAGGAGCCGGCAAAGCCGTAGGTTTTAATAAAGAGGCCCATACTGATAACCTTCCAGACATTTGTGCCGAATCTTACCAGAGGCATAATACTATTTGTGAGTGCGCTCATAACTACGTTCATTAACTGATACATTGCACTCCACGCCTCGTCTGCAAGCGGGTCTGCCTGTAACGGAGGCTCACTGCTTTTGAGAGCATTTGGCGTTGCCGCAAGACCATTAAGACCGAAAATGCTTCTGTCAACGCCGAAATATACGGAGGTTTCCTCCATATCGTCAAAGTTAAATTCGGAATAATCGCCGTCATTCATAATCGTCATACGAACGAGCTCGGAAAGCGACACAAAATCAAGGCTGGCACGCTGCCCGTCAGAAAGAGCCGCAACCACGGGAAAAAGAACAGTTAAGTCATCTTCAATATCAACGTAATCCCGGGAGAAGAAATCAAGCATCGTCCCATCGTCGTAAGGGATTTCCTCAAGGCGTTCCGCCGCCGTTACGTCCGCCACAGCATTGCTGACAGCTTCTGCCTTTAACTGAAGCTCAGTACTTGCCTCGGCAAATTCGTCAACCTCGCTTTCGCTTGCGTTTGCAAGATCAAAGCCTTCAATAGTATCACTAAGTTCTTGAAATTCCTCTTCTATTTCCGTCTGCTCGTCAAGATAAGCAGCGGTTTGCTCATAATTTTCAAGCTGGGGCTGGAACTCCTTCCAGAGGGTGAGAATCTTTTTAGCATCGTCCTCATACTCCCTTGCAAGATATCTTTTTGCGTCATAGGGATCATCCTCAACCTGAATGAGCAAATCGTCATAGGTCAGATTTGAAAGACGGTCAAGCCAGGTGTCCTCGTTTGAATCGGTAGCCCAGGCAACCAGAGTTTTTATCATAACGAGCGCCTTGCCGTTGCACTGAAGAAGGAGATTGAGAATATCAGCGTGTTTCTTCTTTTCGCTGGCGGAGAGTTTTTCATAAGCGTCGTCGCCCATTTCAAACTTGGTTTCATTGAGCAGCAAATCGCCGAGCCCCAGACCCGTATCGTCATCAATAAGGCGGTTAAGCCCTTCGTGGAAGAATTGTGCTCGCGCCTGATTTTCAGGAATATCGGAATAATAATTCTCGCGGTATTCCTGAATGGCAACGATAAAACCCCTGATGAAAGGAACGATTTCGCCCTGCAGCATTTGGTCAACCATCATGCTGTAATCGTAGTCGAAATAGTCGCCCTCCATATTCATTACCGCAAGGTCGGTGATTGCTTCATCTTTAAGATACGTGGTTTTGTAACCAAGCAGCACAACCTTTTCTTCATCGTAACCCGATTTGATAACGGGAGCCGCATCCTCATTTAAGTCCGCATAACTGCCGTTGTATTCAACTATGGTGTAGCCTTCAAGTGCCCCTGCTGCTTCGGATTTTTACCTCGCTGACATATTTAGGCGAAGCGGCAAACACCTGCACAGGAAGCAGAGCTGCCATAAGCAGTGCCAGCCACAAGGCAACAAACGCCTTTGATAACTTTCTCATTTGTTTTTCCTCCAATAGAGTCTAAATTCTATATTATTATATAAAATAGCAGTAACAAAACAGTTACATGGTTAATCCTTAACCCGTGCAAGCTCAATACTGCCGTCAAGGCGTTCTGTGTCGTTCTCCCAAAACAGTTTATCACTATCGGTAAACTGCATTGTGCCCGATCCGATTTCATATTCTGCGGTGCGGTCTGTTTCATCTCCGTTCTTATCAAAGGTAACGGCATATTTAACCGCTTCTGTATAGTTCACACGGTAGGTCTGGTCGCTGAAATAGCCTGTCATCTGCCATTCATAACCTGTGCCGTCATCATTTGTGTTTGTGGTTACGATGAAGGTCAGAATTTGGTCTGACTCCTGTTCTACAACAACCGAATAGTCATCATTTGTATAAGTGCCAACAAATTCATAAATTGGAATCAAATCGTCATAATTTACGGATTCAGATGGCTTCAGACTATCAAATTTTTCCTGCTCTGCCGATTTGCCATCGCCCTTGGAGCAGCCTGCAAAAATGCAGACGGTCAGCGCAACGCAAAGCAATACGCATAGTGCCTTTTTCATATTTGTCCTCCTATTCCGTTGCAGAAACGTATTCTGCCATTTCGTCAGCGTCAATGCCCTCACCATCGGGGTTGAGCTCGATTAAATAGCTATTATAATTTTCAATCCATGCGGCGGTATAAATCATTCCGTCCTTGCCTGTTAAGGTAACGGTATTACCGTCAATTTCCTGAGTGGTTTCTTCTGTATAAGCCTGCTCGGACGTCATCAGCTCATCGCTGCCGAAAATGCGCTTAAGCGTTCCGCTTTCGCCGTAGGTTACAATAATCGTGTTGTTCTTTGCTTCGTAATTGGTTTCAAGAGCGCCGTTAAGTCTGTCGGGATACTGCATACGCAGCTCCGGCGGAACGGTTGTTTCCTCTGCTTCTTCAGAAATACCGGTATTCTCTCTGTTGCCTTCCGTCAGATTATGACTGATAACCGCAGCAACAACTATTCCCACAACTAATACAACAATAAACACAACTGCCAAAATCTTTTTGTTCATACCGTTTCTCCTTAATAATAGTTTTCAAGCTCAAATATGTACTGTTCCGCCCAGCTGTACTGGTTCATAAATTCGCCGTTATAGCTGCTTGCCTTATCGGCAACGCCCGTTAAAAAGTTATAATAATCACAGTAAAGATACCGTGTGTCAACCGAATAAGCGTTGCTGCCTATGACGAGCAAATTCTCGAAGCCGCACCGTTTTAAATCTCGTTTCAGAGAATAAATCAGGGTTTTGAGATAGGCGTTATCCTTCTCGGGTGTGTTGGAATTTTCAAATATTGCCTCACATATTTCGCCTTTTGTGGCGGTTGTGCCTTTCAGGCATATAAGATAGGCTAAAATTTCCTTTTCCTTTTTTCGTTTGAAAGCAAGCGGAACGCCGTCCTTAAAGACCTCAAAGTTGCCGAAGCATCGCACCTCTAATTTGCCTGAGGCATCGGAGCGCAATTCAATCGGATTTCTGAGGTTTTGCAGCGCCTCAATCAAATCATTATCCATTACAGGCTTCAGAATATAGCCGCTGACATAAAGCTTCAGTGCGTCCATAGCATAGTTGCTGTATGCCGTTACCATAACAATATTGAGGCTCGGCTTGGTTTTCTTAATCTCCTGCGCCAGCAAAAGTCCGTTTTTACCGGGCATCTGAATATCGAGAAAAGCAATATCAAGCGGTTGCTCTCTTACAAAAGCGATTGCCTCATCATAGCTTTCCGCCAAATAATACTGATTGCCGGGGCTTACCCGCTCAAGCGCATTTTTCAAATCCATTCGCAGGATTTCTTCATCGTCAACGATTAAGATTTGCATTTCATCCCATCCTTGCAGGTATAGTTATTATCACTTTAGTTCCCTTGCCGATTTCACTTTCAACGCTCATTTTACCGTTGCATAGCAGGGCAAGACGTTTTTGCGTATTCTGAATGCCGACATGGGTTTTACTTTCTTGTTTTAATATTTTTGTATCAAAGCCTGCACCGTTGTCCGTTATCTCAACGGTATGGCTGTTGTTTTCAAATTTAGAGGATACCGTAATAAGACCGTTTTTAATTTCGCTACTTCTCAACCCGTGCTTGATAGCGTTTTCAACCGAGGTCTGAACGGCAAAGGGCGGGATTTTAAAGTCTGTATCCGCCAAATCGAATTTCACGGAAATCTTGTCGCCGAAACGGCGTTGCTCTAAATATACATAATGACGCACGAGGTCAAACTCACGGCTTGCCTCAATGCAGTCGTTTTCATTTAAGAAATCTGTGCAACCTCGCATATAGCCTGCAAATTCGTTTATCGTGTCAACCGCTTCGTCATTTTCTCTGCACAGATAGCGGATTGTTGTAAGACAGTTAAAGATAAAATGTGGCTGTATCTGCTGATTGACAAGGCGGATTCGTTCGTCAGCCAGCGTATGCTCAAGCTCAATGTTGTACTGCATATAGTTAAATATGTAGGAAACGAAGAGAAGAATTGTTGAAACGGTAATCGCAAAATAGGTGAGCGATATGCCGTAATGAAAATCTGAACAACTACCGACGCAATCGGCAGAATAAGGTAAAGCGCCGTCGCAATCTTTTCAAAGGGGTTCATATATTTTATGTAGGCAAAAACAACGCCGAGAGTAATGATGATACCTATAAAGCCGATAATGCCCGGCAAAATACCGAAAGGCAGGCGAAAATAGGTGTTGTTGCCGTCGAAATCATACATAAACGGGCGGAAAACATTGATAACAAGAAGGATAACGCCTAAAGCAAAAAGCCCCCATTCAACATAAATCCAGTAAAGCCCCGCAATGCCGCTGCGTTTTTTTATAACATACGTCAGATAATCTGCCACAAGCGGCATAATCAGAAAGGCGAAGAAAAAGGTTGTAAAATTCGCAATACGAACTAAATAGAAAGCAGATTGCCCCGAAGCGCCCCTTGACGCCCACGATACAGCGTCGCTAATCAGTAACAGTGCCACGGTCATAATAAGTTTAAGAAGTTTATCTGCGCCCGCCTTGTCAAAATGGCGGGTAATAAAAATGCTGATTCCCGCAATAATGCTGAACAGAGCGCCCCATAATTCAATTGCAAAATGTACTGTTTGTATGTTAGTCATAAAATCACTTCGTTTTTTGAGATTTGAAATAGTTATACTGCTGAAGGAGTATCGGAATATAAGTAACCGCGGGGAGCACAAAGCCGAGCCAGCGGTAATCCGACTGCACCAGCATATTGTAAATGCCGTGGTAAATCATAGCCATTGTTAAAAGCGCAAATGTGCCGCAGTAAAAGAGCTTTTTCTTCTTTTTGACAAAGCTGATGCCAAAGCCCACCGCCATCGTGCAAACGCCGTGCATAAGGGCAGTTGAAAAGCCTCTGATTATTGCCCAGCCGATTGTGACGCTGCCAACATCCTGAACAAGCGACTGAACGAGAATTACCGTATTTTCAAACAACCCGAAGCCGATGCCCGTTGCAAGCGCAATGGGAATAAGCCTTTCCTTTTTGTCTGAAAATACGCAGGCATAAAACAGAATAGAAAACGACTTAACTATCTCCTCAGATATGGGAGTAATGGTTGTCGTCACGTAAAGCAAAGCACCGTCAAAAAGATTAAGCAGAATTGAGTTTACCTCTGAGATAAACAGAGAAAGCACAATGCCGATAATCATATAACCCATAACAAGCTTCGACCTCTTCTTAAGAAGCGGAAGCATAAGGAGTAGCGGAGCAACAACACATATAAAGAGAATATAAATCAAGTTGTCCATTTGCGTACCCCCTTTACGAGCATAGGAACAGTGAGCAATACGGTAATGCCGATTTGCGCGCTGACAGCCGCTACGACTACCTCGTTTTCTCTTGTTAAGGCAATCATATCCGCAATGCATAACAATGCGTAAAACAAAACAAGTGCATTATACGGCTTTAAGCAATTAATGACGCCGTATTCCACATCGGGGAAAATCAGGTGCTTTAAATTATAATAGGTGGTCTGCATAATGAATAAGGTCATTACAGCGCCGAGAATTTTCCAGAGTCTTGAAACATCGCCGAGCAGCAGGAAAAATACATAGAGCGCAAGAGCAGTAAGCGGCGCTGCAAGCGCAATAATTCTGTATTTTTTATACTCCTTTGAGCCGTCGTCAGCAAGGGAATCCATCGCGCCGAAATTGGCGGAAAAGAAGAACATAAGCGAGCCTATAACGCCGAGAATTCCAAGCTGAAATTCGTTTGCAATATCGCCACCCGTCAGCAGGCGCACCACCTGATACAGCCTGCCGAAGAAAATGCAGCCCACGCCCAGAACAATCATCTGGGCGTAAATTGCTTTTTTGGGTTTGAAAAACTGTGCTATGCCGTAAACAAAACTGATGAAGGCGCAAACACAGACAAAAATGTTTGAAATTAGATAAACCATTTTTAAGCACCATTAGGGTGGCAGGTTATGCCACCCTTTTAATTATTATCCTTCTTTATCGTATTGAGAAAGTTTGCCGACATCTGTGGTTTTGCCGACGTAACCGCCCGTGATTTCCGCAGAAGGCTTTGCACTGTTATCAAAGCGAGAAACAAACATTGAAATTCTGTTATCGCCCTTTGAGTGATGCCTGCTGTCTGTTACAAGAATACCTGAATTAAGATCAGCCGACTGCTTTTCATTGCTGCACATAACGTATTCGTAAACCGTTAGCTCGCTGTCGTTACTCTTTTCAGCGTATTCCGTGTTATACGGCACGCAGTCATATCGAGCAAGAGCAAAGGATTTTATCGGAGAGAAAACGTCATACGCACGGTAGGTGGCGGCGTTGTTCTTTCTGTTATAGGTATCAGAAACGTAATCGCTGCAATAATACATATAAAGTTCATCGCCGATGTTGCCCGCATTCAGATTTTTATCGGAAACAGGTTTATAGTAAACGTGATTATCTGCAATAAAGCCATCGGGCTGATAGGGCTCGTTCTCTGTTACAACGATATCGCAAATCGCCTCCTGAAGCTGCGCTCTGCGCTCTTCCTCCTTGCCCTCTTCCGTTTTGATTTTATTAATGGCAGTCTGGTCAATAACGCCGTAACGGTAGCCAAAGTAAACCGAATTGCCCGATGCGCCGTCATTCAAATCAAGGTCCATATATTCAACGCACTCATTTTCGGCAAGTTCAAGAAGCGCAGCATTCTTCGTGCTGCCGGTGCCGATATAAAGCTTGTTGAAGAATACGCCCTTAATGTTGGTGTGGTCATAATACAAATGCAGGAAGGAGGGCATACTTACGTCAGAATAAGTCGTTCTTTCGGTTTCAACGTCGCTGTCCTTTGCGCAAATTGCTGTTGCCGCACCCTGAATAAGCGTAATGCTGTCAACGGAAATATCCTCAATCGGCTGCCCTGCGTTCACGCCCGTATTATATGTATAATACAGATAATAGTTATGACCGTTTACTCTCATAGGAGTCTGAATAGCGTCGCAATAATAAACGACTCTGCCGATTTTGATGGTTTTTTCCGTTGTCCATTTATCGTTTTGCACAAGCAGCGCACCCGTAATTGCTTCCTTAGGATTATCCGTGCGGGTTACGCCGATGTATGCAGATGAGTCGCCCGTTGGAACCGTGCTTTGCTTAGAACTGTCACCTTTGTATTCGGTATGCTTATGCTCTGCCGTCATATCTTGATAGTCATATAGCCGGTCTGCGTTTATGCCCTTGCTGTTGTACCAGGCGTCGCTCTGCTTAACGGCAAGATTTTTAATCAGCACCTCGTCAGTGCTTACCGAGCAGGCGCTGGACATAGCATACATATCGGTTGAATATTTAACACCGTTCAAGCTGTCCTTGTCGGTTTTACTGTTAATACCGTTTTTGTAAAACTCTTCTGAATAAGCGCCGAGCGCAAGGGAGGAAATGTATTTTCCCTTTGTGCTTGCCGCACCCCTCAGGTAAAGATAAAGTTGAGAGCCTTTTGCCTCTAATTTATCGTCTTTGCCAAAGTAAATATCAGAATAAGCGAAATTGAACGCATTAACCGAGCTGGGGCTTGTAAGGTCAGTAACGGAGCGGAACGCACCCGTTGCCGCACTGCCGTCCAGCGTTTTTTCGTTTTCAAGGTTAACTGCAATATCTTCACCGTCATCCTCGGCAATATACCGGTTTTTAGTGATAACAAGGTCGCACAGTCTGAGCGGGTCCTTATTCTTTGTATAACCCGCAGCATAGAGCCCAACAGTGGGGAAAGCCTTTCGCGTATAGCCGTATTCAATGTTATCGTAATCATAAGTAGTGTAATGCTTGCTGGAAGTAATAGTTTTGCTCATTCTATTCTCAGCAATACTTGCTTGATTGTTGATAAAACTGTTAAGGTCGCTTATATACCTGTAGGTAGTATATTCTATATAACCGCCGCCCATAGCATATGTTGTTGAGGCAATATAGCTTAATGAGCTGTTATCCGCTTGCTTTTTGCTGACTGAATACGGAAGGCTGGCGGTGTAAGGTGTGCCCTCGAACAATGCCAAATCATATACGGCACGCTTCGGATTATAAGTATAGGTATAACCCATACAGGTTGTCAGATTTCCACCGTAACGGTATATGAATGATGATTTTATGGATTCTGTGAGGTTGACATCATTCAGCGTTACAATATCCATAGCCTTAAATTCATTAATATAATCGTTGATGTGATCTGTAACTGTTTTTATATTATTATCTGCATCGTATTCATAGGTATCATAGCCGGTTACAAAGAATACGCCTGAAACATACTTTTCACCATCCGTATACTGAACGGAGGGCTCGAAATACAGATTGATATACGGAATATTATAAGTAATCGGATTATGACCGTGGCCGTCATGCTGTTGGAAGCCTTTAACACCGGACTTATCTTTTAAGTCCGCAGTTGAAGAAACGTGAGTTACATTAAAGTTATACGGAATTCCGCAGGCAAAGGGAGTAACAGCCTCCCATCCGGGTTCAGCATCGTTAGGAGAATTTGTAACGTTGAATGAATCGGCAAGAATGGGAGAGCCTGCGTCTTCGTTGGTTGTGTACATAAGCGCATCATTACGTGAGCTTGCACTGCTTTCACTGCCACCCATATTGACGCCGACCGTTCCCGCAAATATGTATTGAGCGTCTCCGTAGGTAACGGAATTGTTGCCGTTATACGGCGCAACACGAATATCCGTTATTGCCTGCTTCGGGTCCATTGTGATGGTGTAGGCAACGTAAGTTACATAGCCCATATCGGGAGACAAATTGCGGTCATAAATATAATATTTTGTGCTTTGCTTATTAATCTTTGCCTTTGCCTGAGCCTCATTGCCTGCCGTTGCAACAAACAGAGTTGCAAGATATCCGTTGGGGGCATCCTTCTCCTCAGTGCTGCTGCCCTCTGACTCAGGCGATTCATTATTAATTGATTTTTCAGTGCGGTAGAAGAGATAAATTCCGCCTACCTCATCCTCCTCGCAATAGCTTTCACCGAAGGGGCGCAGCGGCGCATAGCCGTCAGGCGTTCTTGAATTGCCCTCAACGATTTTGAAGATGTTATTCTCATCGTCCATACGAATCGGGCTGCCTACGTTCTTATCTCTTGTAAAGCAAATAGCGTTCCAGCGGCTCTCCTCCCATCCGTTAAGATCGCCGCCGTAATTACCGTCATGGTCTTTATTGGCAAGCACGGTTTTATACTTAACAGTCAGGCTTTTGCCGCCTGCACCGGTCTGCATGTCGATAACATAAGCGGGAAGCTCAATGAATTCCTCAGGGTCGTCCTCATCCTCTGTTAACGATTTAATCCATAAATAGATTAGTATACCAATCGTTGCAACTGCTACAACAACGCCAACCCACATACTTACAGCACCGATAACACCGATTACGGAAATCATTGATGCGAGCGTTGAAGCCAGTGCAGCAGAGCTTGCCACGGTTGCGATCGCTGTAACAATCTTTGCCGTTACAAAAACAACAACCGAAACGATTCCGAGTGATAAGCTTACCCATTTTGCAACAAGCTCAAAGCGCTCGCTGAAGGTATCCTGTTCATCATGCTTTATCACAAGATTGTTTGCAGCCTGCCTTCTTACCGCCTCAGAGGTAAAGGCGATTTTTGAGCTTTGAATATCATCGTCTGCGCTGTCCCAGACGGAAAGAGTTTCAGTATTGTTATAGTTTTTTATTGCCGCTTTAACATCGGGCAGTGTATTTTCAAACTCGGTTAGTTTTACATTTTCGCCGAGGTTTGAAATTGCGGTTAAAAAGCCCGTGTCTGCAACTAAATCATTCTGAGCGTCGCTCATAACGTCAACAAGCGGATAAAGCTCTTTCAAATCTATCTCATCAGAGGTCTGATGACCGATGTCCAAAATCCATTCGCCGACGGTCATATCTTCAGTATAAGGATATTTATTCAGCTCGTTAAACGCTTCGATATAAACAATATCAGCGTCCTCTTCTTCAATATCCTCGGCTGCTGCAACAGCCTCCTCAGCCGTCTGCTCGCTGACTTCCGGAGCGCCATTGGGATTTCTCGCAACAGCGTTTTCATATTCTATAACGAAAGCCTGAATCTGTTGAAAGGTTTCCCTGGCGTTATCGTTATACTGCTTTTTCATATCCTTGATTTCGTCAGCCGTCGGATTGTTCTCAAGAATATCATACACAGAGCTTTCGGGCAGCTGCTGAGCCCAGTTTTTCGAAACGATTTCGCCCTCTTCCTCATCATAAGCGTTTTCAAAGGGAGTAATACCTGCATTCAGATATCCTAACACCGCATTGAGCGTTGCCGCACTTGATTTCAGTATCATTGACATAAAGAAATCAAGGTCCGCCATGCCTCCGACAATATAATCGCCGAGCTTCATCTCCGCTTCGTCAACATAAAAGAGATTCAGTCCCTGATAAACGCTGAGTGCCTTGGGATTATCTTTTTCGTAGTTTTGGGCAAATTCCTTTGCCGCTTCAAGCATTGTGTAAGCAGTGCCGGACTGCTCATTTTTTAGGTATTCCACCATCTGCTTATAATCATAAAGCTGGAAGCCGCTTTCCATGCCGAGCATACGGATATCCGTGATTGCCATATCGGCATTTGTGGTGGTTTTGTAGCCGAGATACACCTGCGTATCCCTGTCAGTGCCGTTGTTCAGGTTGCCGGGCTGAAAGGTGTAGCCCTCGTTTTCAAGTCCTGCTTTGGCTTCGTTTGCGCTTTCTGCATAATAAAGCTTAATGTCGCTGAGGTATGTAACATTAGTTGATTGCGCAAGCAGCTGAATGGGGGAAACAAGCCCCATACAAAGCGCAAGGAAAATGCAAAGCGCCGCAAAAACTATTCTATATAACTTATTCGTTTTCATCATTTCCATCCTCTGCAACTCCCGTCTTCTTTTTTACTGCAAGTGCTGCAAGCCCTGCGGCAAGTGCCGCAACTGCAACTGAAACAATCACAACAACTGAACCTGTGCCGAATACGGACGCTGTTTCATTACTTTGAGTTGTGATTATCGGGGTATCAACCGTGCCTGTTTTCTCAAATTTAATATCCTTTTGGTCTGAGTGGAAATATTTTTGCTGATATTCCGCAATACCCTCTGCAAACTCGTCAGCACTGCCTTTACTGAATGTGCTGATACCTATATACGAGCCTTCAGAAAGTCCGCCGCTGTAAAGCATTGCTCTACCATCAAGACAAAGGTTGTGGGTGCCGTACCTGGTTTTGGTTGTAGATGTGATTAATGATTTATTATCTTTGATAATCATCAGACCTTTAACATTGATGCTATACGAGCTGTTAACATATATTGCACCGCCCGCTTCTTCTGTTTCATTTTGAGCAAAGAGGCAGCTTGCAAGCACAACATTATGTTCATTAACAGTCATAGCACCGCCGTCGTTTCCCGATTCGTTATACATAAAATTGCAGTTTTTAAACAATGTAAACACGTCGCTGGTACCGTCAATATAAACTGCGCCCCCATTTTTTGTGTTGCTTGAATTTGAGAAAAAGTCGCAACCGTCAAGCATAAGATAATCGCCTTCATCGTCATAATCCCAAATACATAGTGCGCCTGCGTCATCCTCGGCAATATTGTTTGAGAAGATGACATTTTTGAAAGATAAATTTCCGCTACCCGAGCCGTCTGAATCAATGCACGCGCCGCCGCCGTTATCGTTTGAATAGCAGCCCTCAATGCTTGAATCAATCATTGTGAAATCGTTTTTGCAAATGTATATTCCGCCGCCGTCAGCTTTAAAGGAATCGGCTGTGCATTTCCTGATGGTAAAGTTTCTGATGTCAACCTTCTTTGCGTCTTTATCAATGTAAATTCCGCCGCCGTCTCCGTCAGCATAGCAGTCGTAAAGCATACCGCCCGTTATGTAAAGGCTTGCGTCCTCGCCTACGATAATACCGCCGCCGTCCGTATCATTGCAACCGCCTGCGATTACGCCGCCCTTTAAGCCGTCGTAGCCCTTGCTTTTCGGTCTGGAGTCAGCAATGGTGAAGGTTGCGCCGTTCTCAACAGTGAAGATATTTCCGTCCTCGGTGTCCTCCCCGTCCCTTGTGCGAAGAATGTAAAAGCCGTTGAGGTCAAGCGTCAGCTTTTTATCGCCGCTTACGCTGAGCTGCCTGTCGTGGCTCCAGTTAGCGCCGAGCCTGCAGATAACCTTGCCCGTGCTGCCGGCATAGGATACTGCTTTGTCCCATGCGTCGCTCGGGTCAAGGTAGGTTTCGGACTTGGTAATTGTGTCATTTCCGTCATAAACCTCAACCACACTAAAACCTGAAGAGGTGTTTGCCTCTTCTTTATCGCTGCTGAATGTAACAGTGCCGCCGTCAAGGTCTGAGAAAAAATAGTTGCTCGGCTCCTCGCTGTGATAAGCAGAGTAACCGCTCGTAACTGTTCTGTTGGCATTATCGCCCGAAACGCCTATTTCAGACTTAGCGTCCATCGTTCCGACAACAATAATCTTTTGGTCGTTTCTGAGATAGACGTTTGAACCCATATTCTTTTTTATAATATTGGCACCCTTAACGGAAACGCCGTTGTAGTTAACGTAAATGCCGCCTCCCGTGCCGTAAGCGTTATTGCTTGTAATCACGCAGCCGTCGAGTACTACGCCGCCGAGGTCCTGAATACCGCCGCCGTCGTAAAGAGAGGTATTGCTCTTAACCATTGTGTTTATCATATTGACAGGCTCTGCGCCGACTTCAATATTGATGCCGCCGCCGTTCTTGGCGTCGTTTTTCATAACGGTTGCATTTTCAATCGTTGTTTTGCTGCCTGCCGCAGCATTAATGCCGCCGCCGTTGCCCGTTGCCTGATTACCCGTAATTCTGCCGCCCTGAATGTTCAAAGTGCCGTAATTTGCGATACCGCCGCCGTTAGTAGCATATCCGCCTGTAATCGTTCCTGTGTCAGCCGAGCTGTCCTTTATTGTAAGACTGCCGCTTGAAGCAACTTCAATAACGTGACCGTCTGCGCTGGCAGAGCCAAGCTCTCTGTATAGCTTATAGCCGTTAAGATCAAGCGTAACGCTGCCTGACTCTATCTTCAGGCAGGAGCCGAGCTTAATATCACCCGTCATGACAATCTCATCGCCTGCAGACAGGGCTGCCCTGAGTTCTGCCTCAGTGCTGACATTTGTATCGGCAAACGCAATGTTTGAGAAAGCAGTCACGCAAAACAGCATAACACTTGCTGCTATGCAGGAGATAACCGTTTTAAGTGTACGATACTTCATAATTTGCCCTCATTTCTGTAAAACTTTCATAGTACGTTTTGCATTGTAGCATAATGCGGGTAACAAAACGGTGACATAAAACACATATCAATAGTTTTAAGTTCTATATATAATTACTGTTAATAAATAATTTTAAAATATAGCGTCCAACAGATGTCCAACAAAAAACGGCTTATTTTTAGAAATAATATTTTTTTATTTAGTCTTCCTTTTGCACGAATAGCCGTAACAAACGACGGATTTGCCTTCCTTGTACTCATTTAATCTGCTGATACAAAAAATACCGAACAGGCAAATCCTGTTCGGTATTTTAGTCTTATGAATGAAGCGTTATTATTCTCCTGTTTTCACAGCCTTTTTGTATTGATAATACTACTTTTTAACCGTTGTAGTCTTTGCCTTTGTCCATGCAGAATAATACTTTTTGCCGCTTACTTCCTTGTAGGTACGAACGCGAACATAGTATTTCTTGCCGCCCTTAAGCTTTTTAAATGTTGCGGTTGTTGCTTTAGGATTAATCTTAAAGGTCTTTTTAACTGTTCCCGTGTAGCCGTTCTGGAACTTGATAATAACCTTGCCCTTGCCGACCTTCTTGTTGCTCTCATAGCTTACCGTATAGTATTTTTTGTTAAGCTTTTTGCCGTCGGCAGTTTCAATTCTTACTGCGGGCTCAAGCTTCTTGCCTGTGTAAACAGCGTTTTTAACGGTTGTGCCGACAATCTGCTTATAGTTCTCAGTATACTCAATATAGTTGCAATAGCCGCACGTGCAGGTCTCGTATTTTCCGCCTGCTTCGCCGCTTGTGCCGTCCTTGTTAACCTTAACATTATCCTCATTATCCTTCTTAATAGTGTGAGTGTGAGTTTTTACAGTAAGGTTAGCCGTGTAATTCTCTGTTCCGTCATTATAACCAGTAACGTAGTAGGTCTTGCCTTTTTCATAAAGAGCAGAAGTGATAAGACAGTTTGCGTTATCAATATTAAAGCCGTATGACTTATATTCCGCCTTCATCTCATCGCTTAGTTTTGTTGTGTCAAGGAAAAAGCACATTCCCTGCGTTTCCGTATAATCCGTTTCCTCTAAATCAACTGCGAATACACCGCGGGGATATCTTCAGCAGATGAAGAAGAATTTGTATAGAGCGCGTCGCACTCAAATTCATACCAGCCCGTTGCTTCGGGAACGAATTTGCTATCTTAACGGATTTTTCATCCAAACCGTTTTTCGGATAGGTAACGGGAACACTCTCACCGCCATCCTTAATGGTGGGGATTACTGCAGCCATAGCGCCCGTGCTGATTGCAAAGCACGAAACGAGCATTGCCATCACAATTGATAAAACTTTTTCATAATTTAATACATCCAAATTAAACTGCTTGTTTTAGTTGCTTGTTGTAGTTGTGGTTTTGGTAATGAACGGATCAATTGCCATAGCGGTTTTCTGAATAGGCATTGTCTGAACGATAATGTGACCGGGGCCTTTTACAACCGTGTTGAAAAGTCCTTCACCGCCAAAGAGCACGTTTTTAACGCCCTTAACCGTTCTTGTATCAATAGAGCAGGAAGCGTCCATCGCTGCAAGGTAGCCCGTGTCAATGATTTTGCAGTCGCCTGCGGGAATGTCATATTCCACAGCAGAGCCGTCAATCTCAATAAATACAATACCGTTGCCGCTGAACTTCTGCATTAAAAAGCCCTCGCCGCCGAAAAGACCTGATTTGAGTTTTTTCTGGAAGAATACGGAAATATCAATATCGCCGTAGCTTGCAAGAAAAGCGCTTTTTTGTGCAATAACGGGCTTGTCGGGAGTTACCTCAATCGCTCTTATTGAGCCCGGGAAGGAGGATGCAAAAGCGATTTCGCCTGCCTTATTAGCATGGTATACGTTGCTGAACATACTTTCGCCCGTGAACATCTTACCGAACATCTTGCCGATGCCGCCGCCCTGCGTTTTCATTTCAATTTCGTCGTCCATCCAGCTCATTGAGCCGCCTTCGCACTTCATTTCCTCCCCTGCTTCAAGCTGAACTAGAAGTACGGGAAGATTGCCGCCTTCAATTTTGTAATTCATAAAAACACTCCTTTATGTATTATTTTCTTATTAACGCTCTGATTTCTGCAATAATTCCTCCGATTGCAACGACTGCGCCGATAACTATCATAATTACGGAGTTGCCCGTTATATTCTTACCTGAGATTTTTGATGGGTCCTTTGACTGATATAATAGCTCAATTTTATCGCCAACCTGCATAGTGCTGTCAGATTCGGGTGATTCAACGTGCTCGTACTTAACGCCGTCAACCTCATAGTCAATATAAACGTGGTAAACAAGCTCGCTGTCCTCGCCTGTGTGGTCCCATTCCTCCTGAACGTCTACAACAGTAGCCGTTACGGTTGAATCGTACAGGTCCTTCGTCACCATTTTATGTACGCCGCTGACGATAGCAATAATTCCCATGATAATTGCAATAATCGGGAATAATAATTTTGTAATCTTTTGCATTTTTCATTTTCCTTTTTTAATTAGGTTTTTTATATTTTTTTCGGCATTAATGAGAATTTCCTCAATATTATTGCCGATAATATCCAGTCCTTCGGCGGAAATACAAGCCATGCTTTCAATCCCCAAAAGGTTATGACAAAGCGCCTTAATGTATTCATAGCCGTGATTGTTTTCGCCTATATATCCGCCTGCAGTGGTAACGTATATTAATCTTTTGCACTTGCAAAGAGGGATTACCCTCCCGTTTTCGCCATATTTGAACGTAAGACCGTTTACGCAAATTGCCTCAAAATAACACTTTAAGATTGATGGGAAGGATAAATCCCAGTATGGGGCGGCAATGACTATTTCATTTGCCTCGGCAAATTCCTTAGCAAAGCGGAACATATCATCGCTGAAATCGTTTTGCTGAATAAATTCTTCCCGCTTTGAAAGGTTGTAATAATCAAGAGGCTGTAGATTTTCGTTATACAAATGAATAACGTTGTAATCTGCATTCATGAGGCTTGCCGCTTTCTTTGCAAGCGCATAAGTCCTTGAATCAGGTCTTGCGCAGGCACTGACTAATAAAACTTTTTTCATATTAATAAACCGTTACCGTTGTGCCGGGAGTAATTGTCTGAAGGATTTTTACCATATCTTCTTCAGATACTGCAACACAGCCGCCCGTAGGATAATCAGGCTCTTTCCAGCAGTGAAGGAAAATTGCGTTGCCTGCATACGGCGCGCCTGCCTTGTTGTAGCCCATATCAAGGAAATAAGCATATCTTATCGGGTAATCCATAAGGTGCTCATCCTCGGAATAATCGTTATCAGGGTCATCTTTTTTATTAAGCAGAGTGTTGTACTTTTTGCCGTTTGAGCCGGTTGCACACCAGTACATATCGTCCGTAACCTTGGTAAACGGAATTTTGCTGCCGGGGTCGTCCTTAATGCCGTAAGCCTCGCCTACTTCCCAAGTGCCGAGCGGAGTTTTTGTATCGCCCTCGGACTGCTTACCGGGACCATTTTTACCGACGAGCGCTTCGCAGGTGAATTGCTTTTCATACTTGCCGCCCTTTGCCTGATAAACGGTGAGCTCAGCATGGTAATCGCCGTCAATAGCGGTTTTAATACCGATTCTGTACTCGCCGTCACGCTCGGTTGAAATAGGCTGACCAAACAGGGTCTGCTCAACCTCGTCCTGAGAGATAATGTTCTTGTACAACTTGTAGTTATCCACTACGTCCTGATACTTTGCGTTAGCCACTGCAATCTTCTTTTGCGAGTCCGTGCTGACGTAAACCAGCGAACCCGCAAGGACTACAATAACGGCTACCATAACGGCTATCACTGTTTTTACTTTTTTGCTCATAATAGATACTCCTTTTTTATTGATTTTTTTATATTATAAAGTGTTGTGTCCAACAAATATCCAACAAACATTAAAGTGCTACGAAAAAACTACGTATATCCTGTTGCGGTGCCCAAAATTTGTTTAGGCTTGCAGCGCCGACAAATTTTGACCGCTACCACTCCTTATTGCTCCCTTAATCTCGCACTGCGAGCGGTCGCAAACGTCCCCAACAAATGTCCAACAAAATGATATAGTTTTAAATTTTTATTCTTTTCCGTACTTAGTTGTAATGCTTGCCTCTGTAATGTTAGCCCACGAATAAGCGTTCATATATTCCCCGCGAAATTCATTAATTGCGTCTACGTTGCCGTTTAGTAAACGGTATAAATCGCAATCAAATAAATCTGTATTGAGACGCATCATACCCGATTTTATTTCAAATATTTCTCCGGCACCGCTTACATTAAGTGACTCCCTGAGACTGCGCACAATGACGTCAAACTGCTTTTGCATTTTTCTGTCATAGAATATATCCTCATACAGTGCTGAAAACGCAGTTGCCCTTGATACGTTTGCTCCATTGGCGTCTATCAGAAAAGCAAGCAGTTCTTTAGACTTTGAACGGGCAAAATGCACGGGCTTGCCGTCAACAAATATTTCAAACTCGCCAAAGGTCTTTACGTATATTTTTGTTTCCTTAGGCACTGCCTTTGAGGACATAGCATATCTGATTTCCGCTTGCAGCATTTCCTTATTAACAGGCTTCAACAAATAACCCTGCGCGTGCATTTTAAACGCTTCAACAGCGTATTTTGAATAGCCTGTCAAAAATATAACCGAAACAGTCGGTTGCTCCCGCTTAATTCTTATGGCAAGACTTATTCCGTCAATGACGGGCATATCAATATCAAGAATAGCAAGGTCGGCTTTATTGGTTTGCAGCCATTCAAGAGCTTTTTTTGACTCTGTAAAACCCTTAACCTCGTCAATCTCAGGTAACTGTTCACAAAGATACACAACCAAGTTAAGTACTAAATGTTCGTCATCTACGCAAATTACTCTCATATTTTCTCCTCTTTAGGAATGGTTATCGTGATTGTTGTTCCTTCGTCAATACGGCTGTCAATATCCAGCGTTCCTTTGCACATTGTGCTTATTCTCTCTTTTACGTTTGCAATACCGATATGGCTGCCTTCTGTACTGTCGGCATTATCCGCCTTAAAGCCTATCCCGTTATCACTGATAATTACTATATAAATTCCGTTGTCCTCTCTTGTGGCGATGTTTACCAAGCCGTGTTCACGGCTGCGAACTCCATGGCGGATGGCATTTTCAACAAGCGGCTGAATAGTCAGCGCAGGAAGAAAAAAGTCCTCCGCCTGAATGTCATACTCAACCGAGATTTTAGGAAAACGCACCATTTCAATTTCTGCGTATACCTTTGTGTGTTCAAGTTCTTTGTTAAGCGGAATTAAATCCATATCGTTCAATGAATCAAGATTGCGCCTTAAATACGTTCCGAACTGCTCCGTTACCCTCGCCGCTTTATCGGGGTCGGTAATGCAAAGCGCCTGAATGGTGGACAGCGTGTTATACAGAAAATGCGGCTGAATTTGCGACATCATTATTTTAATTCGTTGCTCTGCTTTGAGCGCGTTTTCGTGTTCCTTAACGAATTCAAGGTGCAGCCAGATATAATAGAAAAGGCTGCAGCATACAGCAAAAATGGTAACATAGCTTACAGGAAAATCAACGTAAGCAGGCGATATGTCAAGAATCGACGCAATGATAATCAATATAATATTAACAATCGGTATCCAAATCCACGTCTTTTTCTTGCGATATTCACTGACCACGAAATAAATCAAATGAAAAAGCAATGCAAAGCTGACGACGAAAGCGGTTTTACTGAAATAGAATACACCGCCATGAAAATGGTTGTTTTCATCAATATAAAAAGCAAAGTGCGAAAATGTTGCCGTAAGATACACGGCTGCATTTACTGCGACCATAACCCATGCGAAAGCATTTTTACCATTTGGTTTTACTAACTTGCAGAACAGAACAATAATTACAGGGCGAACAGCGTAACCGAATATACTTACAAGCGTTCTGATATACGGTGCTAATACTACCGTTTGCAGTATATAATCCGCAACATTCTGAAGCACCAGTGCTCCGATAAGACCGACGATTGCAAACATGATGTTCTTTTGATTTTTATTAAGATAGTTGTCACGTGCCACAATAGGCGCTAAGCCTAATATCAAAGTTGCAAGAGGGATTAAAATAATGTATTCAGTCATACAATTAGTCCTTTTTTAGATTACTATATCTATAGTATAGCATTGTGTCCAACAAATGTCCAACAAATCGCTTTTTTAGGTAAGAATTATTTGTAATCGGCTTGTGATAGACTGCCCTGCATTATACCACCCCGAAAATAAATTACAAATCATTTTTTGAATGATGTAGATTTTTAAGGGTTTTATTATTGTTTTTCTAAAATTATTTAAAGAGCCTTGTTAAGTTTTTATACCCAGCGAGGTTGTTGCAACGGTACTGTGACTGATTTTTGGGACCTTGTTTTGAGTTTTGAATAAATCACTTGAATTTGACTCTTATTATGTTAAACAGAAAGTAGCATATTATATTTTGGTGGTGCTTTATGGATAAGGTATTTGCAATTTATTCCCGTAAATCAAAATTTACCGGCAAGGGTGAATGGTTGAAAACCAGATTGAAATGTGCCGCGATTACCTGAAAATGCATTTTGGTGAGGAGGAAGCGGAAAAGGCAATCGTTTTTGAGGACGAAGGCTTCAGCGGTAAGAACCTCGACCGCCCTCAATTTAAAGAAATGATGAAGGATTTAATTAAGCACTTTGCAAACAATGTTGACAGTTTGAGCATTGAGCAGAAGCGGCTGGCTATTCGCGCCTTTGTAAATGAAGTTATTTGGGACGGCGAATATGCGTATATTGTATTCTTCGGCGGCGAATATGACGACAGTCTGTCAAAGATAGTAAAAATGCCTGAAAACCCTGATGATAACGAGGATTTTTATCCGTCGGGTACGCATAGAAAATGAAATACTGCCTGAGAAAAAGCGCAAACGACGTATATCTCGGCGACTCGCTTGAAAGCGACAAGGACGGAAACCCGCTTACGCTGCAGGACACAATAAGCGACAACAGGGATTTAGCCGAGGAGCTTGAAAACAAAATCAGGTGGGAAAAGGTTTCAAAAATCATCAGCGGACTTAATGTCGAGCGCGAAAAAGAGATAATTATTCTGCGGTACGGACTGAATAACAAAAAGCCGCTTACGCAAAGAGAGGTTGCAAAGCGGCTGAATATAAGCAGAAGCTACGTTTCAAGAATTGAAAAGAATGTTTTGGATGATATACGAAGGAGAGTTGAATAGACAAATTGGGATTTGTCGGGGCGTAACAGGAACACATCGTAGGGGACGACGACTTCGTTCCCCTTTTGTCGCTTTGCGACATTTCCCCCTGTGGGGGA
>CAJOJV010000030.1:0-22185 GCA_905234995.1 uncultured Eubacterium sp. | reverse complement strand
CGGCTGCGCCTCGGTCAATTAATCGGGCTCGCAGCGCGCGGGACGTCGGGGTCGCCGTCCCCTACAATTGTATGCGTTCATTCTTCCTGAAACGCCCCGCCAAACTCCGATTTATCTTTCAAATATATTCCCTCCGTTGCAATCAATTGCGACGGTGAGCGGAAAGCTTTCAAATTCAAGGGCTTTGACGGATTCGCAGCCCAAATCGTCATAAGCAATAACCTTGCAGGACTTAATGCACTTTGAAGCAAGCGCGCCCGCGCCGCCGATAGCGCAGAGATAGACGGCTTTATTGCGCCTGATAGCCTCGCACACCTCCTCATTGCGCTCCCCCTTGCCTATCATACAAACGACGCCCTTATCAAGCAGCAGGGGCGCAAAAACATCCATTCTGCTTGAGGTGGTGGGACCGCAGGCACCGACTGCAAGCCCTTCGGGCGCAGGAGTGGGACCCGCATAATATATTGAAGCATCCTTAAGGTCATAGGGCAAGGGCTCGCCGTTTTCGATTGCGGCAACAATTCTTTTGTGCGCCGCATCGCGCGAGGTATAAACTCTGCCCGAAAGGACAACCCTGTCTCCCGCCTTAAGCTGAGGAGCGTATTCTCTTAACTGATTTGAATTTAATTTATATTCCATAATTATTACCGATTACTTTTTAATCTTTCATTTTCCTCTTCAAGGCGTTGGAGTGAAGCTATATTCCGATTCAGCTCTCTTTCCGCTTCCCTGAGACGAAAATCGAGATTTGCATTGACTATTTCAAGCCTTTGACATTCAAATTTGGCATCCTCAAGCGCAGCCATAAGCTTTGAAACCTGCTGCTTTAGCATTTCAACATCGCTTTTTTCAGACATAAGCACACTCCTTTCCTGAAATCATACTACTATTTTAAAACAAAAGAGGGCTGCATTGCAACCCTCTTTTAAAACTAATTAATGGTCAATATCCGTATCCTTTTCGATATAGAACTTGCCAAACCAATTGAAGCTTACGGTATACTTTTCTGCAAGCGTATCTGCATAGGTTGAAGAATCTGCGGAAGCAAGCGCCTGCTGAGCGGTGTACTGCCATACGGGCATACCCGACTGACCTACGAAATACATAATATGATAGCCGTATTCAGTCTGAACAATTGCCGTATCGCCCGTATTTCTGCCGTCCTCAAAGCACCAGTTATTAAAGGTATCCACCATCTGACCGGGAGTTACATTCTCATAAAGACCGCCGTTTGAAGATGAGCCGGTATCAGTTGAATTCTCAGTGGCAAGTGCAGCGAAATCCTCTTCAGTGCCATCGCCTGAATTGAACTGGTCAAGAATGCTCTGAGCCTTTTCAAGAGCCGCTGCCCACTGCTCGGTTGTTGCATCCTTAGCAGAGGTGCTTTCGTCATCAGTTTCGGGAGCTATAAGAATATGACGAACGTTAACAGTTTCAACGTCGGGTATAGCTACGGGTGCAATCATATATACAACTGAGGTTGAAACCTGATTGGTGTCTCCCGTAGAACGGTCTGAGCTGAAAATCCAGTCAAGACCTTCGTTAGTGCTCTCGCCCGACTCCTCGTCAGTCGTTTCGGTTGTGATTGCGTAGCCGCCGCTCTGAAGGGAGCTTCTGGTTGCATAAAGCTTGGTTGAAGCATTAGCATCTGCATAATAAGCCTTATCGTAATCGGATTCGGAATACTTTACGCAAAGGTCTGTGAAGTTTGAGCCGTCTGCCTTAAGCTCACTATAGAATGCCTTTGCCTCATCCTCGTTTGCAGCCTCAAAAATTCTGAGGCTAACCATCTCAAGCTCTGACTGATGCTCGGTCTTATATGCATCGTAATCTTCATCCGAGTATTCAGTATTTGAATACTGCTCTTTAAGCTGATCCTGATAATTCTGTGCGATGTATGAACGGGTTGCCTCACGGCGGAATACCTTTTCGGTTACGCCCTTACCGAACGCCTGAACGAAATAGCCTGAAACCGTGAAGCCATAGCCGTTTGCGGTTTCCTTATACTGATTGATTGTGTCGTTAAGCTCAGTCTGCTGCTCCTCGGTAATTTCGGGGTCCGTGCCGCCGTTTGCCTTAACGGCCTCATTATAATAAATATAGGTATTCTTAATGGATTCAAGAGCTTCCTCATAGAGGTATTCAAGCCAGGTAACGGTTTCGCCGTCATCATTAGTCGTGGTCTGGCTTGAGAGGGATTTATCAAGGTCAACGTCAAGATTATTATCCGCAAGACTAAGACCGTACTGCTCATAGGTTGACTGCATTGACCTGATATTATTATACTGCATAGCAAAATAATAATTGAAGGTTGCAACGGAAACAGTGATTTTATCGCCATCATCGCTCTTAACCGAAACCGCAGGAATCGCTGTGGTCCACTGCAGGGTTGAGTGCATAAAGCCCTTGCGAACAGTGCCCGTGCCTACGTATGCAACGAGCAGCGCAACAACGACGATGCATGCAACGGCTGATTTAATTGCCTTTACTGCATTTTTGGAAATGCTTATTTTGCTTTTCTTTGCCTTTGACTTCTTGGGGGCTTTCTCAGCCTTTTTCTTTCCGCCTTCGGAAATTGAACCGCCTGAGAGAATATCCTCATTAACTTCTTTCTTTGCCATATTCTTACTTCCTTTATATAACAACAAAATTTTACCAAATTATTTTACACTAAACGCTTCAATAATACAAGTGTAAATTTATTTTTTGAAAATAATCTTTACTGACCGCTGCTTGCAACAGCTACCGACTTATCGCCGGGAGTGGCGGTTTTAACCTTTTTGAAGCCAGCCTTTTCCTTAACCTTTACGCCGTCAAGCACTTCATTTTCCTTGGCAGTTGCACAATCCTGCTGTGCGTTATAGAGATACTGAGCGCCGTCAAAAATGAAATACATAATATGGTAGCCGTAGTCGCTCTTTACGATTTCAACATCGCCGAAACGTCTGCTGTCGTCTGTTGCCCAGTCTTCAAACTGAGAAACCATCTGGCCGAGAGTTATGCCCTCGTAGCCACCGCCGTAATAGCCGTTCTGCCCTGCTGACGTTGAGCCCGTATCCTCACTGTTTGCCTCTGCAAGGAGCGCAAAGGAAAGCTCGGTTTTTTCGCCGTTATTATACTCATCGAGAATTGACTGTGCATCCTCATAAGCGGCATTCCAGGCTTCCTCTGAAATCTCGGTGCTTTCGGTTGACTCAGTATCCGTATCGGTTTCCGTATCTGCTGTTTCCGTATCTGCTGTTTCCGTATCCTCGGTTGTCGCGTCCTCGGTTGCCGTATCGTCGCTCTTCGGCATAATCAGAATATGACGTACCGAATAAACCTCTGTATCATCAAGAATCGGCTCTGCCGTTTTCATTATGATATAGATGATACCGCTGTCCTCATTCGGATAAACCATAGTTGAATTCACGGCAGTTTCGCTGTTCATAAGCCAATCTGAAATTTCAGCTGAGAAGGTGCTTTCAATTTCCGATTTAGTTTGGGTGAATTCCTGCGATTCCGCAAGGCTCTCAATAGCGTCCTCCTCGGTTTCAAAATAACCGAGAGAAATATACTGCTGAATTAATTCCGCGCTTACAACGGGGATTGCATCCTTCATAGCCTGAAGGTCGGTCAGCGTTTCGCTGATATCCTGTGCGCTCTGAACTGCCGCAGCCTTTGTGGTTTCATCAGAGGTGTCATACGGCATCTCAAGAATTGCAAAGGAAACGGATTCATAATCAGCCTCATGCTCTGAGAAATAAGCGTTAACCTCTTCCTCGGTGGGTCTGTTGGTTATTTGTGACTGATAATAATAAGTGCCCGCAATATAATACTGCTCAAGGAATTTGCGAAGGGTTGCCTCACCGCAATATTCACCGTAGTTATCTGCAATATACTCGTTTATGCTCTGACCTGACTGTGCTGCCGTGGTTGCAAGATTTGAAATCTGAGAATCAATATTGGATTTCTGCTCGTCAGTAAGCTCAATGCCTGCCTTAACGCCCTGCTCATAATAATAAATATTGAGCTTAAGCCTTTCCTTTGTTTGCTGCTCAAAGAAATCAAGCCAGGAAATTTCGTTACCGTCATCATCCTTTGTGAACTGGGTTGCGAAATCAGTGGTTGTGTCAAGGTCATAATAGCCGTAATTTGCATAATATGTATACTCATATACGATGCTGTCATAATAATAATTATACATACCGATTGAAACATCGGTGTCACCGATTCTAAGCGCGATATTTCCCGGGTTCATCTTCTCGTCGCTGTTCGGTGTGGTGTAATACTTAATGCCGAAAAACGCAAGGACGGCAATAACGATGAGCGCAACGAAAGCGCAGGCTCCGATTTTAACAGCCTTTTTTGAAAGCTTGATGTTATCATCATCGTCCTTTTTTTCACTTTCGGGCTTTTTCTCCTCAGCGTTTTCCGCTGAAGCGGCATCCGAATCAATTGCAACAGTGACGTCATCGCCGCCGATATCGGTTAAAAACTCAGTATCAAGCGAGGGGGCGGAAGCAAATTCCCATTCGCTTTCCTCTGCTTTTTCAGAAGCAGCCGCAGAAGAGGTTTCAACGTCGTCCGTGCTTTCGTCCGTAAGCTTATTTAAGATATTTTTTTCATTATCTTTTTCGCTCATTACTAAACAACTCCTAATCGTTTATTTTAAAGTTCCGCAATATTATACACTAAAAGCAATCATTTTTCAACAAAAATAATTATATATTTTTAAAATAATATATTTGCCGATTGCTTTAATAAAATAGTTGTTGAAATGAGAAAAAAAATAGTGTATTATTAATCCAGTTAAAAAACTGTAATTTACATTTACATTTTTCGGGGTGCTTTATGAGCGCAAATCTTAAAAAACTGAAAAATGAATATAAGAGCAATCCGGGATGGATATGGCTTCTGGCGATAGTTTTTCTTTTTCCTATTTTGCCTGAATACGTAAGCCCCTTCATATTATTTGCAGGCTTTATAGTTTTCAAGCTGCAATGGTCAAGAGAAGGCAAAAAGGCTTACGTTGGCACAATCGGCAAGCTTGAAATGGCGTTTATGACGCTTGCGCTTGTCAGCGCCATATGGTCAAACACCAAGCTGGATACGCTCGGCGTTGCAGGATTATGGTGGGGTATGTTTCTTGTGCAGGTTATGATATATCACCTTGCAAATTCAAGAAAAAAGATTGACACCGTTCTTAAAACCATATCGGTAAGCGCTGCAATAAACGGCGGAGTGGGAATGCTTCAGGTTTGCTCCTTTGCGCTGAATAAAGCAGGACTGCTCCCGAAATCCGCAGTCCTCGTTACTCCGATATACAAGGCTATGGACAAGGCAGTTTACACCTGGCTGCCGTTTGCGATTAAAACTAACACCTTTAAAAACAGGGCAAGCGCATTTTATTCAAACCCGAATCTGCTTGCCACATATATGGTTTTCTCCTACCCTATTTCGATATATCTTTTTCTTAACGCAAAAAACAGGAAAAACAAGATTGCATATTTTGCAATTAACCTTTTAATCAGCGCAGGAATCAGCTCAACGCTTACGAGAGCGGGCTGCGTTATTGCGCTTGCAGGATGGATATTTATGTTTATCATCCTTGCAAAGCGCCACGCAAAGGAGCTGCTTGTAATCTTTGTTCCGACCTTTTCCATTATCATTCCGTCCATAATGACGCGTTACGGATTATTTGCAATCAAGGGCAGCAAAATTGCGGCAAAGGAATCCGCTGTTGCAAACAACATTGCGGCAAAGGAATCCTCTGCAAACCATCTTAAAATATGGAGCGCGATTTTTGATTACATAACCCACCACGCAAAGGCATTTATTATCGGAATGGGCTTCGGATGTGAAAGCACGGGCAAAATTCTTAAAGAGCTTTACTCGCTTAACAAGCCGCATTCGCACAATTTTGTGTTTGAAATCTGGGCAGAGCTCGGAATAATCGGCATTATTCTGCTTGCCGTTATTATTCTTTGCGCATTCGGCAAGCTGCTTGAAATCAATGCAAACAACGGCAAAAAATTCGACTTGGTTTTCTGCGTGTTTACCAGCCTGCTGTTGCTTTTGCTTTTCGGCTTGACGGATTACATATTCAATTCGCCGAAGCAGATTATTTTGTTTTTCATCGCGCTGGGTCTCACGCAGGCAATCAGCCAGTGCTACGACAAAACGCTGATTAATTCGCCCGAGGCTCTTGTCAAAGCCGCTGAAAAGAATTATAAGGAAATAGTTGAATTAAAAAAATAAGCTTAAGCGGAAAAGCTCCCGAAGCATCAGCCTCGGGAGCCTGTTTTTATTATCTTGTGAATATTGCATACTCGCCTTCCGAATAAACGACCGTAAAATCCGAATCGTTTATAAGAGAATTATATAGATACTTCTCCGTGTATTTAGAAACAAGAAGGCAATTGAAGTCATACTTGTCTACGAAATCCTTATAATAAACCTTTGCAAAAGCAATGTTATAATAATCCGTGAAATAATCCTCTTCATGATTATTTGATTTAAGGAATAATTCAGCCCTTGCATCAATAAATGCAGGTATTCCGTTATATTCAAGAAATGCGCCTTCGTTGAAGCCGTTATAAAGGATTGTTTCCTCATTGCAGATTTCTTTAAGCTCGGCAACAACGGGCTCGAGGCTTTCCTCAATCGGATATTCATTATCGTCGGAAAGCTTAATTACGCCGAACTGCAGAGCACCGAGAGCACAGATTAATGCAACGAGAACGCAGCTTGAAACGATTCTGATTGTCAGCGTTTTTTTATCCGCCTTTTTCTCCGAAAGCCTTACGTTAAAGGTAAAATCCTTATAAGAGTAAGCCAGCGCAAGCAGCACGGCTATCAGGAAATAAGGGTAGCCCTTTAATGACGAAAGCCCGATATAAGCCGTTCCGACTGAAAGCAGAATAAAGCGAAGCTCGTTTTTTCCCTTCCTGTTAAATATCAGAAGAAACGCCGAAGCAAAGACGAAGCAGATTAGCAGCTTGCCGCCGACGGAGTTCCATCCGACGGGGTTCATTTCCGTTATGCCTATATTTATCTCCTGAACACCGTAAGAGGAAAACAGATAAAGCATTGCCTTTATTCCGTAAGGATTTACAAAGCCTGCACAGAGCGATGCGGCAAAAGCGGCAAACAGCCAAAGGAAGCTGCAGCAAGGGGTCTGCCTGATTTTTCCGAGCTTTATCGGAACTGACTGAATAAGATACGGAAGCATAAACAGCAGCACCATCAGCCACATTGAGGCGTGCAGATTTATGAGCAAAGCCGAAATCAGCGGCAAAAGCAGCAGATATGAGGCTTTTTTGCTTTCAACATACTTTTCAAGAACAAGAAGCTCAAGGATTAACAGCAGATAAGTGAAGCACTGAGGTCTGCAGGTTATGAATTCGGCAGCAAGAAATGAAGATAAGACAAAGGTTGCAAGAAAAGCTACGAAGCCGTTTTTGCTGACTTTTTTAATAAGAATGAAAAACGCAAGCGTTATCAGGACAAAAATCACATACTGATATAATATAACGCCAAGCTTGCCGAGCAAGGTATAGACGTAATAAAGAAACACGTCAAACAGCCATTGCTGAACGATGATGTCCATATTAGCGTGCCAAGATAAAAAGTCCTTTACAGGAAAGCCGTTTGCCGCAACGTATTCGCCCGTCTTATACAGAAAATAAAAATCCGAGTCCGGCTCTCTCGGGATAAGCAAAAAGAGAAGAGCGAATAGAATAACGGACAGATATTTATACTTTTTCGGAATATCGTTAATACTGATTGATTTCATAAACGCCCCTTATTTTCTTATAAAAAGTGAATATTCATCACCGCGAATGATTTCTTCGAAGCAATCATCATTAAGCAAGGCCTTATATACAATAGGTTTAGATTGCTGAACGATTAAATGGGTAAAGTCATATTTATCAATGAAATCGGAATAATATATCGTTCCCTTTTCAAAACCGTAAAGGTCTTCAAAATAATCAGCCTCGTGATTATTTCTTTCAAAAAACAGCTCGGCACGGCCGTCAATGAATGCGGGAATGCCGTTGAATTCAAGATACTGCCCGCAGTTAAAGCTATTGAAAAGAACCATGCCGTCTGTATCATGAGTGTTAAGATAGTCTATAATTACATCAAGGTCATTTTCCATAGAGAGTTGCTTAGCTTCAATGCTGTTGCTTGAATTTGATTCATTCGTGTTATCGTCGCTGCTAAAAGCAAATGCTCCGGCACACACAAGTGCAAGCACTGCAAAAAGAGCCAAAATCTTTTTCCAATTAACCTTTTCATTCTTATCCGGTTTATCAAATTTAAACTCAAACGAAAAATCCTTAAAATAAGAAGCGCACAATAAACCGAACGAAATATAGAAATAAGGAAGACTCTTTCCGGACGACAGCGCAAGAACAAAAGTGCCCAGTGCAAGCAAAACAAATCTTAGTTCAAATTTACCTTTTTTATACTTATTAAACAGATAGAACGTTACGAGAAGCAAGGCAAATAAGAATTTCCCGTCATAAGACGCAATCGTCACGGGTAACATTTCATTAATATAATCGTTAATTGAAGATATACCGTATGATGAAAATATATAAAACATTGCTTTTATTCCGTACGGATTTATAAGGCCAACCGTAAAGGCAACGGCGGCAGTTAAAAGCAATTTAAAGAAGCTGCAACAAGGTTTCTGCTTGAATTTGCCAAATTTAACAGGCAATGACTGGGCAAAATACGGAAGCATAAAAACAAAAATCATCATCCACATTGCCGAATGGAAATTAACAAGCAAAACAGATATAATCGGAATAATAAATAAATAGCCGATTTTATTCTTTTTAATAAACAATTCAAGTGCTACAAGCTCAAGAACGATAAGATTAAAAGTAAAAATTTGCGGTCTTGTAATAATATATGCAACACTGATAATGAATAGCGAAACTGTCGAAAACACCAACGAAATAAAATAATTATCGGTTACAGAATATAACAATTTATAGTAGAGAGAATAAAGCGTGATAGCGCAAACGCACATCAGTGCTGCCAATCCTGCAATTCCCAAATAATGATAAGCATAATAGAAAACTATTGTTGAAAGCCACTGCTGAACGATGATATCCATATTATTATGCCAGGAAAGAAAATCCTTGAAGGGAAAGCCGTTATTAACAATGTATTCACCTGTCGGATAAAGAAAATAAAAATCATTATCAAGAATATGACTTATGAACGATAAAAACAGTACGAGCGGCAAAAGCCAGAAAATGATTTTTAACACTTTCGGCATTTTGTTAACATTAATTTTTTTTACAACAAAATTTGATGAATTTTCCATTTTTTCACCTGTGTTAAATTAGTTAAATACTACTCTATCACTAAAAAAAAGAATAATCAAGGCAATAAAAAAACAAATAAAAAAACAACAGTTTTTTGTGCATTTTAAACAATTTAATTATGAATTTTTTGTGAATAATATTAATTGTCAAAATCGTTCTTAAATGATAGAATTATATATGAAATTAAAACAATTATAATTAGTTATTTGGAGTTTGCTTTCATGTTCAATTTGTTAACTGCTTCCGTTTTTGCAGTGCTGGGATTGATTGCTGGTTTTTTCTCCCTGCGCATTGCAAAGAAGCAGATTGAAAGCAGGGTTGAAAAAATCCCCGAGTTAAAGGAGTTTAACCCTTCTCTCCTGGAAAAGAAATGGGTTCCCTGTATTTGGATTATTTCTTTTGCGTGTGTTTATGTTCTTGCAGTATTCAGGTGCAGTAATATAGTTGCTTTGATATATGCCGCAGTTTTTATTTTCTGTGTTTATAATATAGCTGCAGTTGATTTGGCTATAAGAAGAATTCCGAATGAGCTTCTGCTCACTTTATTGGTTTCTTCATTAGTTAAAGACATTGCCGAGCCGATTATCAACAAAAGCTATTCAGATATCAAATCGAACCTGATATATGCTCTTATCGGAATCGTCGGAGGATTTATACTTTATATAATCCCCAGCAGATTCGGCGTTTATATCGGAAACGGCGATATAAAGCTTAGCGCAGTTATCGGCTTTTCGCTTGGTATCGTAGGATATGTTCAGGCAATGCTTATTATGGCGTTAATAATGCTTGTATATTTAATCATCCTTTTGATCACAAAAAAAGGCGGATTAAAAACAAAGGCTCCCATGGGACCGTCATTTGCAATCGGCGCTGTTGCTACGCTGCTGTTCCCTATACTTCAAGGGCAGATGAATTTTTAGGTAATCCCCGCATTCGTGCGGATTACATATCATATCGGATATCATTAATCTGATAAAATAATTTTTTTAAGAAGGAGGAAAAAACCAATGAACAAGTTTATGTCATTCTTAAAGGATGAGGACGGACAGGGCATGATCGAGTACGCTATCATCATCGGCGCTATCGCTATTGCTGCTATCGTTATTCTTTTCGCAATGAAGGGCAAGATCAGGAACGCATTCTCGAAGGTTAACGACAATCTTGATCAGATTGGCTAAGATTATCTAATTTATTAGAATAATTTTTCTACAAATTAATATTTAATTTGTACAAACGGGGACGGCGTGGGGCAACCCACGCCGTCTTTATTTAACCGAGGCTTAGTCGCGGTTATTTTGGAAAAGCTTATTTTTTCCGACTATTTTTACCCGGAAATAAGACAATCTTTTCAAGTAGTGTATAAAGATTTGTTTTTTTCTGCCAAAGGTGTTTGATATGTTAAAAACATTAATAAGAAAAAAAGTGAAAAGTGAAGAAGGTCAGGCGTTGCTTGAATTTGCAATCGTTTTGCCCCTGATTCTTATGATACTTTGCGGAATTCTTGATTTCGGTTGGTTGTTCTATAATCAGCTTAATGTTGATAATGCATCCAGAGAAGCGGCAAGAGCAGTTTGCGTTGACTGTGAAACGATGAGCACTACCGAGGTTGAAGAAAAGGCTACGAGAATTGTAAGAAACAATCTGTTCAATCCGAATAAAATGCTTCCTGACGACGGCGTTCAGGTTATTTATCTGAGCAGCAGCGGAAGTGAGCTTCAGCCTGAACAGATTACTCAGGCAGAAATGGTTTGTGTTAAGGTAAAAATCAATATGCCCTGTCTGACGTTTGTTCTGCATGCTATTTGCAGAGGAGACACGAGAGTCGTTTTTTCCTCCGCAACATTTAAAATAGAAAAAAGTAATGCTACAACTACTACAACCACTACTCCCTGAGTACACGTAGCATTTTGAATATATAAAAAAATTTTTAAGAGGTAATATTTATGAAAAAGGTTTATTTACTTGCAGTAATCGTTGCGCTCATTGCAGGCTTCGCAACATTTTTATTTGCAAACGAGGTTTCCGAGCGCGCATCATTCACCGATGCAAAACGCAGAACTGTTGTTACGGCTATTGCAGACGTTCCTCAGAACGTAACTATTACGGCGGATAATTTTTCAACTTATTTTGCTGAACAGGATTATATTGATACATACATTTTAGACGGTGCCGTTACATCCACAATGGATGCGCTTAATTCTGTTACTCGCTATGCAATATTTAAAGGCGAGCAGCTGACAGAGCACAAGCTTATCACTTCTGACAGCGACGACGCAACCCTTTCGCTGACAATTCCCGAAGGCTACGTTGCATATCCTATCGCAGCAAGCGGCACAAATGCTGCCGACGGCTATATAGCAGTCGGCGATAAGGTTGATATTTACGTTTACTCCGGCGGTACAACAACTATTCCAATGAGCAATCTTGAAATCTTCAAGGTTTCAAACAACACTGCAAACAAAACTGCAGAAGCTAATAATTCGGAAATTACCGATTATTCAACATTAACGTTTATCGTTACCGAGGCACAGGCTCAGCAGCTTTTTGAAATTGAAAACGGCGGGCAAAAATACAAGCTTGTTCTTAAGCCAAGAGCAACCGGTGGTTCTGTAATTGACCTTACACCTGCACAATAATATAAATAAGTATACATGTTAAGGGCACCGCACAACGGCAATTATTTTTCGCAATACGATTTGTTTGCCCTACAGGTTATATAAGTTGCGAGATACGATATCTATCAGAAAGGCTATGGAATATATGGAAAGAATTAATGTTGTTATTCTTGCTGAAGAAACACAATATAAGGTAAAAATTAAGAATAAGATTGTCAGCGAGGACATCGCTATCGTTGGTTACTCCGATTTCAAAGAGGAATCAAAGCTGAAGATTGAGGGCTACTTTCCCGATGTTCTTATCTGCGCTATCGACCGCAACGATATAGACGATGATTTCTATAGATTTATCGAAGGAATTAAGGAAACCTCAACGGGCTGCGCAGTTGTTATCGTAACTGATAACGTAAACGTTGACCTTGTTAACACGGCTGCAAAGCTTGGCATCAGACAGGTGCTTGATTTTGATATTGCGCCTCAGGCTTTCACTGACAAGATTATTGAAGTTAACGCACTTGAGCAAAAGCTTTTGGGTCAGCTTAAAATTGAAAGAAGAGTTCGCTCAAAGGTTTATGCTTTTTACGGCACAAAGGGCGGCTGCGGCACAAGCTCAATCGTTGCCAGCTCGGCTATTGCTCTTGCCAATCAGGGTAAAAAGGTTATCGTGCTTGATTTTGATATTCAGCACGGAGATATTAATCTCCTCTTTAACATAGACTCTAAGGATACGATCGTTGAGCTTGCAAGAGATCCCGAGGGTATTTCCATTGAAAAGGTTAACTCAGCCGTTGCGCTTCATCCTACGGGCTTCTCCGTGCTTTGCGCGCCAAAGAGCCCTGAATACGGCGATTATGTTGAAGCAGAGCATATCAGAAAAATCGTTGAAAACGTAAGACCTTACTTTGAATACATCTTGATTGACCTTGGCTGCGATTATGCAGAAACCACTCTTACCGCGCTTGAGGTTTGCGATGAAATTGAGCTTATTGTTAACCTTAACCTTTCTTCACTGAAGGGTATGAAGGATATTCTCAATATTCTCAATTCAATGCGCATTATGGAAAAAGCAAACTTTGTTGTTAATAAAAACAGAAGCAGCCTTATTAAAATTGCTGATTTTGAAAACCTTATTCAAAAGAAGGCTTATGCAGCCATCGTTGCAGACAGAAACGCATGCGAAAACGCGCTTAACAGCGGAAACCCGATAGTTTCAAGCGCACCGCGTTCAGCTACTGCAAAAGATATCGTAAGATTTGTTGACGCACTTATTGAGGATAAAAGCAATCTTACAAAATAAATTCTGAATTCTTGAGGTGTTAATTAATGGGACTCTTATCCAGAATGGAGGGCAATGCCCCGACTTCATCCGTAGCAACGGCTACTGCGGCTAATACCAATGAAGCAAAAACCGTTGAGCGCGATGACAGATATGATGATGTCAAAAAGCGTATTCACGTTTCTGTTGTAAATAACTTCAATCAGGCAGGAACCTCAATGGGCTCGGATATTGACCCGGAAACCATGAAGCAATTTCTCAACGAAGAGGTTGCGAAGGATGAATATGCAGTACCCCGCCCGGACAGAGCAAAAATCGTTACCGAATTATTTAATGATATATTAGGATACGGTCCAATTCAGGAGCTCATTGACAGCGCCGATTATTCAGAGGTTATGGTTAACGGACCAAACCAGGTTTATGTTGAGCGAAAAGGTAAGCTTATTCTTACAGACGTTCATTTCAGAGATAACCAGCACCTTATGAATACCATTGACCGTATTGTTAGTGCGGTTGGCCGTCACGTTGATGAGGCGAGTCCGATGGTTGACGCACGTCTTAAGGACGGCTCTCGTGTTAATGCAATCATCCCTCCCCTTTCACTTGTTGGTCCTGTATTAACAATCCGTAAATTCGGCAAGGACCCCATCACTGCAAAGCAGTTGATTGAATTTGGTTCATTAACTCCTAATATGCTTCATTTCCTTGACGCTTGCGTTAAGGGTAAGCTTAATATAATTGTATCCGGCGGTACCGGTTCGGGAAAGACTACACTTTTGAACGTTCTTTCCTCTTACATACCGGGCGATGAAAGAATTGTTACTATCGAGGACTCTGCTGAGGTTCAGCTTAAGCAGGACCACGTTGTTACGCTTGAAAGCCGCCCGGGAAACATTGAGGGCAAGGGCGCAATCACAATTCGTGATCTGGTTGTAAACGCACTTCGTATGAGACCTGACCGCATTATCGTTGGTGAGGTTCGTTCCAAGGAAACGCTTGATATGCTTCAGGCCATGAACACAGGTCATGACGGATCACTTACCACAGCCCATGCTAACTCCCCGCGTGACTGTATGTCGCGTCTTGAAACAATGGTTATGATGAGCGGAACAGAGCTTCCCTCAAAGGCAATCAGAGACCAGATTGCCTCTGCTATTGACCTTGTTATTCAACAGTCCCGTTTACGCGACGGTACAAGAAAGGTTACTGCAATTTCCGAAATCACCGGTATGGAAGGCGACGTTATCCAGATTCAGGATATCTTCCGCTATGTTACTTCCGGTGAAACTGACAGAGACGGTAAATTCGTCGGCGAATTTGTTGCAACCGGTATTGTTCCGAGAGCTTGTGAAAAAATAAGAGAAAACGGAGTTACGATTAATAATGACTGGTTTACAACTTAAGATGATTCTCGTTGCGGCAGTTTATGGACTGCTTGCAGGAATTATTGCGTTTTTTATAACTACAAATGCTACCGCTGCTAAACGAAGCACTGAGGGCAGAGTTAAGGACCTTATCGGAAACGGTATTGGTGACGAAATGGTTCTTGAAAAAAAATCGCGCAAAACAAAAATAAGCTTCAGCGGATTTAGTTCAAATCGCAAGAGCGATGAATTTGTTCAGCGCAAAAGCATTATTTCAAGAATAGGCAGCGCGCTTGCTGACGAGCTGTTTGCCTCCGATATTATGATGAAACCCGAGGAATTTGCAACGCTTTGGATTGTTGTTGCGTTCGTCCCCTCCTCTCTTGCAGCGCTGTTTTCACCAAGCCCTGTAGTGCCTGTTTTACTTGCTGCAATCGGTCTTGTAAGCCCGTTTGCTTATATGAAGTTCCGAAAGAGCAAGAGAACCAGTCAGTTCGAGGATCAGCTTGGCGACGCATTGCTTCTTATGTCAAGCAGCTTGCGTTCAGGTTTATCGCTTCAGCAGGCTATGGCCACCATTTCAAGAGATATGTATCCCCCGATCAGCGAGGAATTTGCCAGGGCGGTTAACGAGGTTAATATGGGTTACTCCCTGGATGACGCTCTGGAACATATTAACAGACGAATTGACAGCTCTGACTTTAAAATCGTTGCCGTTGCTATTGCAGTTCAGAGAACAACCGGCGGTAACTTATCCGATATTCTTAACGTTATTTCAACAACGATCAAGGAAAGAGCCGCATTAAAAAAAGAGGTTAAGGCTATTACCGCAAGCGGCAGAACCACGGGCACAATCATTGGCTTAATGCCCGTTGCAATCACCCTTATTCTTAACGTTGCCAGCCCTGGTTATATGGACCCGATGTTCACTACTTCTACAGGTAAGATCGCGCTTGGAGTCGGTATTGCACTTGAAGTTATCGGTCTTATCGTTATAAGAAAAATGATTACCATTAAAATGTAAACTTTGAGGTGAACTTTATGATCATTAATTTTTTGGTTATAAGTTTCAGTCTTCTGGCATTTGTGCTTTGCGTCATTCTTTTAACAAAGCACGGTAAAGCAGACGATGCAAAAAATAAAATGATTAAATCAATTACTCAGGAAGAGGAATTGATTAAAATAGATGATTCGGAGCTTGAGAAATCCTTCTATCAGCGTTTCTTTGCTCCTCTCATTGAAAAAGCTACAGGCATATTTGAATCAAGAAGAAAAGAAAGACAGGAAAGAAACGGTCAGGTTGTTAACGAGCGTACGGTTGAAAAGATTCATAAGACCGAACAGCTCCTCCGTATGAGCGGTATGCACACAACCTATCAGAACTATAATTTCTTTAAGACTGCTTTTGCTATTATCTTTACCGTTTTAGCCATTGGCGTTGCACTTATTCTCAATGCAGACTTTTTAACCACCTTTGCTATTATTGCAGTAGGAGTGGTTCTTGCCTTCTTCCTTCCGGATTTCTTCCTGAAATCAATGGTTAAATCACATCAGAACGCTATTAAGCAGCAGCTTCCCGATGTTCTTGACCTTCTCAGCGTATGCACGGAGGCAGGTTTAAGCTTTGACGGCGCTCTTCTTAAAGTTATTGAGAAGATGGACGGCGCATTCATAGATGAGCTTATGACGGTATTCCGCCAGATGCAGATGGGTATTTCAAGAAACCAGGCACTTGAAAGGCTTTCCGAATGCACGGATATTCCTGAGCTGAAAACCTTCGTTTCGGCTGTTATTCAGTCAACACAGCTTGGTATACCTATTAATAATGTATTAAAGGTTCAGGCTCAGCAGATTCGTGACACAAGGCTTGAAACAGCAAGGGAAAAAGGAAACAAGGCAGCAACCATTATTGCTATTCCGACTATGTTTTTCATCTTCCCTTCCCTGTTTATTGTAATTCTCGGTCCTACCGCAATGAGCGTTGCGGACACCCTTGGATAAGCATATAATATGAAAAGAAATTATTTAGTTATAAAGCACAACGAAACAATTATTTGTAAAGAGTGTGAAAATGCGAATACGGTTATTACCCGATTTTTCGGTCTTATGCACCGCAGAAGTATGCCTGAGGGGCACGGGCTGCTGCTTGATCCCTGCAATCAGATTCACACCTTTAATATGCATTTTGATATTGACGTTATAACATTAGATAAAGATAACAAGATTCTGGCGATTTTTGACAGTGTTCCTCCGTGGAAATGCAAAAAAGCCGTTAAGGGCGGAAAAAAGGTTTTGGAATTAAACTCCAAAGAGACTGAAAAATTTAACATTAAATGCGGCGACGTTTTGGAAATCGCCGAGGCAGATAATAATATTGCATAAGGAGGATTAACTATGGCTGCTTTTGATAAAAATTATAACATAGATGAAGAAGAAAACGTGTTTGATTTTTCCAAGGTTACAAGAGGATATAAGCCCAAGGAGGTTAACAACTTCATTATTGAGCTGAAAAGATCAAACGCTAATATAATCAAGAATTACGAAAGCAAGATTGCTGACTATCAGAACGAAAATGAAATGCTTGCCTGCGAGATTGCCGAGCTTAAGGCAACGCTTGCAAGCAAGGATCGCAATGAAAAGGCTGCAATCGAATCAGCGGATAAGGCAAGAGAAAAGCTTAAGGCTGTTCAAAGAGAGATTTCCGAAATAGAAAGTATTAAGGAAGAGGCTGCCGCCAGCAAGGCTTTGGCTGAAAAGCTGCAAAAGGATAACGAAAAGCTGCAAAAGAATTACGTTATTGCAGACGCAGATAAGAAGCTGCTGAAGGAAAAGCTGGAGGCTGTTAAGAAGGAATACAGCGAAGCTAAAAACGCCTATAAGGATGAGATTGAAAAGCTTAAGAACGAATATGCTCAGAAGGCTGAGGAAGGCGCAGCGGCTGCAGAAAAATCCGCCGCTGCCGCTTCTGCAAACGATGATGAGCTTCAAAGGGTTATCGGGGCTTACACAATCCATCTTAAGAAAACAAGGCAGCTTGTTCAATCCTTGCAGGAACAGCTTGATAAGGCTGAGGATATTTTGTAAACAATTTGTAAATTTGCTCGGGAAGGTATGTTTTTTTAAACTCCTTCCCATTTGGCATATAAAAATGGGGGCATTTTTTCGTCTCCGAATAATACGGTGAGTAATCGCACTCACCAATCAATTTGAGAACGTAAGGGATTGCGGTTTTTTCCCGTTCTTAGGTGTGGTGATTTTTATGAATAAAAAATTCAAGAGAGGACTTAAGGATGAACGCGGTGCCGTGCTGATTACCGTTGCACTTGTGTTGACGGTATTGCTGTTTTTCGTTGCACTGGTTATTGATATAGGACTTGCCTATCATACCAAATCCAAGCTGCAGGCAGCCTCGGACAGCGTTGCTTTGTCCGTGGCTCATTCCGCATGCGACGGTATTGCTGATTTTAATCCTCAGGTTTATGCCAGCCAGTCGAGTATTCTTATCAACAGCGCCAGAGTCTATTTCGAGGAAAACGGAATTAAGGATTTTGACGAAATACTTGAAAGCGGCAAGAACAAGAATGACGGAAATGAATTCGGCGTTATCTGGAGCCTTGACAGAAAAGACGATGCGTTTGATATGGTTAAGGACGATAAAAACGTTGTGTTCATTTTCTATGACACTACCCCGACGACCGATGAGGTTGCGGGCTCAAGATACATAGAGATTTACGCACATCTGCAGAGGCGCTCAATGTTCGGCGTTTTCACTGATTTTGATGTGTTTAATCTTTCTGCCCAGGCGGCTGCAAAATGCGATTATATTGCAGGCGGCACTCCCGAGGCGCTAAGCTATCAGATTCTGAACCTTGATCCCACCGAGGATTTTGATATCACAGGACCTATTGAAAACACCTTCATTAAGTCTATAACAACGTTCACGGAGAATATGACAAACAGTGCTCTTGATTTCCTGCAGAATAACACCAGGTTTATCTCGAAGTACATTATGGGTGGTCAGACGAGATTTAAGTGCCCGAATTCCGAATGCGGCTACGTTGGAACTGAAAGCGAATTCTGGTTTGATTCAACGACCGACCCCGCCGCCCCGACAAACGAAACCACGGGCGAATCGCTGGACGGCTATTATTGCCCCAAATGCCGTGAGGAAGGCAGAGGCTGGGTTGAATGTACCACTGAAAATTCAAATAAGGTTTCCGTTCAGATAACAACCTCTGCGGCAGTTCTTAACGGCGTCGTTCATTCAAACGGCGGCGCAAATATTGATATTGACACCTTCCGTCTGAGAAGCCAGCTCAGCTCTGCAGTGCAGTCCGTTACCTGCTCTAACCCTGACTGCACGGGCGGCGAAAACGGTCAGCCGTTTACAGGCTCACCGGAGGAATTTGCAGTTAGATATCTTAATGCAAGCAATGACGACGGTAACGACGGCACTGAGGACACTATCATTTTCCTCTGCCCTTACTGCAACACCGAAACCTCCATCTCCTTTGCCGATTATGCTGAGCAGAACGGCATTACGGGCGATGACGATTACTTCTATTATTATGCAACCGGCTCTAAAGAGGGTAAGCGCCCGCTGCTTATGGTCAGCAAGGATTACGGCAGCGTTAACTTCTCAGGCAGAAGCAAAAACGCGGTTTACTTTGCGCACGTTCAGAACCTCAGCGGCTCAACGTATACGAGCACGGTTTATAAAACTGCGGCTGCTGCTGCTCCGTGGGATTACAACAGAGCAAGCTCTATTGCGCAGGTTATTTATAACAGCCCAACCGTTGAAGACCCGCTGCTTATCCCCTATGTAAGAGCGCGCTTTAACTATGACTATAACAACAATTTAACCACAACGATTAACGTTAATAATATTGCAAGAAGCAAAACCATTCCTTACACTAAGGATAATTCTAACCCCGTATATATCGTAAGCTTCGGCAGCACGACCGAAAGCGGAACCAACTACAGCTACGACAGCACTAACAAAACGCTCAGCATCAACGGCACAATTGCAGATTACACAAGAATGAACAAGGCGCCGTGGTGCGATGCCGATTACAAAAACGAAATAAAGCACGTTATTATTAACAAAAACGTTTATCGCATCGGTAATTACGCCTTCTTCGGCCTCAGCAATCTGGAGTCCGTTACTATTTCGGACACGGTTACGTCAATCGGCAAATATGCTTTCAGCGGCTGCAGCAGCCTTACGAGCATTTACGTGCCCTCAAACGTTACCACCATTGACCAGAGAGCCTTCTATAACAGCGGCGTTAACGTTTTCTACGGCGAGGACCCCTCCCCCATTAAAACCTGGTGCACGTCAAACAATAAAAACTTCAGCTCTGAGTACACGAGCAACACTTCCGTTGTTAACGCTTCGGGGCTCAGCTTTGCTCAGGTTGTTGATTCCAAGTCTATTCTTGACACCTACGACCTCGGTAACGGCAAGGCACTGCCGAGCGTTACGGAAACGTTTGACTATTCCTTTAATTTCAATTTCAATTTTGACAGGACTAAGGATTCGCTCAACGACGTTATTGAAAACACCGTTCCTCAGGTTGCTAACGACACGATGAGCGCAAACGCCTTTGCAAATCTTAACGCGGTTGAAAAAATCGTTCACAACAAGAGAATTAATCTCGGCTCGGGCGATAATTTTGACGACGACGGTTCGGATTTCGTTCGTCCGTTAATTGATGAAAAGGTTACAGATATCACGGGCGTTAACCATAATGAGTATGACGAGAGCCAAGACCCCGTTGCTTATTATGACATTGATATCCCGCTTGCGGTTCAGACAAAGGGCAATCAGTATAAAACCGAGCTCTTTAACCTTGAGCAAACCTATCTTAACCTTGCCACGGCTGCAAGAGCATATGATTCAACAAATGCAAACGGCGTTCAGGGCAACGTTCAGCAGAAGATTACCGACAACATTTCAAACATCAAGGGCGATATGTTTACCACGGTAGACGGCGTTGAAACCAACTACGTTGAATCAAATGCTGCACGTCTCTATAACCTTTACACAGGTTCAGGCACGGTTAATTATCAGGAACTCATCAACATTAATAACACGACGATTGCAAGCTATAACGCTACGATTACGTCGAATAACACAAGCATCACAACCCTGCAGGGCGAGATTTCAACCGCACAGGCAAGAATCACTGCGCTTGACGGTTTGATTTCAACTGCTAATTCAGACCTTACAACTGCAAGGGCAAGCAAAACCGAAAAGGAATCCGCGCTTGAAACCAAGCTCGGTCAGCTTAACACCAAGCAGGCTGAGTATGACGCAGCCGTTGCAAACGGCGACAGCCAGGAAACGCTTGACGACCTTCAGGATGAGATTGACACTCTGACCACCGATATCAACGCACTTCAAACTCAGATAACCGACCTTGAGGAGGATATTGCAGATCTTGAGGAGGATATCGACGAATATCAGACCGAGCGCGATGAAAAGGCTGAAATCGTTGATTCAAAAACCGTTCAGATTCAGAATCTGCAGGAGCAGAATACGGACCTTAACAATAAAATAGCCATTCTGAATGAAAAGAACGCTGATTATCAGACTATTCTTAACGACTCCGTTTCAAAGCTGCAGCCTGCATTCTTCAATATCGGCGGCACATACGACTCAAAAATCAGAGTTGTATGCCCCACCTGCGGAGCAACGGGCACAGTTGCAGGCGGCGCCTTCACCTATCATTCGGGTGACCCGTCTTATTTCACCTGCAATTCCTGCAGCGCAACCGTTAACTTTGGCGGAAGCGGCGAAAAGAACAGCGGCTATAACTCTGAGGACTTCATCTTCGGCCGTGACGATATTCAGGTTTACTACGACGGTGAAACACCCGTTATGGTTCAGAAGCAGGAAAACGGAACTTATAAGAGGCTTGATACCAATGCCGGTCTTAAGACTTCTATTCAAAAGCTTGTTGATAACTACATTGCAGCAGAGCCACAGGCACCTGCAACGCCGACTTATGAAAGCTTTAATATCACAGCACCGACTATGATGCAGAGACCGACGCAGTATGTGAGAACCGACGCTGATACAGGCGTTACATACACAAATAATATCAGTGATTATTACAATACCGCTCATGGCACAAATAATAAGATTAGCGCTTATAAAGGCAAAAATAGCAGCTATGGAGTAACAGATATAACAATTAGCGGCACTACTTACATTAATAAGAATGGTAATGATTCAATAAATGATCCTAACTACCAAAAGAATCTTATTAGTACACATTACTATCCAAATATTCACTTTGCGGGTGGTTCAAAAACATATTTAGACGGAAATGCTTATCTTGCTAATAACGGTGCTTATTTTGACATTCAAAGCGGTACTGCAGCTGACCCAACTTACGTTTATATTAACGGATATTTATCAACTGCAGGTGAAGGCGGACATATTTACATTGGCGATTACTGCGTTGTTGTACTTGCTGGAAGATTAGACACCGGTAAAAAAAACTGCGAAATAGAGGTTGGCGAAAACAGTATTTTAATAATCGGCGATAATGACAATACCACCGGTCACGACTTTATTACAACAAGAGGCTCAACCT
>CAJOJV010000029.1 GCA_905234995.1 uncultured Eubacterium sp. | reverse complement strand
ATTCCCCCACAGGGGGAAATGTCGCAAAGCGACAAAAGGGGAACGAAGTCGTCGTCCCCTACGATGTGTTCCTGTTACGCCCCGACAAATCCAAATTTGCCGAGCAGGTATTGCTATTCCTCCTTAAGCGTGGTTACAATCAGCTTGCTTTCAATAACCGCGGCAAGCAGCTCGTGCTTGTTGCTGAAGCCGCCAAGCTCAACGAGCCTGTCCAGATTCCAGCGCACGCCGTTTTTGCTCAGCTTCAGCTCAGCTGCAATTTCGTCATAGGTCATTCCCTTAACGAAGCGGCGCAGTATATCAATCTGGCGAGGTGATATATTTGAGGAAAACATATCCTTAAGCTCAACGCTCGGAGAAACACCGGGGAAAACGCGCTCGCCCTCAAGCGTGCGCCGGATTACCTCTAGCAGCTCGCTATCCCCGTGGTCCTTATACCACAGGCTGTCCGCCGCACCGCGCTTCGCCCTTGAAAGTACGTCGGGGTCAATCAGCGAGGTGACGATTACAACCTTGGTTTTGCCGTTCTGTCTTATTCGCTCTCCTGCGGAAATGCCCGAATGATTATGGAGCGTCTGCACATCCATAAGTGCTAAATCAATGTCGCCCGTTTTGCAGATTTCCTCCGCTTCAAAGGCGTCCTTAAAAGTGCCTCTGAGCGCAAAAGTCTCCTGCGAGGCAATCATATTAATCAGGTGGTTGAGCATAAATGTGTTATCCTCAACGATAATCGTGTTAATCATTTTTATCCTCCGTTAAAAGCTCTATGCGAAGTCTGAATTCAGGGGCTGAGAAGACTTCCATTCTGCCGCCCGCGTCCTCTATGCGCCGCCTTATTGCGGAAAGTCCGCCACCCTCCTTTATGATGCCCCTCGGCGGGATGCCGTTGTTTGTAAATTCAAGCACGGCAGAGCCTTTGCCCTTGCTGATTTTAAGGAAAACTTTGTCTCCGCCCGCGTGGTTAATTGCGTTTTTGGCGCATTCCTCGGCGGCAGCGCAGGCAAGCGAAAGCGCTTCGACCCCCAAAAGCTCAGCCCCGCTGATTTCAAGCAAAACGCCCATTTCCTTAAGCTTAAGAGCGGTGGCCTCAAGATTTGCTTGAGTTTCATTGGCAAGATAATTATTTGAAAAATAGCTTACAGCCTGTTGAAGCGCGTCAAGCTGCCTGTCCATATCTCCGTCAGCCCTGCCCTCAATAATCTTGGTGATTTCAATAAGGCTCGTGCCGATGTCGTTGTGTATCTGCGTTTTAAGCTTAAGCGTTTCCTCCTCGCGTATGCGATCCGCAAGGCGCTCAAGCATAAGCTGCATTTTTTCGATGGTCTCGGCAAGCCTTTTGTTTTCCTCGGCGATAAGCTCGTTTGCGGTTATGATTTCCGTGATATTGTGCGCGCTTGTCTGCACGAAGCCCTCAAGCTCGTTTTCTTTAAGGACAAGGCTTTCAATGCTCCACACGCTGCCATCTGCAAAGCGGTATAGCGAGGGCGAGCCCTGAATTTCGGTAACGCCGTTTTCACTGCCTTTAAGCGCTGCCTCAAGCTCTGAAAGCAGCTGCGGTCTGCTTCCGATAACTGAGGAAAACAGCCTTTCCATAGTGCGGTTAATAAGGATTATTCTGCCCGCCCCGTCCGAAAAGCAAACGCCCGAATTTAGATTGTCAAGCGCCTGCTTTATTGACGCCTGCGAAGGCGTCTGTCTGTTTTTTCTGCGCTCGCGGGCAATGCCGAAGGCGCTGTAAATGAAGCATAGCGCCGATACAAGAGGCAGCAGGGCAAAGGGCAGTCTGATTTCATAAGCAATGCCCGCTCCCTCAGACGCCGCAGTGAAATACGAAAGTGCAATAATAAGCGCGAAAAGCAGCGCAAGCTGCGGCGCAACGGCCTTAAAATTTCTTCGGCTGATATATTTGTAAATGCATAAAAACAGCACCGAAAGCGCCGCGATAAACAAAAGCCCTGTCAGCGCATATCTCAGGCTCGGAGAAAGGGAAGTGAAATAAGTCATATTTCAGCCTCCTTTTCAAACGGCAGAATAAACCGAGTGCCGTCCTCACTGATTATCTCTGCGCTTTCAAAGCCGCTAAGCTGCAACGGCAAAAGCCCGAGCTCACAATCCGTGCAGACTGAAATTCTCGGCGTTCCGTTAATTCTGCTAAATGAGGCGCTTATATATTTTGCCCGGCTAAGCACGCATTCCGCAACCGTTTCAAAAAAATCGTAAGCGCGGGTAAGAAGCTCTGCGTCGGTAAGCGACTCGTCTGCCTCAACGTAGCCCGCGCCCTTAATGCCGAGCAGCGAAAGTGCACGGAAGGATTCTGCAAACGCGCTTTCAAGCATTGCGGGGGAAAGCTTGCTTGTTCCGTAAGAGGAAAGCACGAAATCCTTGCGCCTTTTGATGTAGCTGCCGATTACGGCAATCTGCGCCAAAAGCTGAGTTTTTTTCTTTTCATCCGTTTCCTGCTGATATTCCTTAACGAGCAGGTCAATTTTGTTCAGTCTGCTCTGCGTGCTGTTTTGCAGCAGGTCATAGAGCTTATTCTGCTCCTCAATTTTTCTGTGCTCCTGTTCCTTTTCAAGCTCATATTGCAGCAGCAGGTTGCGCTCCGTCAGCTCCTCGCTGACCGCCGCAAGCCTTTCCTTTGCAAGCATAAAGGCTGAAATATCCTCTGCAGAAGCCGCAAAGCCGCCGTCAACGGGTATGGTGCTGAGTCGGGTTTTGCCGTCGATAATTATAGACTCGTGCGTTGCTTTTTCAAGGCTTTCTCTGCTGAAGCCCTCAAAGCTTTTTGAGGAAAAAACGGGGTTAAACGCCCTGTCCGTAATCTGCACGGGCAGGTCTTCAGAGGCGCGAAATAAAGAATTGTATCTGCTGTTGCTCTGAATAAAGCCGCACTGAATGCAGATTTCAAGAAAGCACATATAAAACAGGCAGTTAACAACCGCCACGTCGCCGAGATATTTCATAACGAACGGCAGGCGCAGAGAGTAAATAACAACGTAAGCAAGCGCGGCGGCAAAGGGAATAAGCGCCGCCCAGATCAGCCTTTTGCTGTTAGGCAGCCTTGATTTTGAAAGCATAGCCCCGAGCGCGCAGAGCGCACATAAAGCGCTCCACAAAACACAAAGATAAAACACGAAGCCATAGCTGTAATTAATATCGTTCCAAACGGCTGAGCCCTCGGGAAAAACGAAGGCAAGCTTATGAAAATCGTTTGTCAGCACAAGCCCGAGCAGGCAGAGCGCAGGAATATAAAGCAGCGCCGCTTTTTTCGGCAGGCGGAAATCCTCTGCCTTTCCGAGCGAAAGCGCAACGAAAAGCGCAAACAGCGGAACGAACAGAAGCGGCACGTAATAGGAATACCACAAATATCTGATAATAACGGGGGAGAGCACGAAGCGGTATTTGATTTCACGCACGGCAATCCAGAAAACCGCCAGCACCGAAACGCAGGCGAGAAAGCGCCTCGCCTGCGTTTGCATAATTCTGCCGTTCACGGAAAAGCCCCACATTGAAAAAATGCTTATATAGAAAAAGGTGCGCAAAAAAACGAACAGCTTGTTTAAAAAGGGAAATCCGACGTTAAGCTCCGCGGCACGCAGCGTAACGGCAACCGCAGCAATTGCAAAAGCAGCGGCAAAAAGCCTTGCTATCCAATTATTGGTTTTAATCATTCCGCTGCCTCCCCGCATAATTCTTAATAATAATTTTAGCACATTAACCTCTCAAAGTCATTATTAAAAAATATTTTGTTGAATATTTATTTCCGGTAATGTATAATTAAAATGAAATAGTTTATTTTTATTATGATTTTTTGAACTAAGGGGTTAATAATGAAAAGGTTAATTTCAATCACTTTAAGCGTTATTATTGCGCTAACTGCGCTGCTTTCGCTGCCGTTCGTTTCAAATGCGTCGGTGGTCAGCGGCAGCTGCGGCGATAACGGCAATAACGTTACCTGGAGCTATAATACGGATACGGGCGTTTTAACTCTCAGCGGCAGCGGCAGCACGGCGAATTATAACGACGATGCTTCACCCGCACCTTGGATTAACGATTATGCAACGCAGATAAAAAGGGTCGTTGTTGAAAACGGCGTAACGGGTATCGGCTCAAAGGCGTTTATGAACTGCACGGCAATGGAATCCGTTGATTTGGGCTCGGTTCAGTATATCGGCTGGTATGCTTTCCGCGGGTGCACGGCGCTCGGCGGCGTTGCAATTCCAAACTCGGTTTTGCAAACCTGGTCTGGCTGCTTTGAAAACTGCACCTCAATCGGCTGGATTAACATCGGCTCGGGCTTAACCTCGCTTTGCCCCTGGATGTTTGCGGGCTGCAACAGCTCAAACTTCTGGTGGGTGCATATTCCCGCTAATATTACTAATATTGAGGAGCACGCGTTTGACGGCTGCTCAAGCCTCGGTTGGAATACGATTGCGGGCACCAATATCACCTTCGGCTCGGATTGCTTTAAAAACACAAATAAAGAGGGCACCTTCCTTATTGCGGACGCCGCAACGAGGGAATATCTGCAGAGCTATGCAGATTATATGAATACACCCGAATATGATTCCAAGGGCAACCTGATAGAGAAGGATGAATATAAGTGGAAATATGACTGTATGGACGGCAATCACAGCTACACGGGCACGGTGACTGCTCCAACCTGCACTGAGCAGGGCTATACCACTTATCACTGCAGCATCTGCAATAACGATAACGTCAGCGATTACGTTGAGGAGCTCGGGCACGATTACGTGCTGCAGGGCGCAAGCAGCACGGATTATTATTTCAATTATAAATGCTCCCGCTGCAACGAGGTTGATTCGGTTTCAGCCTTAACGCTCAAGGATTGGCTTTATTCTTATATTAACGACACTCAGTCCCAGCTTCGCTATAAAAGGCAGTTTGATTTAAACGGCGACGGGATTATTAACACCCGTGATTATTCGCTGATTCTAAATCAGTATAATCTTTTGAATTCCTCCGCTCATCAGACCACGGTCGATACCGCAACCACTCATCAGACGATGTACGGCTTCGGCGCTTCCGCCTGCTGGTGGTCGCAGTTCATCGGCGGCTGGAGCGATGAAAAGGTTAATGAGGTTATGGGTATGCTCTATGATGATGAAAACGGCATAGGGCTCAACGTTTACCGCTATAACCTCGGCGCGGGCAGTAAGGATGACAGCGCGCTTTACACCATCAGCAACCGCACGGAATGCTTCCTGCAGAGTGACGGCACTTATGACTGGACTGCGGATGCAAACGCGCAGAAATGCCTTGAGGTTGCAAACGGCTATTGCGATAATATGAGGGTTACTCTCTTTTCAAATTCGCCGCCCGTTTATTACACCAAAACGGGCAGGGGCTACGGTGCATGGATTGCGGACGGCACGGCTTTTGCGGATATTCCCTGCAATATTGACAGCTCACATTATGCCGATCACGCCAATTTCGTTGTAACCTGCGGCGAGCATTTCACAAATCTCGGCTACAGAGTTGTGGATATTTCCCCGATTAACGAGCCTGAATGGGCTTGGGGCGCGTATAATGAGGAGCTGACCTCCGCGGGGCAGGAGGGCTGCCATTATTCGCCCGCGGAATGCCGCGAAATGTATAAGCAGTGCATTTATAAAATCCGCTCAAGCACGATTAATTCCACCTGCGAAATCAGTATGTTTGAGTCGGGCGAGATGGCAAAGAATAATTATAACGACTGGTCTAATTTCAAAAACTATGTTGACACCACTCTCGGCTCAAGCGGCGGCAGCACGAATCTTTTGCTTCGCACCTATTTCAAAAATATAGGCTTCCATTCCTATTGGTCCGATCAGTCAAACCGCGAGGAAACCGCAAGATATTTAAATGAAAGCTACAGCTCTTACGGCAGACTGCTGACCGAGTATTGCCAGATGGACGGCTCGTCCTCGGGACTCGGCATCGTGTACGGGCTTGATTTGGCAGACACAATCTGGCAGGATTTAACCATTCTTGATGCAAAGGAATGGGATTGGTGGGTTGCAGTCGGCGGCGGCGGATATATGGATGGTCTTCTCTACATAAACGATTATTCCAATCCCAACTGCAGCCAGGAGGTTGTAACCTCAAAGCGTTTCTGGGTTCTTGGTAATTTCTCCAAGTTCACAACGGAGGGCTCCGTAAGAATTGACGTTTCAACAAATCAGGATTTAAAGGTTTGCGGCTTCAGCAATCCGGACGGCAGCATTACTCTCGTGTATATCAACAACACTAACAACGACGAGGCAACCTACGTCGGCGGCACGGGGCTTTCAACCTTCTCGGCGTACACAACGGATGCAACGAGGGATTTAGAGCAGATTCAGGCGAATGAAAGCGTAAGCGCGCCTGCCATCATCCCTGCAAATTCCGTCACCACGGTCGTTTTAAATTAGAATAGTAATTCGGGGCAGAGTTTTCTCTGCCCCTTTTCGGGAGATAATATGGGAATTTCAGAGCTTGTTTTCAGCAGCGGAAGCTATAAAACAACAAATCCGCCAATAAGCGAAAGCAACAGCGTCTCGCTTGAAATCGGCGCAGACGGCGCTGTGCTCACCTGCAAAAGCACGTATAACGGCGCTGAAGGCTGCAAAAAATTTAACGTACCGCAGGCTGAGGTTGACGGATTGCTTGCGCTTTTTGCGCAGCTTGGCGTTAAGGCGTATATTCTTAATGCGATTGCAAATCCCCCGCCGCCTATGCCGCCTTATATGGGCGGGATGGAAAGCAGCGCCTTCAGCTTCACGGAGAACGGGGAAAGCCTTGAGGTGAATTCCGTTGACGGCGCAGTGCTTGAATTTGTAAACCGTCTTTGCTCGTTGCAGCAAAGCTGCGGCGCGCCGTTTTTTGAGCAGAAGCCGCCGCAGCAGGAGGGCGCAGCCTTCGGAATGGCGGCGCCCGTCAGCGTTCAGCAGCCTGCCGCTCCGTCGCCTGCTCAGTGCAGCTGGTATTGCCCGAATTGCGGAGCGCCGAATAATGGGCGCTTCTGCACTGAATGCGGCACGCCGAAATTATAAAAATGCTTACGGGAAGGTAATCCTTCCCGTTTTTTCTTGTTTTTATTTTATTAATATGTTATAATTAAAATTAGGGTAATTTGAAGTTTTACTGAAATTTTGTTTTAGCGGGGCGATTTTATGAAGAAAATCAGATTAATTAAAAAGATACTCAGCGGAGCTTTGGCAACTGTTATGCTTGTCTCGGGCTTCGTTTTTGCGCCCGTTTCCGCGAGCGCTTACGACGTTGCGGTGCAGACGCTTGAAAGCGTTTCCTCCTCCGATTGGATGAGCGTTATTCTGGACGGCACCAGGCTTTCGGAAATCACGATGCCCGGCACGCACGATTCCTGCGCGCGCAAATTCAAAACCAATATTTTTACGGAGGCAACCATAAACAGCGTTTCAAAATGCCAGAGCCTCAATATTACCGAGCAACTCAACGCGGGCGTTCGTTTTCTGGATATCCGCTGCGAGGTTGATGCAAGCACCTATTCCGTTAAAACCGTTCACGGTTCAACGGATTGCTGGAACGGCGACGATTATTATTATCTTGATTATGTTTTTCAGGATGTTTATAACTGGCTGGACGCTCATCCGAGCGAAACCGTGCTTATCAGCATTAAGGAGGACGACGGCGATAACGGAGTTCCCTACTTCACAAATGCAATTTATGAATATATCCACGGCTACGGGCAGAGCAAGTATTTTTACGGCGAGAGCTATGATTATACGCAGCGCTGGTATCTCGGCAAAAGCGTGCCCACCCTCGGCGAGGTGCGCGGCAAATGCGTGCTTTTCAACCGCTTTGACCAATATATAGGCTCCGAGGCTTCTCAGGGCGTAGTTGTTGACGAGGCTGAATCGGGGCAGAAGATTAAATATAACGAAATGACGGGAGATTTTGCCGAGCCCTATTATCAGAACATAACGAGCTATAACACGGGCATCGGCACCGCGCATATCCAGGATTATTATAAATGGACCACCGCTCAGAAAATAACGGCAACCCAGTATATGCTTTCGCTCGGGCATTACCGCGGCGAATATTATATTAACTATTCCTCAACGGTTTCGGATTCAACAATTCCCAATCCGCAAAATCTTGCAAGCACCGTTAACGCGGCTTATTCCACCTTTACTTACGCAAAGAATAAGCCCTCGGGCATTTTCTGTATGGATTTTGCAACGGAAGATTTGTGCCGCTATATCATTCTGAATAACGAGGCGGTATGCTCCCTTGTTGAGGGAACGGACGGCAATATCAGCTATTCGCTCAATCGCAAAACAGGCACGCTCACAATCAGCGGAAACGGCGCTATGAATGATTATGCCTACACCTCTGCAAACGGTGTTAACGGCGCGGGCTCAACCGCTCCGTGGGGCGACCAGCTTAAGAACAATCTTTTTGATGGGCAGTATAACACGGATTTCATCACAAGCGTGGTTATTAATGAGGGCGTAACCTCAATCGGCGCTTACGCCTTTTACGGCTTTGACAACCTGACCTCCGTTTCAATTCCAAGCACTGTAACAAGCATTGGCGAGGGCGCATTTGCAAGGTGCACCGCGCTCACAGCTGTTGATATATCAGACACGGCAACAGCCTCAATCGGCGGCTCTGCGTTTCTCGGTTGCACTGCGCTCACAAGATTTGACACGGCGGACGGCGTTTCCTCAATCGGCACGAACGCTTTTCAGAACGACAGCAGCCTCGTTATGTACGGCAATTCAAATAATTATTCGCAGCTTTATGCAAATGCAAACAGCATTGAATACGTTGCAACCGATATTGTAACTGAGGACGATTTGCCGAATATGAGCTTCGGCATTGAAGCGGGAGCGGGCAACACGGTTATGGAAGAGGCTAATCCCTTTGCTGGGCAGGATTTATCGCAGGGCGTTACCATCAGCTTTTCAAAGTATTGCAACGCGGATAACTGGCGTAATACCTCGCTGATAAATTTCTCAACGGGCAAGCGCAGCGATAACCGCTATTTCATCATTTTTGCAAACGGCGGCTTCCTGTTTAACGACGGCAATGGCGGTTCCGTCGGCTATAATAACTGCTATTTTGATATTGACCCCGGCTCAAACGATGCGGTAAACACAACCTCTGCACAGTGGGTTGATATCACGATTTCAATTTATAAAAATCAAAAGGGCAATCATATTCTTGATTATTATGCGAATAATTCGCTTATCGCAAGCTATAATCTTAACAGCATCTGCGCTTCGGGTTATCCTTACGGCGTCAGCGGCTCGGACGGAGTGTTCTCCTTCCTTGCAAGCGAAAGCATTAATCTCTATTACGGCGCAGGCTTCACGATTTACGGCACAAACGGCGGCACGGTAAGCTCGTTTATTGACAGCGTTGCTTTCTATAACGAGGCGCTCTCTCCGCTTGAAATTGCAGGCGCTGATTCCGCGCTGCTCTATTTCAACGATTTCAGCTCAACGCTTGACGGCGAAGCCGTTACGGGTCACGATGACGGCGGCAAGAGCGTTAAGCTTGATACAGATGATAACGACGGCAGAACGGGCACGGCAACTTTCCCGTACAGCGCCAACGGCAGCGATAAGCGCAATTACGTTAAAACCTCAAAATCGCCTTTTGCAAGCCTTGATACCTCAAACGGCTTCACGGTAAGCTACTATCAGCGCATAAACGGCAATTATTGGGGCGATACGGAATCCGTAACCTTCGCGCAGGGCGATACGGGCGAATGCAAGTATTTTACCCTTGGCACGGACGGCTATATCCGCTTCAATAATGGCAACGGCGGCAGCGATTCCACGCTGAGCTCCGCAGGGCTTTATTTTGATTACACCACCTCAAATTCCGCAATCGTCAAGCAGCAGTGGCAGTTTGTCACGGTCAGCATAATTGATGATTATAATTTCGTCGTTTACGTTAACGGCGTGCGCACGGCAACGGTAAATGTCAGCGGCACAAGCCAGTATCAGACCTCGGGCGGGCTGATGAATTTCCTTGCCTCGGGCAACACTCAGCTTTATCTCGGCTCATATACCCCGTATTGGGGCACCTGCTCGCTTTCGCTTGATAACGTGCGCTGCTTCTCCCACGCGCTTTCGGATGCAGAGGCTGCCGCGCTTTACAGATATGAAAGCCTGCAGACGGCTCAGCCCGATTTTGAAAACGGCTTTGACAGCAGTATTCCGCAGCAGTTAAGCGGCAGCTGCGCTTATGTAAGCAGCTTTGGCGGCAGAACCGGTCTTCTGTATATTTACGAAAACACGGCAAACGGCGGCAATATTGATTTCTACGTTAACGGCACCAAAACGAATGATGTTTCAAGCGTTCCTTTCGGCAGCACCGTAAGGGCGGTTTATACCGGCGCGGGCAGCGTTTCACAGTGGAATAACACTATGGTTAATCCGCTTTATTCCGAAACGGATTCTGCTCAGAACACCAACGAATATACCTTCACTCTTTCGGGCAACAGCGCTTTGAACGCCGTTATAACTCCCGCTGATGCGGATAAATCGGCGCTCTATGCCGCCGCTGCAATTGCGGCAGCCCGCGATTCGGAGCTTTATACCACTGAAAGCTATGCGGCTCTCACACAGGTTGTTGCTGCAAAGGAGCAGCTTTATTCGCAGATTCTGCCGCAGCCGATTATTGACGCCGCAACGGCAGAGATTTTAACTGCAATTTCCGATTTACGCCCGTATCTTAATTTAAGCGTTGCCGCCGAAAACGGCACGGCTTCGGTTGCCTTCGGCTCAACGAGCGGTGCGGCAGGGGATTATGTTGCGGTGTTCGGTAATACGGTAACGCTGACTGCTCAGGCGGATTCGGGCTATAAATTTGCGGGCTGGTATGAAACGGACACAAAGCGCATTTTCTCAACTGACGCGCAGTACGGCTTCGTTATAACCTCAAACACGGCTTTGCAGGCAAGGTTTATTCCCGAGACTTCCGTTCAGCTCATTCTGACGAATGAAAGCGGGCAGATTGTTGATATTATAATCAAAACCGCTGCAGAGTGGGCGCAGGTTGTTGATATCGGAATTCTGCTTCCGGAGGTTCCGTTCAAATACGGCGGCACAAATGGGCAGTGGAATTATACTGCGGCAGAGGTTTATAACTTGCTCTCTGCGGGGAACGACGTTGTTATCACCCCTGTTTACGAGGAGCTTTCCGTTTCGCTGCCAAGCATTCCGCAGGCGGTTAACGCTCCCGTTATAACGCTGACCTACAGCTATAATTCAGAGGATAACCGCGGCAGCTTCATTATGGCTGCGGGTATTCCGAACGGCTGTCAGGTTGAGGCAATCGGCACGGCGTTCTATTACGATTTAACCCAAAGCTTCAACCCGCAGGATATCACGCTTGATTTGAATAATAAGATGCTTACTTCAAAGTTTGACGGCATTGATGAAACGGGAATATACATCACAAATATTTCCTCCTTCAGCAGGGCTTCCGAATGGGCGGCAGTCGGCTACGTTTCATATTATGATAACGACGGCGTACTTCGCACGGCTTATTCAAATCAGATTAATATAGTTAATTGCGAAGAGGTGGGGGCATAATGTTTTTCACTCTTGAGGACAGGGAAACGCCGATTGATTATAAAAGCATTGATGAAAACGTGCTCACAATCGGCTATGTCACTCCCGATGAATTAGAGCAGTTCGGCACGGAATTCGGCTTTGCGCGCTCAAGCATTGCTGCCTGCAAGGCGGCAAATAAGTATTTTCGCAGTGATGTGGAGGTGTATGAGGATTACACCTTCACGGAGCTTCGCATTGCAAATACTGCCGATTTAAAGGCAGAGGATGACTGCATTGCGATTTATATTAAAAAGAATATGATAATCCTTGTTGACGTTGCGGATAAGGATGGCTCAACAAAGCGCAAGTTTGAAGCGGCGCTTAACCGTTATCCCGCGCAGAACACAACGCTTGAAAAGATAATTTACGCCTTTCTTGACGCGCTGATTGTTAATGATTTCAAGTTCATTGAGGATACGGGCAATGAAATCACGGAGCTTGAGGCAGATGTGCTCAAGGATAACACGGATGATGATTTCAGCCTTGATTTGCTGCAGCTGAAAAAGGAGCTGCTCACAATGCATAACTATTATGAGCAACTGCTTGATTTCACAGAGGCGCTTGAGGAAAATGAAAATGATATTTTTGACAGCGAGGATTTAATGTATATTTCCAATGTCACAAATAAAATCATCCGCCTGCGCGAGGATACGGATAGCCTCAGCAATTCGGTTAATCATCTGCAGGATGCTTATTCCGCGTTCCTTGATTTAAAGCTTAATCAGACGATGAAGCGCTTCACGGTTATGACAAGCATATTCTTCCCGCTCACGCTGATTGTCGGCTGGTACGGAATGAATTTCCATGCAATGCCCGAATTTGCGTGGAGATACGGGTATATATACGTAATCGCTCTTTCCGCCCTCGTTGTGCTCGTCCTTATGCTAATTGGCAGAAAGCGCAAATGGTTTTAATATAATTTTATTGAATTAATTTTAGAATCAGTTTTTTGTCGGAGAGATTTATGAACAGCCATTATGTTCCGCAGTTTATTCTGAAAAATTTTTGTAACGAAAATAATAATTTGATATATTGCGATTTTGAAAGAAAAACCACTTCGGTCAGAAATACTAAGTCTGTATTTGCAGAACAGGATTATTATCCTGAGCAGTTGGAAAAAGACCTTTGTCATAAGGCAGAATATACCTTTGCAAATCTGTATCACAACAAACTTGAAAACGCAAAAAACGCCATTGGTTTAACTGCCGATGAATTATTTATAATAAAGAAGTATCTTGTGGTTTCCTCAATAAGGTTTAAATATGAGTTTACGAATGAGGGAAAGTCCTACTATAAGACAATTCCCGAAGAATGGCAGGGTTTATTCGGACGTGATACCGCTAAAATTTTAAACGGATTTCTGAAGTTAGAAAACTCCAAGGACTGTTTTAATTATATAGACAGTTTCGAGAAAAAATTATTTGAAGGTAATGAACCAAAGGAAGATTCGAATATGAATGCTTCACTTTGGGCGGAATTGCGTGAGGTATTAAATAATTATCTGATATTTGTGCGCCCTAAGGAAAGCGAAGAATTCTTTATTCCCGATGTGGGAAGAGGGGCTTATAAGGGTGAACTTGCATATCAAAAACTCAGCGCTACTTTAATGGCTTTCTTAGATGAAGCAAATGATTATCCTTATAATATATCAAGGATGCTCGGCCCGCGTGATTATATGGTTTATCCAATATCAAAAAAACTTGCGATTATCTCAATGAGTGTGTTTTATAAGATGCTGTCTGACAGTATCAATATGTTTGGCTTAGTGGATTTAGGCGAGATTTCTTCTGCATTGGGGTTTTCAGATAACAGTGTATTACGCGAATCCGTCATTAAGGAAAAAGGCATATATCACTATAAAGTTAAACGAATAAATACACACGATGTTTGCCATTTGAATTGTATTTCGCTTGCTCAGTCAAATAGGTTTGTTGCCTGTAGCGATTTATCAAAAGTTCAGCGAAGCGTGCATTTTGCAAAAGACAAGGCAGATAGAGATATTTCTTTTCTGGAAATATAAAAATAACCCCTTTGGAATTCCAAAGGGGAGTTTTCTTATTCTTGGTTCTGTTTTGCAAGTTCGGCTTTTCCCTCGGGCGTGTCGCGCCAATACTGGGTGTAGGGCTTGAATCGCTCCTTTTCTTCCCAGATATTCTTTGCTTTGGGCGCCCAGTTCTTTGCATAAACCTCGCATTTTGCGCAAAGCTCCTCAGCGCTTTCCGGCTGAATAAGATTTGTTGATTTTGCGCCTGCCCTTTTAACAAGCGCCTGCAGCTTTTCGGGATTTTCAAGCATCGGGCAGGGGCGCAGCATATTATCGTTAAACGGCTGCCCCTTATAATATTCAAAGAAAAGGGGAGAGCGCAGGCATTCCAGCACGCTCTTTTCTCTTATATTGCTGTCGCTGTAATGGATGAAAACGCAGGGCTCAACATCGCCCTCGGAATTAACGTGAAAATAGTTTCTGCCGCCGCCGATACAGCCGCCAACGAATTCGCCGTCATTCTGAAAATCAACGGTGAAAATAGGCTTGCCGGTTTTGGAATTGCGTTTTTCCCTGATTGCACGGTAAACATGCTCTCTCTGCTCAGGGGTTAAAAGCAGCTCTGTGTCCGCTCCGGCGCCAACGGGCATATAGTGGAAATACCACGCAAATTTTGCGCCCATCTCAATTTCCATATCGTAAAATTCATCGCTTGTAACAGCCTCATAATTCTGGCTGGTGTAGCAAACCGATGTGCCGAACAGGCATTTGTTTTCCTTAAGCAGGCGCATTGCCTCCATAACCTTGTCATAAACGCCCTCGCCGCGGCGTGCGTCCGTGGTTTCTCTCGTGCCCTCAATTGAAAGCGCAAGCGCAAGGTTGCCCGCTTCCTTCATATCCTTGCAGAATTTTTGATCAACAAGCGTGCCGTTTGTATATGCAAGGAAAATGCAGTCCTGATTTTCACGAACAAGAGTTAATATATCTTCCTTTCGCACAAGCGGCTCGCCGCCCGTGAACATAAAGAAATGCGTGCCAAGCTCCTTAGCCTCGCTGATAAGCTTTCTCATCTCATCAAGGGTGAGATTGGATTTATATCCGTATTCAGCCGCCCAGCAGCCCTTGCATTTCAGATTGCAGGCAGAGGTGGGGTCAAGCAGAATAACCCACGGAATATTGATGTGCAGCTCATCGCGCTTAGCTCTCAGAGTGGAGGTGCCGACGTAGCCCGCGTCAATACCGAAGGTAAGAATGGCTCGCGTTAAAACCCTTTCGTCAACGTCTTTAAGACCGTTAAAAAGGTAATCGTGCCATATATTATTTTTGTTTGAAACGATATCAATCGGGGTTTCAAAGGTGCCCTTAGGATACATACCGCCCGCAACCGATTTTGCAATCTTAATAATCCTCAGCATATTGCGCTCAGGATTTTTATACATATATTTAAATAGCTTGTTTCCGATTTTATGCAGCGTGTTGCTTTTAATCTTAGCCATTAAATATCTCCTTAGGGGTAAATAAACGGTTCATTAAGTTTTTAATTTAACATATTATCGGCAAATTATCAACACTTTTTAATTAAATTTGTCTTTTTATATAATATGTATTAATAATATATTTATAATAATAAGGCTTGAAATGAATTCAAGCCTTAGTTTTAAACCTCAATTATTATCGGTTTATGCCCCGTTTCGGGCAGGTATTTGTTAAGAATATCGTCCGTGCCGATTTTTATATAGCCCGTCGTGGTGCAGTCGGGGCTTGCAAATTCGGGTGCGGAGATAACCTCTTTGTCAATAACGAGCTTAACTCTGCTTTCGCCGTCCTTAAGCACGCTAAGAATGCTTGCACAGCCGGGTATCGTTCCAAGCATATCAAGCATTATTTCCGGCGGCGCAAAGGAAACGCGGCTGATTTCAAGCGCTTTGCCGAAATCCTTAGTCACAAAGGGCTTGTCGCCCGCAGTGACGAACAGATAAAAATTTGTTTTTTGCCTGTTGCAAAGGAAAAGCGCCTTTGCCGTTTTGGTGCTCAGCGCCTTGTCAATCGCAATGCAGTCCTCCATCGTCAGCGCCTCGTCGTTATCAACGCGCTCAAAAGGAATGCTCAGCCTTTCAAGCGTTTCATAAACGCTTTTCTGAAGCTCGTTTTTGTATTCCTCGGGAGGAGCGGTTTTAATTTCACTAACCCAAATCATAATTCTGCCTCGGCGTTGATAATTGCCTCTGCAGCAGCGCAGCCGGGGCAGTCGCAGTAAATGCCGCCGTTAGCTTTATGCGCCTCAGCCTCAGCAAGCTTTACGGGCGCAAGCTCTGCGCCGAAGATTTTAACAGCCATTTCGCTTTTTAAAAATGCAATCGTGTCGTCAATCAGGTTAATGTCCTCTTTTGCCTCTGCAACCAGCGCAGCAGCCGCAGCCTTTTCGCCGCTTGTGCCGAGCGCGTCAATGTAATTCTGAGCAGCCGCCTTGAATTCGGCGCAGGAGCTTCCCGCGTCGATTGCCGCCTGTGCAAGCGCTTTCTTTTCTTCAATAGTCATATCTGTTTCCTCCATATTTTTAATCAAAATAATCTTTCAGCTTTTCATTGCATCGCATAGACATTGCACAGCCCTCGCCGATTATAATATGGTCCTTCAGCGAAACGCCGACGTTTCTTAAAAGCTCCATCGTTTTCAGCGTGAATTCAACGTCATCGGTTGATGCCTCGGCATAGCCGTGCGGGTGGTTGTGGGCAACGATAATGCTGTGCGCATTGTCAAAAATCACGCGCTTCATAATCTCCTGTGGGCTTACCGTAACGGAGCTTACCGTGCCGAGCACCGTCAGGCGGTGAAGCTGAATGATTTTTGAATTTTCATCAAGCGTGATGATAATCATATTTTCAAGCGGATCGGTGCACAGAACATTGCGGCAATAGTCGATTGCTTTCTGCACGCCGTCAAGCTTTCTGATTTCTTTGCAGGCGTCTGCATTAATCTGCCGCTCAAGGTCGATCGCAAGCGCAAGCAGAATCGCTGCGTTGTCGGAAATCCCGTGCCTTTTCAGCGCAGGCTCGGGTGCGGTAATCACGCCGTTTAGGCTGCCGAAAGCCTTAATAAGCTGTGCTGCCTTCTCCTCAGCGCCGTCCTTCAGTCCCGAATAATAAAGCAAAAGCTCAAGCAGCTCCTCGTCGGAAAGGGAAGCCCTGTCATTATTGAATTTTTTCTTAAGGCTTTCCCTGCGTTCCATCGCGCGCGTTTCTCCGAGCTCTGTATAATGATTATAATAATTATAACATATTATATAACACTATTGCAACACGGCACTTTTGCTTCTGAATAGGTAATTTATAAAAAATGCAAAAAAATTAACGAAAAACATTAAAAAACTCTTGACAAATGTAAAAAACCGTGTATAATGAAATTAACGATAAACATTAAATTGTTAATTCAATTCGTTTGGAGGTATTATTATGAACACAAAAATGAGGCAAAACATTAACACAGCAGGCACAATCGGCTATATCGTTTCAATCATTGTAATCATCGTGCTGATTGCAGGAATGGTTGCAACTGCGCTCGGAACGGTTGCGGCAGGAATGGTTGCCAAGGAGAATGTTAACGTATCGGTTACAACTAATTTTGACGTAACTGCAAGCAGCAATATTCTTGAAAAGCTTAAGGGCTTTGTCACAGTTGACGGCGGCGAGGATTTTGCAGACCTTGCAGAGCAGCTTCCGGAGGGCGTGGATATCACCGTTGATGATAAGGATATTTCCGAGTTCTCCGTTGCAGAAACGGAAAACGGCTTCAACATCAATGCAAAAACGAATCCCATTGAGTTTTCAGCTCAAAAGTTTATTGCCGCTCTCGTTATCAGCTTCCTTTATCTCGGCGGCTTAACCGCAATGTTCTATATGATTAAGGCGCTGATGAAGGCACTTAAGGAATGTGAAACTCCTTTCACCGAAAACGTAATCAAGAGAATGCAGAATTTCGGCTGGTCGCTGATTCCTGTAATCGTGCTTTCCGCAATCACCGAATCCGTTTGGGGCGCAATCGGCACGGGCAGCACCACGATTAATTTCTCTCTCAATCTTGGCGGCCTTCTCGTGCTTGCAGTCGTATTCGTATTAACGCTCGTTTTCAAATATGGCGCAGAGCTTCAGCAGCAGTCCGATGAAACGCTTTGATAAACGGAGGTTAAAGCAATGGGAAAGATAATACTCAGACTTGATAGGGTTATGGCAGACCGCAAAATGAGCCTTAACGAGCTTTCGGAAAAGGTCGGCGTTGCAAACGTTAATCTTTCCAAGCTCAAAAACGGGCACATCAGCGCAATCCGTTTCTCAACCCTGATTGCAATCTGTGAGGCGCTTGATTGCCAGCCGGGTGATATTCTTGAATATTCACCCGAGGATTAAACAAAAAAGGAACTGCGGTGCAGTTCCTTTTTTTAGTACAAATGCAAAGCTGAATGTTTGCCGATGCAAACGCTAAATTGCTTTGCAGCTAAATAGCGACGCTGCTGAATTCGGCTAACGCCGAGCTGATTAGCGTTGACCTTTGGTCAACCTTTCGCTTGCCGCAGGCAAATTTAGCTACCGAAGGTAATTTAGCACAATCAAGGATTGTATTTAGTTTTTTACAGCTTATTCTCCTCGCCGTATTCCTTTGAATATTCAACGTTTTGCTCGTCGGGCACGGCAACTCCCATTTCCGTTCTGCCGTCGGGCTGCACGGTCGGATTTGCCATATTAGCCCCGAAAGCGTTCGTTGCCGCTTCGCCCTGCGGGCTGAGCTGATATTTTTTAACGTATTCACCCTTCGGGGTGAATTTTATTTTGTTTTTCTTCGGCATTTTGCGCGCCATAATTGAACTTCCTTTCAGTAAAATTTCAATATTATTGTGCGCATTTGGCGTTAGTTTATAATTAGTTTATAAATTTGGGCAAAATAAAATATGGAAGTTTTACAGAAACGCCGAATGTGTCAAAATAAAAGTCAAGCAAAACAGGTGAATTTTGTTGAATGTGCATATTTATTACAAAAAGGTTACAAAATGCTTGTCGAGAATTTCCATAGATTACGGCTTGACGGTTGTGCTACAATTGTCCGCGATGTGAAGCAAAAATTGAAAAGCGTAAATTAACAGAAATTCGTATCCGTAAAAGGCGGGCGGCGCAAGCCGAAAACGAAACCGCCGAATTGGAGGTAACTATTATTAAGATTTTCAAGAGATTAACACTTACTGTTTTATCATTACTTTTAATCATCGCAATTTTCCCGATCTCTGCATTTGCGGAGGATGAGGGCTTCACACCGAGACTCACGGCACCAAGCTCAAGCAATTCATATTATAATAAAACGCTTAATGTTTTTTCACAAACAGGATACGGAATGCCGAATTGCACAGCTTATGCTTACGGAAGAATTTATGAAATCACCGGCGAGGCTCCCAAAATCACAAGAGGCAATGCAGGCGCATGGTACAGCATTAATAAAGCAAACGGCTATTATTCCTACGGCCAGGAGCCGAAGCTCGGCGCAATCGCAGTTTGGAGCGGTCACGTTGCAGTCGTTGAGGCTATTGACGGCGATACAGTAACCTGCTCTCAGTCACACTGGCGCAGCACTTATTTTGACACCGTAACCTTCACAAGCGGTGAAAACCACTTCGGCCAGAAGTTCTACGGCTATATTTACGCCTGCGAGGATTATTTTGCTTCCCTTGAAGCAGAGCAGGCTGAAATGAACCAAACCTATAAAATGGAAAAATCCCAGTATAAAACCGTTGCAACAACTCCGAGCGAGCAGTTTGCAGGCGTTGACATCACCTCCTTCCAGACGGGTGATGAGGAGCTGCTGATGAACAGCGTGCTTCTCCAGAACGCAATCGGCTAAATATAACATAACTAAAGGCGACCGTCGGTCGCCTTATTTTTTTGCAAAAAGCTTATTTTTTTAAAGTTTGCTTAAGGTTTGCTGCATATAATGAAGCCGTACTCGAAAGAGTAAATCTATTATACAAGGGAGTAAGAATTATGAAAAAGAAGCTTTTGGCAATAATCCTCGCAGCTGCGATGGTATTTTCCTTTACAATAACCGCCTTTGCAGAGGGCGGACCGGGAGGAACTCCTCCGAGTGGTTCCCCTCCAAGCGGTTCCTCGTCAATGGGAACTCCTCCCGACGGTGCGCCGGGCGGCGGCTCGTCGTCATCGGTAAGCTACAGCGGCGCAACCTCAATCAGCTCGTCCGACTCACAGTCAGATAAAAGCTATGCCTCTGGCAGCGCTGATGAAAACGCATTGCTGATTGATACCTCGGAGGACGTTTCAATTTCTAATCCAACTGTCACCAAATCAGGCGATTCGGACGGCGGCGATAACTGCAATTTTTACGGCATAAATTCAGGCGTTATGGTAATGGGCGGCGGCACAACCACCATTACGGGCGGCACTGTTGAAACCACGGCAACGGGCGCAAACGGCGTTTTCTCTTACGGCGGCAACGGCGGACAGAACGGCGCCGAGGGCGACGGCACGACGGTTATTATCAAGGACACGGTTATCAACACCACGGGCGATAACGCGGGCGGTATTATGACCACAGGCGGCGGTATCACTCAGGCGGAAAACCTTACAATCACAACCTCGGGTCGCTCCTCAGCAGCCATCAGAACGGACAGGGGCGGCGGCACCGTAACCGTTACGGGCGGTAGCTACACCACGAGCGGACTCGGCTCGCCTGCAATCTATTCAACCGCTGATATCACAGTTTCCGATGCAACCCTCGTTTCCAATCTTTCGGAGGGTGTTTGCATTGAGGGCAAGAACAGCGTTACGATTAATAACAGTGATTTAACTGCAAACAACACCGAAATGAACGGCAACGCAACCTTCCTTGATACGATTATGATTTATCAGTCAATGTCGGGCGATGCGGACAGCGGCACATCATCATTTACAATGAGCGGCGGTTCGCTGACAAGCAAGAGCGGCCACGTGTTCCACGTAACTAATACTAATGCCGTAATCAATCTCAGCGGCGTTTCAATCGTTAATGAAGACGGCGATAATATTCTGCTTTCGGTTTGCGACGACGGCTGGAGCGGAGCCGAGAATATCGCAACGCTTAATGCAGACTCTCAGGCGCTTGAGGGCACGATTCTCGTAGGAGATAATTCAACCCTGACTCTTAACCTCACAAATTCCTCTTCCTTCACGGGCACGGTAAGCGGCGAAATCACGAACGCCAAGGGCGACACGGTTTCAACCGAGGTCGGCACCGTAAGCGTAACGCTTGACGACACCAGCAAATGGTCCTTAACGGCGGACACTTACATCACCGAATTCAACGGCAATGCGGCGAACGTTATCAATAACGGCTACACGCTTTACGTTAACGGCGTTGCGCTTGAGGGCACCTCGGATTCAGGCGAGCTTCCCGCAGCCTCAACTGACGACGGTACGGACACCGTAACAATCACGGCTGCGTCAAATGACAACACAATGCTTTGCGTGGTTATCGGCGTTATTGCTATTGCAGCGATTGCGGTAATTGCAGCATTAGTAATTAAAAAGAAAAAGAGCACCGAGGCTCAGAATATTACGGATAATCAGACAACTGACTACAATTTAAATGATAATGAATAAAACAGCATAAATTAAAGGCGACTGATAATTCAGTCGCCTTATTTTTTGTTTTTTAAAGAAGAATGATATTGTGCGCCTTGCATTCCTCGCGCATTTCATCGCTCCAGATTGCACACTGCACCTCGCCGATATGCGCCTTTTGAAGCAGCAGCATGCAAATTCTTGATTGGCCGATACCGCCGCCGATTGTAAGCGGAAGCTCACCCTCAAGTATTCCCTTGTGGAAGGGAAAAGCCGCTCTCTCGGGAACGCCCTCAATTTCAAGCTGGCGCTTCAGGCTTTCTGCATCAACTCTTATGCCCATTGAGGAAACCTCAAACGCGCAGTTCAGAAGCTCGTTCCAAACAAGAATATCGCCGTTGAGCGCCCAGTCGTCATAGTCCGGAGCCCTGCCGTCGTGCTTTTCGCCGCTCTTCAGCTTGCCGCCGATTTGCATAAGAAATACGGTGCCGTGCTCCTTAACAATTTTGTTTTCTCTCTCCTTCGGAGTAAGCTCAGGGAACATATCCTCAAGCTCCTGAGTTGTGATGAAAAACGGCTCGGCGTTCATTTCAAAGGAAAGCACGGGATATTTTTCCTTTATTGTATCGTTTGTGTCCGCAATTACTTTAACGATTTTTGAAACAATATCCTTGAGAAATTCAAGATTTCTTTCTTCCTTTGTGATAACCCTTTCCCAGTCCCACTGGTCAACGAAAAGGGAGTGCAGATTATCCGTATCGTCATCACGGCGAATGGCGTTCATATCGGTGTAAAGCCCCTCGTCAGGCTGATAGCCGTAACGGTAAAGCGCCATCCTTTTCCATTTTGCAAGGCTTTGCACAACCTCCGCCTCGCCCTCAATATTTTTCATTGTGAAATGCACCTTGCGCTCAACGCCGTTAAGGTCGTCGTTAATGCCGCTTGCCTTGGTAACCATAATCGGTGCGGTAACGCGGTCAAGGTTCAGCGCCTGTGAAAGCTTAACCTGGAAAGTATCTTTAACAATTTTGATTGCGCGCTGCGTGTCTCTTTGCGAAAGGGATGAAGCGTACCCCTCGGGGTAAATCAGTTTTTCAGTCATTTTTAAATCCTCCTATAGATTTATTTATGTTTTCGGTTGCATAGCAACCGCTGACCGATTTAATAAATTATTTAATATTGCCGACTGTTCTCGGGAACAGGATAACGTCCCTGATGTTCGCCATACCCGTGCAGTACATAATAATGCGCTCAAGAAGCCGGAGTGGGGAACGGAGCCGTATTTTCTCAAATCAAGGTAATATTCGTATCCCTCCTTGCTCATTCCCTTTTCATCCATAGCGGCAATCAGCTTATCGTAATCAGCCTCTCTCTCGCTGCCGCCGATGATTTCGCCAACGCCGGGCACAAGCAAATCAGTTGCGGCAACGGTTTTGCCGTCGGGATTCTGCTTCATATAAAAGCTCTTGATTCCCTTGGGATAGTTGATAAGGAAAACGGGCTTCTTATAAATTTGCTCCGTGATATATCTCTCGTGCTCGGACTGTAAATCGCAGCCCCATTCAACGGGATATTCAAATTTAACGTCCGCTTTTTTAAGCAGCTCGATTGCGTCGGTGTAATCAACAATTGCAAAATCGTTGTTAACAACGCTCAAAAGCTTTTCGGTCAGTCCCTTTTCAAAGCGCTGCTCAAAGAATGCAAGCTCCTCGGGGCATTTTTCCATATAGTCTTTAATGATGTATTTAATCATTTCCTCCGCAACCTCAATAAGGTCGGGCAGCTCGGCAAATGCAATCTCGGGCTCAACGTGCCAGAATTCCGCAACGTGGCGCTGAGTGTTGCTGTTTTCGGCGCGGAAGGATGGGCCGAATGTGTAAATTTTGCCAAGGCCCATTGCAGCCATCTCACCCTCAAGCTGACCCGAAACGGAAAGCCCCGCCTTTTTGCCGAAGAAATCGTCGGCATAATATTCCTCAGCGCTGTCGTAATCCTTGGAATAGCCGATTGTTGTAACCTGGAACATCTCGCCCGCGCCCTCGCAGTCAGAGCCCGTGATGAGCGGGGTGTTGATGTAAACATAGCCCCTCTCCTGGAAAAAGCGGTGAATTGAAGCCGCCATTATTGAGCGCACGCGCAGCACTGCGTTGAATGCGTTCGTCCTCACTCTGATGTGCGGCATCTCGCGCAGGGTTTCAAGCTTCTGGAATTTTTTCTGCAGCGGATAATCGGGCGGGCAAACGCCGAGCACGGTGATTTCCTTTGCGTTAATCTCGTTCGTGCCGTTGTTTTCGTTTTTAACAACCTCGCCGCAGACCTTAACGGATGCGCCCAGCTTTGCCGCTTCTTCGGGCAAAACGGTGTCCGTTGCTTTATCAATAACGATTTGCAGATGGCTCAGGGTTGTGCCGTCGTTCAGCGCAAGAAATGCAACGTTTTTGGAATCCCTTGCCGTACGCACCCAGCCGCAAACGGTAACCTCCTTGCCAAGATAATCGTCAGTTTGCAAAATCTCTTTAATATCTGTGTGTTTCATAACAATCTCCTAATCTGAAAATTGGACAAACAAAAAAACAGCCCGTTCGTCCTCTCAATAATAGGACGAGCAGCTGTTGTTACCCGTGGTGCCACCTATTTTGCCTGCTGTGCAGACCTCTCACGGCTTCAGTCAAAGCCTGCTGAAATAACGGCTCAGCTCCCCGGCGCACCTACTAAGATAATCCTTTCGGCTTGCGGCTCTTAAGTGTTCTTCACACGGCTGCTGTTATGCGGCTTCCACCGTCCCGCACTCTCTAAAAACGCATTTCCGGGCTACTTTTCTTCGTCATCGCCTTTGATAGTTGAATTATAACGCTCCGTTTTTCATTTGTCAACCCCTCAAAAAACGGGATTTTTTAAAAATTCCTGCAAAAAATCATCCTTTTGGCTGATGTGCAATTGATTTTATGATGATATAATATGCTTGAGAGATTATAGCCTTCCCCTTGAGGGGAAGGGGGACCGCTTGCGGTGGATGGGGTGTAAAACACGGTCGTATTATGCCCCCTCATCCGTCTGTTCCCTGCGGTCACATCCACCTTCCCCCGAGGGGGAAGGCAAAAAGGAAAGGAGATTATATTATGAAAAAAGCATTATCCGCAATGTTGGCGATTGTAATGATTATCACAGTCGTTGGCGCAATGCCCTTTGAGGCTTCGGCAGGAATGTATGAGTTCCTGAACCAGGGCAAGCATCCGCCGGTATTTAGAGAGGATAAGACTCACTGGTCGGATGCGGATATCACCTATGAGAACGGCGCTTTGACTTTCAAAAGGCCCGAAAGAGGTTATGAAAAGGATGATACCGGTGCGACGACACTTGTTACGTGGTATGTTGAAAGGAAAGACAGTGGCATAGACAGCGGCAGAATAACCGGCGAGTGTAAAACACCGACCGAGTATACCACCATTTCCAATATGAAGGATTTATTGGACGCTGAAAAGATGCCATCGGGCGAGTATGTGTTTATTGCAAAGGATTACTTTACTCATACGTTTACAGCCGACAGTCAGTATGCTTATACCAAACAGTATTCTGTAACAAGGAAATGCTCGGGCTATTTCACTTACATCAGCCCCTATGAAATGCTTAATAACCCCACTAATTTAAGATGGGACGGCGACACGGCAAGGTGGGAGCCTGTTAAAAACGCAGACTATTATTATGTTCGTCTGCGCGACAGTCAGATGGAGTTTGTGGATTCAGAACGTGTTACCGGAACATCTTATGATTTTTCCGCATATCATCCGTATGACGGCTGCTATTTTGAAGTTCAGGCATATTCTGACGGAGATTATGTTCACAGCTTAACTGTCAGAAGCCCGTTTTATGAAGCATATACGGTAACTTATTGGCCGAATTGGCCATACAGCACTTCCGTCAGCAGGGTTCCCACCGGCGTGCGTGCGGGCAATTTCGTTCTGCCCGATGTTGATTCAATATTCACCACCACGCCTGCAGATTATGCCTTCGCAGGTTGGTCCACCACTCCTGACGGCAAAAATGTGGTTGATTCAATTTATCTTGATGAAAACACGAATCTTTATGCCACCTGGCGCAGAGTCGGCGGTAATGTGCTTTATGACGGCTCGGTTCGCTATAGCTTTGATGAGGATACGGGCAGGTTGTATGTTCTGGGAAACGGTGATATTCCCCCTTATACGGACGGTTATCCGAACCCCTCTGTGTTTGCTCCCTTTGCGGATGAAATTGAAAGCATTGAAATCGGCCCCGGCATAACCAAAATCGGCGACTGGGCATTTGCAAATTGCACCAAACTTGTAACCCTTGATTTCAGCCATGCAAATTCGCTTTATTCAATCGGAAATTCCGCTTTCAGCGGTTGCACGGCTTTAAGCGATATTATTTATCCGAGCGACCTCGGAGTGGGCATTACGGGGCTTGGCTCAAATGCATTCCGCAACTGTTCAAGCCTTAAGGGCTTCTGCCTTTCGGACGGTGAATACGGCCAGTACCTGAGCTACGGCGTGTTTGAGGGCTGCACCTCGCTGCAAAGCGTAACCCTGCCCAAAACGTTGCTTACATTGGCGGATACCACCTTTAAGGATTGCGAAAGCCTGCAAATGGTATTCTACGGCGGCACTGATGAGGATTGGGCTGAATTAACAAAGTATCACAAAAACAACGTGCTTGGCGGCGCAAGGCTGTTTACAAACGCCGCCTGGGGTATTCAGGTTGGCGATGACGCTTATTATATTGCAGACGCATTTGGGCAAACAGGCAGAATTACAGGCACGGGCGGCACTTACGGCTTCGGCTCATCCCCCGCAAAAACGGTTCCCGTGCAGGAAGTTATCGTTGAAGAGGGCATCACAAACCTCGGCAGCAATTTCTTCTATGGCTGCGATTTTATTACGAAGCTGACTCTGCCTAGCACGCTTGTCAGAATCGAGCCTGGCGCAATTCAGGAGTGCAACGGGCTTGAAAGCCTTGTGCTTCCAAGCGGCGTAAAGCAGCTTGCTTCTTATTCCGTGGCAGATAACAGCAATTTAAAAACCCTGTATCTCAGCAAGAATTTGCAATCGGTTGATCCTGCTGCTTTCACGGGCTGCACGGCGCTTGAAACCGTTTATTGCGATTGCACCAGGGATGAATTCTTCAGCTCGGTTTATGTTGCAAGTGAAAATGAACCGCTGCAGAATGCGCAGTTCATTCCGCTCAGCGGCAAGTGCGGCGCAAATGTTAATTATACTTATGACCCGACTGAGGCAACCTTAACCGTCAGCGGCAAGGGCGCAATGGATGATTTCACGGGCAGCTCAACTCCAACAGGCGATTTGCAGCCAAGGCCGTGGTATGCTTTAAAATATGATATCAAGCACGTTGTTATTGAGGACGGCGTTACAACCGTAGGCAAAAACGCATTTGATAGCTGCTTAAATCTTGAAACGGTTGAATTGGGCAAAAACGTGCAGAGCATTGGCAGATATGCGTTTAACGGCTGCAAAGCCTTAACCGCGGTTGAATTGCCGGAAAGCACAACCTCAATCGACGTTCAGGCGTTCGGTAATTGCGATTCAATCAAATCCGTAATTATCCCGGGCAAGCTTACCGCAATTCCAACCTGCGCCTTTGTTGATTGCCCCGCGCTTGAATCCGTAATTATACCAAGGTCGGTTAAAAGCATCGGCTCTAATGCGTTCTGGAAATGCCCGTCCTTAATGTCTGTTTATTACACGGGCACGCAGGATGAATTCCTGCTGATTGATATTTTAGACGGCAACGAGCAGCTTGCAACTGCCACGATTTACCTCAATTATGAAAATATTGCAGGCTGGCAATATATCAACGGCAGTTGGTATTATTATGATAACAACGGTAATAAGATGACAGGCTGGGTGCAGAGCGGCGGCAAATGGTATTTCCTGAAAGCTGACGGCACAATGGCAACGGGCTGGGTGCAGAGCAGCGGTAAGTGGTATTTTATGAATTCCGCAGGCGCAATGCAAACAGGCTGGGTACAAAGCGGCGGCAAGTGGTACTATATGGAAAGCTCGGGCGCAATGCACACGGGCTGGCTGCAAACGGGCGGCAAGTGGTATTATATGAGCTCAAGCGGCGCTATGGTAACGGGATGGCAGAAAATCGGCGGCACCTGGTATTACTTCGAGTCTTCCGGCGCAATGCGCACCGGATGGCTGCTTGACGGCGGAAAGTGGTATTACCTTGAAAGCAGTGGCGCAATGCTTGCCAACACCTCAAAGGTGATTAACGGAAAGAAATATTACTTCAATTCAAGCGGCGTTTGCACAAATCCGTAAAAGAAAAAGGCAATCCTTCGGGATTGCCTTTTTAAATGATGTGATGATGAAATGATGTTCGCCTGCGGCGAATGATGTATGCATATGCATATTTCGGGTCGCTTCGCTCCGATTATAATCGGGCGGTCGCGGTCGCCCGCCCCTACATTCTCTTAACAACGTTTCAGAAAAAATGTAGGGTGCTCCCCTTGACAGGTGAGATGGCGCGAAGCGACAGAGGGGTGAGCCGTCTCTGCAAGAGAGGCATCGTTCCCTACGGTATATTCTTATAACGCTCCGACAAATCCCAATTTTCAACGCCATCGCAACAAAAAACAGGGCGCCGATAGCGCCCTGCTGTGCATTATTCAACCTTTTCAAGAATGAAAATTTCGCTTTCAAGCGGCTTGCTGTAATCAAATTCAATGCCCACGTTTGCAAAGTAAGCGCCGCTCTTTGTGGCTTCGCGCCATTTGGATTTCATATGGTAAACCGCATTTTCATCAAGCCCTAAGAAGCGCACGTTAACAAAATTGCCGCCAAAGGTTGAATTTGCATTTGTGCAGCTGAAATAAACCGCCTGCGATTTATCCTCGTTAACGTAGCCGTTGAAATAAATCTTATCGTCCTTAAAGTTTCTGAGCCTGTAAAGATTTCCAAACTGCACCGTGCGGCGGATTTTCTTATACATCTCAATGTAGTAAGCATATTTTTCCAGCTCTTGGTCGCTGAGAAGCAGCAGATTTGAGCCGATGGAAAGCGAGCCCTGCATTGAAACGTTAAAGCGGAAATCCGTCGTAATCGGGCGGTTATCCCTGTTGGCGTCCGTAACCCAGGCGCGCATACATTTAATCGGATAAATCAGGCTGTAGCCGTGCTGAATTTCAAGGCGGTCAACGGGGTCGGTATTATCCGAGGTCCAGCACATATCAAAATGGGAAAGCGCGCCGAGGTCTGCTCTGCCGCCGCCGCTTGAGCAAGCCTCAAACTGCACATCGGGGTGGCGCCGGCGCAGGGTGTCAACAATGTCATAAACCGCCTGAGTGTGCCTCTGCCAAAGCTCCTTCGGGTTTTCAAGGTTTTCCGCGCCGATTTCGGAGAACGGGCGGTTCATATCCCATTTGATGTATTTGATATTGTATTCGGTTAAAATCTCATCAAGCTTGCCAAGAATGTAATCAAAAACCTCGGGCTTTGTCATATTGAGAACAAGCTGATTGCGTAACAGGCTCGGCTCTCTGGTGTCATAATGGTAAGCCCATTCGGGGTGCGCTCTGTATAAATCGGAATCGGGGTTAACCATTTCGGGTTCAACCCATAATCCAAAGTCCATTCCAAGCTCATTAACACCGTCAATCAGCGGCTTTAAGCCGTTCGGGAATTTAACACGGTTAACAAACCAGTCGCCAAGTCCCGCGCGGTCATTATTACGCTCGCCAAACCAGCCGTCATCCATAACAAAAAGCTCGCAGCCGATTTTTGCAGCCTTTTTTGCAAGGGCAAGCTGGCCTGTTTCGTTAACGTCAAACATCGTTGCTTCCCAGCTGTTGTAAAGCACGGGAAGCTCCTCGAGCGCAAATTCCTTCGGCAGAAGCTCGTTAACTGCAAAGTGGGAAAGCATATTGCTCATCTCGCAGAAGCCGTTTGCATAGCCGCAGTAAACGGAGGGAGTTCTTGAGGTGTCGCTCGGCTTAAGCGTTTTTGAAAAATCAAATTCATTAACGCCGATGATACCCCTCGTTTTGTCAGTGAAATCCCTTGTAACGCTCACCTTGAAATTTCCAAGGCTTGCAAGCACGGCAAAGAAAACCTCGCCGTATTCCTCAGTTGCATTTCTTGATGCAATTATTGCGGGCAGATGATGGTGCCCCGTCGTGCCCTTTCTTGATTCGTAAACAAGGGAGCCGCTTTTAAGAACGTGATTGCTGCGGAGAAATTCGCCGCCCCAGCTGCCGTTTGTGTTAGTGAAGCAGTATGGCTTAAGAGAGGGAAAATTCAGCTCCGCACTTGCAGCCTTTTCAAGCACGATATCGTTTTCGGAAACATTTTCAAATTCGGTGTAACGCTCAATAATGTCAGTGCCGTCAAAGGTTTTGTAAACAAGGTTAACCCTCAGCCCGTAAAATTTATCCTCAAGCTTAACGCGCAGGGTGTTGCCGTCCTTTTCAGCGCCGATGAAATCAAGCACGGTTTCGCGGCAGCCGTCAAAAAAGGTGCATTTCAGCGCAGCCTCGCGGTACATCGTTGAGCCGAACTGAATATACTCGGTTTTGCAAAAATCAAGTGCAGCATGGTTTGAATTCATTTCATGCTTTTCATGGTATTCATAATCATTAACATTGCATTTTTTGCCCCAGTGCAGATGCTCAATTCCGTTAATGCCGTTTGCAAGGGCGTAATGTGTGTTCTCGGTTTCAAGAACAAAAATATTGTCTTTAATGATAACTGCCATAGTCCTTACTCCAAATCAGAAAATGCATTAATTCTTTTAACTCATATATTAGCAGATGTTTTTTCAATTGACAAGGTTTTATTTAATTGTTATACTAATAATAATCAAAAATTTATAATCTATTAATTAATGGAAATATAAGGGTGATAAGTATGGAGAAAAACAGAGTTTCACTTAAAATCGGCGGCGTCAGCTACACTATCGTTTCCGAGGATAATTCCGAATACGTTGAGGAGCTCGGCGAATTTATTGACAATGAAATCAGAAATATTCAGTCGTCAAACCCAAGCCTTTCAACTATGCAGTGTGCGGTGCTCGTTGCACTTGACCAGGCGGACGCCTGCAAAAAAGCAACCGCTTCCGCCGATAATCTGCGCGCGCAGATTAAGGATTATCTTGAGGACAGTGCCCGCGCCCGTATGGAGGTTGACGTTGCCCGCCGCGAGATAGAAAGGCTCAACAGGGAAATTTCAAATCTCCGTGAAAGATATAACAACAGATAATTCGGGAACAGCTTTATGAATTTTGAAATATTAGCGCCTGCCGGTTCTAAGGAGGCGCTCATCGCCGGCGTCAGATGCGGTGCCAATGCGGTTTATCTTGGCGGTAAATCGCTCAATGCCCGCAGGAATGCCGGCAATTTTAATGATGAGGAATTGAAAAATGCGGTGCAGTATTGCCATGCAAGGGGCGTTAAGGTTTATTTAACGCTTAATACTCTGTGCCGCGATGATGAGCTTGCCGATGCGCTTGAGCTTGCCGAGTATGCGCTCTCCGTCGGCACGGACGGCTTTATAATCCAGGACATCGGCGTGGCTGCGGCAATCAGGCAGGCGCTGCCTCAGGCAAAGCTGCACGCCTCAACGCAGATGAGCTTAATCAGCCCCGCAGGCGTTGCGGCGGCTAAGGAAATGGGCTTTTCCCGCGCAGTGCTGCCAAGGGAAATGACCGCGGCAGAGATTGCCGAAATCCGCAAAAGCACTGATTTGGAGCTGGAAATATTTGTTCACGGCGCGCTTTGTATGAGCGTTTCGGGGCAGTGTTATCTTTCTGCAATGCTCGGCGGCAGAAGCGGAAACAGGGGGCTTTGCGCTCAGCCCTGCCGCCTTTCGTTTTCTGCCGATAACAGCGGCGGATTTGATTTGAGCCTCAAGGATTTAAGCCTTATCCGCGATTTAAAGGAAATCGGTGACTTGGGCGTTATCAGCCTTAAAATTGAGGGCAGGATGAAGCGCCCCGAATACGTTGCCGCCGCAGTAACCGCAATTAAAAAGGCGATCGACGGCGAGCTGTTTGCAGAGGATGAGCAAAGGCTCAGAAGCGTTTTCAGCCGCAGCGGATTTACTCAGGGCTATTTTGAAAACAAAATGGGGGCGCCGATGTTCGGCACCCGTCAGAAGGACGACGTCGTTGCTGCAGCAGGTGTGCTTAAGGAGCTTTCACATTTTTACGATAATGAAAATCCGCTCGTGCCGATGGATATTGATTTCGTCTGCCTTGCGGGGCAGCCCTGCAGGCTCACTGCAAGCGCGCTCGGCAAAACCGTCAGCCTTGAGGGTGATATTCCCGAAGCGGCGATTAATAAGCCGATGAGCTGGGAAAGTGTGTGCGAGCGGCTTTCAAAGCTCGGCGGCACGCAGTTTTATGCAGGCAAGGTCACTGCCGAGGTCGGCGAGGGCTTGATAGTCAGTGCCGCAAAAATAAACGCAATGCGCCGTGAGGCGGCGGAGGCGCTTTCCTCCGTTGAGGAAACGGAGGTCACCCGTCTGCCGTTTGAGCTTCCCGCGCCGAAAGCGGAGCGGGTCGGAGAAATGTATTATACCGCCCGTTTTGCAGACGCGGCGCAGATACCGGACAAGCATAATTTCAGGCGCATTTTCATTCCGATATGGTCGGCAAACGAGGATTTCGTTGATAACCGCGCAGGCGTGGAAATTCCGCGCGGGCTTTTCGGCGCTGAGGATAAAATCCGCGAGCGGCTTTTGCAGCTTGGAAAAATCGGAGTAACCAAGGCGCTTTGCGGCAATCTCGGCTCCTATAAATTGGCGCAGTCTCTGGGCTTTGAGGCGTTCGGTGATTTCGGGCTGAACGTGTTTAACAGCGCTTCGGCGGCAAAATTCAACGCGCCGATATTATCCTTTGAGCTTGAGCTTTCACAGGCGAACTCGATTGCTTCCCCTGATGCGGGCTTGATTGTTTACGGCAATCTGCCGCTTATGCTCACGCGAAACTGCCCGATAAAAAGCAGCATCGGCTGTGAAAGCTGCGGCAAAAACGGCACGCTGACGGACAGAAAGGGAATTAAGTTTCCCGTTAAATGCAGCCCGTATCCCTGCGTTGAGGTGCTCAATTCCGTGCCGCTCTATATGGCGGAGCGTATGGGCGAGGTTAAAACCGCCTTCGCGCATTTCTATTTCACAAATGAAAGCCGTGCGCAGATTGAAAAAACTCTGTCGCTGTACGAAAAAGGCGCTGAGGCAGACTTCAAATATACAAGAGGACTTTATTACAGAGGTGTTTACTAATGCTAATCCTTGCTTCCAAATCGCCGAGAAGGCAGGAGCTTTTAAAGCTGATAACAGAGGATTTTGAAATCAGAACTGCCGATGTGGATGAAACTTTGCCGCAGGGCATTAAGCCTGCAGATGCAGTGCTTTATCTTTCCGCAATCAAAGCCCGTCCGTTTGCCGCACAGGGGGATATCGTTATCGGGGCGGACACCGTCGTCGCCCTTGGCAACACCATACTCGGCAAACCGAAAAACAGGGAGGACGCCAAGCGTATGCTCTCCGAGCTCAGCGGCAGGGAGCATTCGGTTTTCACGGGCGTAACCCTTATAAAAGGTGATATTGAGCGTTCCTTTTATGTTGAAAGCAAGGTGAAATTCTACGAGCTTTCAGAGCAGGAAATTTCCGATTATGCCGCAAGCGGAGAGTGCGACGATAAGGCGGGGGCTTACGGAATTCAGGGCAGGGGCTCGCTTCTGGTTGAAAAAATTGACGGGGATTATTTCAACGTCGTCGGGCTGCCTGTTTCAAAATTATACAGAGAGTTGAAAAATCTTTACTAAATTCAGCGTTTTATTACAAAAAATCGTAAACAATTTGTAAATAATAACAAAAATATCAACTCTTTGCACTTGAAATCCTAAAAATAAGATGTTATAATTAATACACAGTTTAGAATTTGTTTATATTTTAAACTGAAAATATTCCATGGCATATTAAAATTTAAAGAAAGGAATGATGTTATGGCGGCAGATTTGCATATTCATACTAAGTTAAGTGACGGTTCGGTTGGCATTGAAGATATTATCGTTATAGCACAGAAAAGCGGGATAGACACTATCGCCATAACGGACCACGATTGCCTTGCAGGCACGGTCAGAGGTCAGGTTATCGGCAAGAGATACGGCGTAACCGTAATCCCGGGCGTTGAAATTTCAGCCTTTGATTTTGAAGCGGGTAAAAAGGTGCATTTGCTTTCTTATCTTGCGGATTCCCCGAACAGGCTTGAGGCTATCTGCAAGAAAACCTCCGTTGCAAGAAAAAGGGCAGGGCAGATTATGATGCTCAAGGTTGCGGGCAGATTCCCGATAACCTCGGATTTCATCATCAGCCACGCCTCGGGCTCAACAAATCTTTACCGTCAGCATATTATGCACGCGCTTATGGACGCGGGGTATACTGATAAAATCTTCGGCGATTTGTTTCACGCTCTGTTTGACGAGAAAAGCGAAACCAATGTTTTGGCTCCCACTAAATATCCGAGCGTTCAGGAAGCGATTGATGAAATTCACGGTGCGGGCGGCATTGCAATTCTTGCTCACCCCGCCAAGCTTAATAATATTGACGAGATTGATAAATACGTTGAGCTGGGGCTTGACGGCGTTGAGGTCTGGCACCCGACCGCAGATGAGGAAACCGTTGCGCAGCTTACCGCAATCTGCAAAAAGAAGAAGCTGCTCTTAACGGGCGGCTCGGATTTCCACGGAACGTACGGTGAGGAAATCGTAACCCTCGGCGCTTATTCAACTCCTCAGGAGCATCTTGATAAGCTGATGGGCTATAAGGCAAAAAAGAAAAGGGCGCAGCGTAAGGCTGAAAAGGAAGCCGCCGCTGCCCAGGAAAATGAATAAAAGAGCATAACCGAAAAAGCCGAGAACATTATATTCTCGGCTTTTTCTTATCGTTTTTTGCTCGGAGGCGGTACCTTTGTACAGCTCTCGCTCACAAAAAACGTAACTCTGCTTCTTTTATTATTTTCCTGAAAGAAAAACCGCCCGATGCTTTCGGGCGGTTTGTGTTTTATTCCATTAATTATTCAACCGTGATTGATGAGCCGTTGTTTGCGGATGCAAGTGCAAGATAGCTTCTGCCCGGATTGAGCATTAATTCCTTGCCCGTTTCGGCATTTGTGAATTTGAGCACGCCGTCATTGTTTTCCCAGTTGAAATCAACAACCGTGCCGTTTGAAGCAACCTTGCCCGTGCCGCTTGTGTAATTGTAATTGCAGTAAACCTCGTTGTTGCCGGAGCCCTTGTAATTCTCTTTAACGATGTATTCGGTGTTAACCTGCATAATGATGATGTTCGTGAATTCAACAAGCTGCTTGTAATCGCCTGAATTTGAATAAACATCCTTCTCTGCGTTATATGTAAAGGTGTGTGAATCCGTGCGTGATGAGAATTTGAGGGTAACCTTATTGCAGGGGGTTGCGGAAAGCTTTTCAGCCTTTTCGTTAAAGTTGAATGCTGTGAAAGCGTTTTCCTTAACGTCGGTTCTGTAGCCCTTGCTCTCAATTGCTTCAACGAGCTTGCTGCCTACAAGAACTGCATTGTGCGGGCTTGCCTTATCACTCGTGCGCTTGAAGCAGCTTGAAATCGTCATACCGTTGATATTGTCAACGCCGTCAGCGGCAATAACATCATCAGCACCTACGTAAGCGCCCTTGCTGTGGCTCTCACCGTAATGAACGAAGATTGAATCAAAGAATTCGGAGAATTTAACGTAGGGCGGTCTTGCCGAACGGGTGGGTCCAACCTGCTCGGGAAGATTTGTCATATCGGCATATAACCAAAGCATTCTGGTGATTCCGCCCTCAACCTCGCCTTCAACGATAATGTCAGGCGTGTCCATATTATACTGCGGTCTTGCAGCGGCAGCGTTTTCAACAACAACCGCAATCGGGCGCTTGCCCACTGCGTCTGCATTATAATCGGTGCTGCCGGTAAACGGGTTGATAATCAGCGCGGGAGCCTCGGTTGTGGTTTCCTCAGTGGTTGATTCTGTCGTAGCGGCAGTCGTCGTTTCCTCCTCGTTCTTGCTTAAAACGCCGAAATAAATTCCTACGGCAAGAGCGATAACTGCAATAACGGCGATAACTGCAATAATGATTTTCTTTTTATTATCCTTCGGCATATCAAGGTCTTCCTCTGCATATTCGTCTTCATTTGAATTAACAAGCTCAACTGCAAGCGGGTCGGTATCCTGCGCAGCTTCGCTTTCCTCAACGGCTGCCTCCTGCGCCGCCTCTTTCAAATCCGCCTCAAGCTCAGGTGAAACGCTCGTTGTCTGCACGGCAGCAGGCGCCTCTTCAATATCCGCGGCGGGTGCTTCGTCAGCTTCGGGCACGAACGGCTCCTCCGTAATTTCGGGAGCGAGCGGAGCCTCCTCCTTTTTTTCGGGCAGGGAAGTTTCGGTGCTGCCGTCAGCCGATTCAACCTGCAGAGAGAAATCTGATTTCTTATCCTCTTTGAGTTCCTTTAAGATTTTTTCAAGCTCTTCGTCCTTATTATCCATTGAGCTTCCTCCTTTATCAAAAATTTGCCCTTTCTCGGCAAAAAGTGATTTTTTATATCATAACACATATTAAAACAAAATGCACTATATTTTTGTAAATTTATTGATTTTAAATACAATATATAGTAAAATAGCCGTAGTTATTATTAAATTGTAATACTTTCAAAGAAAAGGAAGTCTTATTATGAGAAAAGCCATTCCCGTAATAATATCAAATTCAAATATTATGGTTTACAGTGAAAGCGAGGATCAGTTCAGGGCGTTCTCGCTTTCGGGCATGCAATCCACACCGAATATTCCTTTTTATCACGCCTTTGCCCAGAGGATTGCGGAAAGCCAGCATTATTTCAAGGAATTCTTCAAAAAGCTTTATCCCAATAAATCAGCGCGCAACGTGTTTGCAATCATCGTGCCGGACGATACGAGCGCGCTTGAAAGCATTTTCATAAACGAATTTTTCCTGAATTCGGGCACCTGCAAGGCGGTTGCGCAAATGCAGATGTCGCAAACGCTCAGCAAGGATCAGCCGCAGTATGTTTCAATCTCCAAATCAAACAGAAACGTGGTGCTGCAGTATATCAAGAACAATGAAGTCAAAGCCTCAAGGTTTTATGACAGCAGTAATTATAACGTTGAGCGCATTATTCAGGATTCAAAAATAATTCATATTGACGTTGAATATGAAAACACGCCCGTGTTTGTTAATAATTTTAATATGAATATGGATGATTTCTTTGAGGCGGGCGAAATAATCTCGCCGAATATGTTTATGGATAAAATTTCCGTAATAGACGTTGAAAAGCTTTAGTCTGCTTCAGGCGTCAGCTTTCTATAGTTCAGTTGTTTCCAAGCCTCGGTTTTCAGAGGCTTGTGCTATTTAAGGATTTAAAGGATATAATTATGGAGGTTTTTTCAAAAGGGCGCAGCGTTAAGCAAGCGCTCGAAATATTGTTTTTTGAAATTGTGCTGTCGGTTTTTGTTATGCCGATTTCATTATACGGAGCAGCAGTCTGCTTGTTAATATTTTTTGCGGCTTCTTTTGCTGCAATTAAAATACTGAATAATAAAAGCCTGAAAAAAGAAATAAAAGCGCTTCCGCTTTATTCAAAGGCTTTTGCGGTTTTGATTGATATAAGGCTTGCATATCTGTTTTATAGCAGGTGGCTTTCCTCCGATATAATCAAAAGCATATCGGTAAACGGCAAAGCATTATTATTTGTTATCACGATGTTGCTTGCAATGCTTTCGGCAGTATCGGTTTTAATTCTGTTTAAGCTGTATTTTGCTGTTTGGAATAAAATCGACACTTCTGAAAAGCGCAGGGTTGCCAAAAGCCCGTCCTCCGAAAACAAAACAAAAAAGCGCACCGTAATAACGGCAACGCTGTTAACGGGAGTTTTCTGGCTGTCACAATGTATGCTCACGTTATGGCAAACCACGGATAATTATAAGATATCGCTTGTTTTAAATCAGCTTTATTCGGATGAAAACTATTGCTTATTCCTAAATCCGATGCTGTCATTTATAACAAAGCTTATAGACGGTATTCTTCCTGCTGCAGACGGCTTTGTGCTGCTCACGGAAATATTAATGCTCGTTGCAATCTGGTGCATATTATATGTGGCATTGGTTTCAACCTCAAGGAAAAGCACGCTTATAATCCTTTACGTTATTCTGTTGGCAAATTACGATATTAATCTGCTTCATTCCGCGTTTACCGTCACGGCAACCGTATTATCGGCTGCAGGCTTTTTCCTCGTTTATTCATATATAAGGAAAAAGGTCGGATTAGCTTTTGCGGTAACGGGCTGCGTTCTTTTTGCATTTGGCTGTATGTGGCGTTTCAGTGCGGCGCTGATTCTCATCCCTTATGCGGGGCTGATTGTTTTAGCTGATTTGATTGAGAATGCAGGCAAAAAGGAGCTTTCACGCGATTTAATTAAAAAGCTTGCGGCTTTCTCAATGATTTTTATTGTAATCGCCGGCGGTCTGAATGCATATAATCAGTGCTATATCTCAAAGGAACAGTATGAATATGCTTCCCTGTTCAACGGCTACAGAAGCAGTATTTATGATTATCACGGCAAGTCATACGATGAAATAGGAGAAACGCTTTCAAAAAGCGGAATATCGGAAAACGATTATGCGCTTGCAAACGAATTGATTCTTATGGATACGGACGTTATTAATGCCGATTATCTTAAGATAATATTCGAAACGGAAAGGGCTGATACAGCGGATAAGGCTGAGGCATTTTTTGAAGAAGGCTTGCCGCTGACGTGGTATATACTGATAAACAGCCCCTCCACATATATTGCCCTTGTTGCGCTTTCCTTTTGCGCATTCGTTTTGCTTGCAGGGAAGGGCGGCGTTTTAAGAAAGCTTGAGCTTTTGGCGGCAATTGCAGGCACGGCTGTCATAATTTTGTATTTTACGTTTTCCGGTCATTTACCAAAGTATCTGATTCAAAGCATATTAATCTATTGCTGGCTTGCGGTTGCTTCAATTTTTCTTTTATCAGACGTTGAAATTGAAAAGGATAAAGTAAAAACAGCAGCGTTTCTTATTTCCGTTGCGATTATCACCTTCAGCCCCGTGAGGTTTGAAGATTGCTATATTGAAATGAAGCCGATTAATGCAACCTCGCTGAATGCAAAATGCTATGAATATATTGAAAAAAGCGAAACGGATGCAATTGATTCGGATGAAAACGCCGTGTTTATCTGGAGCGTTATAGACAGAAATAATATAAGCGCGGATTTCAGGCTTGAAAACAGCAAGCTGTTTTCAAACGATTATCTGAAGCACAATATCCTTGACGGAGAATGGACCTACGGTCAGCCGTATTTTAACGACCTGCTATCAGATGCGGGAATATATAATCCTGTGTTGGCTCTGGCAGAGCGGGAGCACACCTATTATATTTCGGGAGAGAATCGCTGCAATCTGGTGCTCACTTATATTCGGGAGCATTATTATCCGAATGCACAGGCAGTGCAGGTTGGCGAAGTGTATGATATTCCCGTTTGGGAATTTGTAACGGCATAGAACAGTGCAGCAAAAAGCAAGGCAAATTTGCCTTGCTTTTTAATTTGTTAAGTTAATATAAATCCGGAAGCTCGTCAAGGGTGATGACGTAATCGCTGTTATAGAGTGCGTTCAATGCCTGAGCGTCGTTATCGTCGGTGATATATGTGGTGTGCCAGGTCATAAAGTAAGCCCAGGGCACGTTCTCAAACTGTGCAACCGTGGGGATAAGCCCCGTTTCGTGCATTGCAAGCGGCTTCGCGCCGTGCGTTGCCTTTTGCACGGGATTAAACAGCCTGCCCTCAGCGCCGTTTTGCGAAACCTCATAGCTGTCCGCGCCGGCAATATCAACGTATCTGCTGCCGGGATACCAATCGTCAAGGTCCGTGCCGTAATCGGTGCCGTTGTGGGAATAGCCCAAAACCCAGATAAGGTTATTAAGCCCCAAATCATAGGTGAAGTGGTTATACATCATAATCCAAAGTCGCTTAAAGCAATCGCTGCCGCCCTTGCCCCACCAGAACCAGGCGCCGTCAAATTCGTGGAAAGGTCTCCACAGCACGGGAATGCCCTCGTTCTGAAGCCGCAGCAGGGCGCTGCCCGCCTTGTCCATAGCCGCAATGAAAGCGGTGTGCTCGGCGGTTCCCTCGGTTAATACAGCCTCCCACTGCTCGGCAGTCAGCTCCTCATTCTGGCTTTCATTAAAGCTGCCGTTAAAGGAGGTGCCGCAGTGCCAGCAAATAGTAACGATACCGCCGCGGCTTGCCCAATCCTTTGCTCTTGAAACAACTCCGCTGAAATCATCGTTCATAAAATCAAGGCCGCGGATTGCCGGATATTTGCCCGTGGCGTTATAAATGTAATTCATTTCATAATCAACGCTGCCCATCCAGGTGGATTCCTGCTGACCTGAAATTATGCCGTTGCCGTAAACCGAGTATATGTATCTGAAAAGCGCCTGTGCCTCGGGCGTGGCGTTTTCATTCGTCAGATTCATATCGTATTCGGTGGGCTCGCCGTTGCAGATATCAAGCAGGAAGCTGTAATCCCTGGCGTTAACAAAGCCGTCGCGAATAAGATCAAATCTGCCGTCGTAATTATTTTGGTTGTATGCAGTGCCGCTGTTATTCAGAACAAAGCTGAAGTTAAGCATAAGCTCTCTTGCGCTTACGGCATAATCGTCGCGCTCACATTCGGAGCATTTGTAATAAAGCTTGCTGCCTTTGCGGTACTGATAAACGTAATTGTGATTGCCGAGCTCCTCAATGGTCATTTCGTTATTTACCAAATCGCAGTATGCGCATTTTGCATGGTCGCCGCTGAATTCGTGCGTGCCGATGCAATAGTATTTCCAATCGGTGCCGTTGTTCCGTTCGCTTTGAACGTAGCTGTAAGCGCCGCTGTTTTTCATTCCGAATATATTTATTTCATGGTTAACATTAAAGGCAAAATCATCAATTTCAACGTTTTGCGGATTTAAAATTATGCAGTCATATTCGGTGCCGTCAAATGCTTCTGAACCGATTGAGGTTACGCTTTCGGGAATAATCAGCTCGCCCGAAAGAAGCTCGCATCCGCTGAACGAGCTTTCTCCGATTGACGTTGCGCCGCTTAAATCAACGGAGCGCACGAAATATCGCCAATCGGTCCAGGGGCAGTCTTCAATAGCTCCGCTGCCGCTGAAGCTCAGCTCCATACTGTCCGAATCAAAAATATAGTTCAGCGTTGACGAGGTGCTGCCGCTAAGCGGATAATAGTTTTTGCCAAGACTGCTGCACTGGCTTTCAAGCGCAGAGCTGCCGACGAAATAAGCGCCCGTCGGGGTGAAATTGCTGCCAATGCTGCTCAGCGTGCTGCCCGTCCAGATTATGGATTTAAGCGCGGAGCAGTTTTTAAAGGCGTTTGCGTCAATGGCAGTGTAACCATCGCCGACCCAAACATTTTCAAGCGCAGAGCAGCCGTTAAAGGTGTATTCCGGGATTTTGTGCGTGTACGAGGAAGACGTGTTGTCGCTCGGCAAAACCGCCCATTTCAGCTTTGAGCAGCCGCTGAAAACGTAGTTATAGTATTCACAGCAGCTTTCGGGAAACTCAATATCTTCAAGCGAAGTGCAGTTTGCAAAGCTGTATGCGCCGATTTTAACCAGCGAATCGGGCAGCTCAACGCTCGTCAGGTTTGAGCAGCCGTAAAACCAATAGTCGCCCAGCGCCTGAATTCCCGTTTCAACGATAACCGTTTTTATCTGGCTTCTGTAGCTGCGCCAGGGGCAGTAAGCAGAATTGCCGGAAAGAATGGTGTTTGAATAATTGGGTCCGTAGCCCGTGCCGTTAACGGTGAAAACGCCGTCGTCGTTCAGGCTCCATCTAATCGTGTTGTATTCATCAACGGTAATTGTGCCGTTTGCAGCGTGAACGCTGTTTATATTAAAGGTTATGCAGGCTGTAATAACAATGCAAAAAACGAGGAGAAAGGATAACAGCCTTTTAATATTCCTTTTCAAATTAATCACCTCGCAAATATGATACACGATTTTGCGCGCGGCTGTCAATATAATAAAGGGGGAGCAATCAGCTCTCCCTTAAAAAAGGTTAAAATTAATATGCTTTTATAACAAGATTGCCGCTCACGGTGTCAAAGCCGATGCTGATAAGTCCGTCGCCGTAGCTTATTTTGCCGTCGTTCATCACGGTGCTGCCGTTCTTTGTGAAATCGCTTGCGTCAATATGCCCCGAAATGGAATCGGAATCAATTTCAAAGCCCGTCGTAGCAGCGGGAAGATAAACCGTCGTGCTTGCGGAAACGCTGTCAACGCTAAGCTTGCGCAGCCTTTCATCCGCAGTAATTGCCGCGGTTGCGGAAACGCTGTCAATATCAACAACCGAAAAGCTTCCCGTTGCGGTTATGCTGCCTGAAACGGTGTCAACGTCAATTTTGTTTGCCGTAATTTGATTAAGCGTTGCCTTGGCTGAAACATTGTCAACGTCAAGCTCGGTAAGCTCTTTACCGCTTGGAATATAAACCGTTAAATCCTTTGAGTAGCTGTCAATATTCAAGCCGTCAATTCCGCTGATTGCCTCCTTGCAGAAAATGATTTCAAGCGTGCCGTCCTTAACCTTATATCTCAACTGTCGGTCGGGATTGCTCTGCTCGGTTTCGGTGAAGGAAACGGTGCTGCCGTCGTAGTATTCAACGTTAATGCTTCCGTTAACCCAGTCAATCTCAAGGCTGTTAACCTCGTCCGCCGCAACCTCGCCTGCACCGACTGTGTAGTCGTCAAGGTCGTTGCTGATAATCACGGGACCGGGAGCGAAGGAATAAATATGATAACCCGCCGCAATCGCAAACACGCCTATAACCGCTGCAATCATAAAGCCGATGATTACGCCCAGAATAACTCTCGCCGTTTTGTTGCCGCTTTGCTCCTGAGTATAAGCGGCGCCGGTTACGGCGTCAGGGGTGTAATAAGTGCCGCTTGCGCTTTGCGCTGCCGCCTGCTCGGTTACGGGCGGCTTCGCCTTTTTATAAGCGTCGCAAAGAATATAGTAAAGCGGAATGGTTATAAATAAAATCCAGGTCGGGTGCCATATGTGGGCAACCAGCCCGAGCCCGCAGTAAAGCACAACCATTAATACGGAATAGCAAAAAACGCTCGGATTTTTGGAGCGAAAGGCCTCGCCCGCGGTGATGATAACGGGAATCATCAGCAGAAACAGCCAGCTGTAAGCCCAGCCGCCGCTGCACAAAAAGCCCGTAAGGAAGAAGAGCAGAAAGCCTGCGCAGGCAACTATTGCGTCAAACAGCGGGTTGGTTTTCTTTGCGTTCTTTAATATGTTTTCATTAAATTCGGGCGAATTGGCTGAATTAACCTTAATTCCGTCAATGCCGATGTGAACGGAATCGCCGTTTGCCGAGTCAACGTTAATGCCGTTTTTCAGGCTGATGTCAACGTTATCGCCTTTAGGTGCGGCAGGGTCAGCGGCTCCCTGCTCAGGAGAGACCTCCTGCGGGGGTGCAGCCTCCTCCGGCGCATCGGCAATTTCAGGCTCGGGCATCGCCGCTTTTTCGGGATCGGATGCTTCTGCTTTTTCAGGCTCAGGCGCCGCTGCCTTTTTAGGCTCGTCGGTGCCGTTGATTAATTCATCAATGGTAATGCCGTAAAGCTTTGCAAGGGCAATTAAATTATCGGTGTCGGGGCTGCTTTCGCTGCGCTCCCATTTTGAAATTGCCTGTCTTGAAACACCTATCTTCTCGGCAAGCTCTTCCTGCGAATAGCCGTTGGCTTTTCTGTATTCATAAAGCCTTTGTGCGGTTTGCAAATCCATAAATGCCACCTCTTTCGGTTTTGTCTTCAAGTTAAGTTTAGCAGAAAAATCCGCAGTTGCACAACATATTTTGCGTTGAATTTCCGCAACTTTTGGTTGCAGGCCACCATTTTTGTACAAATGGGGTACGACCCCATTTGTACAAGGGTGTAATATTGAGTTATACTAAAAGTATATTTTTTGCGCGGCGTTGTCATTCGATCGTGAAACGAAATTCCGTAACGGTTTTGAATTCCTTGCCCGGCTCAACATATATTGCGCCGAATTTTTCGGGGAAATTAACGCTGTCCGGAATAAACTGAGTTTCAAGCGCAACGCCCCTGCGGTATGTTACGTCGCCGTTTGCCTTGCCCTTGTTGCCGCTTTTTGCAAGCCAGCCGCCGCAGTAAAGCTGAAGGGCGGGCATATCGGTGAAAACGCTCAGCTTCCTGCCGCTCTCCTCGTCGTAAAGCACTGCAGCCTCTGCGAATTCGCCGAATTTATTTCGCAGGCAGTAATTATTATCATAGCCCACGTCGCCGAGAGTTGCACGGAAGGGAACGTCAATATTGTCGCCGATTTTATGTGCAGTTCTGAAATCCATCATCGTGCCCTCAACGGGGGTGATTTCGCCTGTGAGAAGCTGAGACGGCTCGGTCTCTGTGAAATAATCGGCATTAATTTTAAGAATATGATTTTCAATAGTGTCCTGCGGTCTGCCGCCAAGGTTGAAATATGTGTGGTTGGTCGGGTTAGCGGGGGTTTTCTTATCGCTCGTGATTGTGTATTCAATTCTCACGGCGTTGTCCTCGGTCAGCGTATATTTAACCGTCATCGTAAAATTCCCCGGGAAGCCGTCCTCGCCATCAGGCGAAAATTTTTCAAAGGTGATTGAATTAGAAGCGGCCGCCGCCGTGCAGGGTCCAGCTGCCCTGGTTTGCGGGCAGGTTGTATTCTACTCCGTCAAGCGTGAATTTTGCGTCGCGGATGCGGTTTGCGTATCTGCCTACGAGCAAGCCCTGAAATCCCGTGTCTCCGTCAAGATAGGGGGCGGGCTCTTTAAAGCCGAGCACAACGTCTGCAAGCTTGCCGTTTCTGTCAGGCACGCAGAGCGCCTGAATGCCGCCGCCGAGCGTCTGCAGGGAAACGGAAGCGCCGTTTTTATTTGTAATCGTGTAAAGCTCAACCTCGGTGCCGTCGTCAAGCCTGCCGAAAGTTTTTTTGGAAATGCTCATAATCGAAACTCCTTTTAATCATATATTTTGAGTATAACGCTAATGCCTGATAAATTCAACTGTAACTTGACTTTTTATCTAATGGTAATTAATATAAGAGTTAAGTTATGAACGGAAAGGAGCAAATCCGTGGAAGGTTTAGTTTTATCCTTAACCTCTGCAATGAGGTTTATTTTGCCCGCGGCGGCGCTTATCGTTATTCTGACCTGCGTCATTTCGCTTTTCAGAAACCGACCGCGCGTGCACAAAATGGCTCAGCTTCGCAAGGTGGGAAGCGGAGAGCTGATTGAGATTAATCATTGGGAAACCTCAATCGGCAAATCAAAATCAAATGAT
>CAJOJV010000028.1 GCA_905234995.1 uncultured Eubacterium sp. | reverse complement strand
AGCACTGCGGGCGGATTTTCAATATCGCGCAGGCGCTGAGGATAAGCCCCATCCTCAAAATCAATTATCTGCCAGCCGTGAAGCTTGCAGAGGCTTAAAATATCCTCCGCCTTTGCGAGGGATTTATCGCAAAGCGCAGCCACCTGATTCGGATTAAAAATGCCGCTGAACTTGAGCGAATACTCATCCGCATCATATATATCCTTTGCACCGCCGAAATATTCGATTGCCTCCCGAAGCTCCGCCCCTGCGCCGAGCGCATTCTGAAGCCAGAGCCAATAAAGCACGTTATTACTCATCTCAGCATTTCCCACATTGCGATTGCGCCCGCCATTGAGGGCCCTGCCGAGCATATTGATTGTTACAAGCTCGCTGCAGGCTGCCTTAACCTCTGCTGAAATGCCGTTGCCCTCATTGCCGATAACACAAACAGACGAAGTGGGGAAATCAATCTTTGTTATATCCCTTGCTTCGCTATCGGGCACCGTGGCATAAACCGAAAAGCCATCTGCTTTAAGCCTAATAATATCCTCTGCCAAATTATCGGAAATAATCATTGGCAGGCGAAGCGAGCTGCCCATTGCGGCACGAAGCGCCTTTGGATTATATGCATCGCAGCAATTATAAAGAATTGCGCCGCTGACTCCGAGCGCCTCCGCCGTTCTGAGGATTGCGCCGAGATTGGCGGGGTCCTGCAAATTATCAAGCGCGATATACTTTTTGCCAGGCTCTGCCTTTTCGGCAAAGGGCTTCATACTGCATACCGCAAACACGCCCTGCGGGGTTTGGGTTTCGGAAAGCTTTGAAGCAACCTCGCCCGAAATTACGCAGGCGCGCTTTGAAGATGCGATTGCGTTTTCAATTTCCGCGGGATATTTTTCCTGCAATTCCTCGGTAAACAAAAGAACATCCGGCTGATAACCGGAGTTAACGGCATCAAAGCAAAGCCTTGCACCCTCCAAAGCAAATTGATGATTTTCATATCTTGCTTTGCGAGAGGTGAAAAGCTTAGCTGTTTCTTTTATTAAATTATTAGCTTTGCTTGTGATTTTTTCCATACCGACCTCGGCTAATATTCACGGAAGCACTCCGCATTATTTATGTTTAAGAAAACCACATATAATAAGATATAAATTATAATACATTATATATCTTAAAAGTTCAATAACAAAAATAAAAAAAGAGGAAGAAATTTTCTTCCTCTTTTTGTGCAACTTTTATGCGAGCGCATCCTTTGCAGTTTCAACAAGGCTCTTGAAGCCCTCCGGATCTGCAATAGCAATCTCTGAAAGCATCTTTCTGTTAAGCTGGATATCAGCCTTCTTAAGACCATTCATAAAGGATGAATAGTTGATGCCGTTAAGCTTGCAGGCAGCGGAAATTCTGGAAATCCAGATTCTGCGGAATTCTCTCTTCTTCTGCTTTCTGCCGATATACGCATACTGACCGCTTTTCATAACAGCCTGCTTTGCGGTTTTGAAAAGGCGATGCTTGCTGCCGTAATAGCCCTTAGCTGCCTTTAATACTTTCTTTCTTCTTTTGCGAGTCGCCATAGCGCCTTTAATTCTTGCCATAACTTAATTACCTCCGAGTATTATTCTGATTTCCTTAATTATTTATAAGGAATAAGTCTCTTCATCTGCTTCTGGTTTGTTACGTCACCAACAGTTGTTTTGCGAAGATTTCTCTTGCGCTTTGTTGACTTTTTAGTGAGAATGTGAGAGGTGTAAGCATGAGCGCGCTTAACCTTACCGCTCTTGGTTGCCTTGAAGCGCTTCTTAGCGCCGCTGTGTGTTTTAATCTTTGGCATAATTTATTCCTCCAATATTAAAATTACTTACTTGCCTTTGAGGAAACAAACATTAAAATCTGCCTGCCCTCAAGCTTTGGTGCTTTATCAACAACGATATCCTCGCCGAGCGCCTCAACAAAGCGTTCCATATTCTTAACGCCCAGATCGGCATGAGCCATTTCCCTGCCCCTGAGGCGGATGGAAACCTTGAGCTTATCGCCCTTTGAAAGAAACTTCTTAGCCTGGTTTGCTTTCGTGTTAAAATCGCCGATATCAATATTAAGAGAAAGGCGGATTTCCTTAGTCTCAATAGTTTTCTGCTTTTTGCGATTTTCCTTTTCGCGCTTTGACTGCTCATAGCGGAATTTGCTGTAATCCATAATCTTAGCAACGGGCGGCTTTGCCTGAGGAGCGATTTTAACCAAATCCTGACCTCTTTTTTCAGCCTCTGCAAGCGCGTCTCTTGCGCTCATAATGCCGAGCTGCTCGCCGTCCTGAGTGATAACACGCAATTCCTTATCCTTGATTTCGCCGTTAAGCTGCGGAGCTTCCTTGCTGATAAAAAACACCTCACATAAAAAATTAAGTGCGAGCATAAAATGCCCGCACTTCAATAAATCAAAATTGAAATATTGCCCTTTTCGCCTGACTTAAGGGGAGAGCGGGATGAATGCTCTTCTTTGTTGTGCAAATATATTAACACAAGATTTTCCTTTTGTCAACAAAAATTAATAATTATTTTCTTTCATATAATACGTGGGTGAAGCTGATGCCGTTTTCCTCGTTTTCCGCAAGCACGGTGCGGGTGAATAAATCTTTATCAAAACGCGGGAAATACACGTCCGCATCCGCACATTCGGCATCAATTTCCGTTAAATAAATCTTATCCGCAATCGGGATATATGCGGCATAAACGGAGGCTCCGCCGATGATGAAAACCTCATCCTGCCCTGCTTCGCTGAGAGCCTGCCCCACTCCGTTAACGAAATGCGCGCCTTCAAGCTCCATACCCTCTGCGCGGGTGATGATTATATTCTTTCTGCCCGGAAGAAGCTTTGGGAGCGACTCAAAGGTTTTTCTGCCCATAATCACGGCAGCGCCCATAGTCGTTTCCTTAAAGAATTTCATATCGGCTTTGAAATGCCAGATTAAATCATTATTTTTTCCGAGCTCGTAATTTCTGCCGACTGCGGCTATAACCGAAATACTCATAGTTTTTTCCTTTTCACGGGCGGACGGTATCCGCACCTACGGATATTATTTATTTGCGGGGCGCCGAGGTCGTCGCCCCCTACGTTGCGGGATGCCGAGGTCGGCGTTCCCAACATTATTGGGCTATTGGAAAAGAGATTTTGCCGAGGTGATTATAATCAATCAGCTTAACGTCCTTGCAATCCCTGCTGTTATCATACTTGAAGAAATCATCCACCTCGGGATTAAGCCAGAGCTTGGGAGCAGGCAAATCGCCCTCTTCATCCATACGGCGGATTTGCTCTTTTATACCGTCCACCTGATTAACGTAAATGTGGGCGTCCTTAATGCTCCAATCAATCGTGCCGGGCTTCAAACCGCAGGTTGCGGCAAGCATTGAAAGCAGCACGGCATACTGGGTTACATTAAACGGAAGCCCGAGCGGAACATCGCAGGAACGCTGATGAACCCAGCAATTGAGCTTGCCGTCCGTTACATCCCATTCACTGCTCCAAACGCAGCTGGGAAGCACGGCGGTTTCAAGATAATCGTTTTGCCAGAGGGTCATAACCATACGCCTGTCCTCGGGATGATTTTTGATTTTATCAATAAGATTTTGCGTCATCTGAAATTTGCGCACGATATAGCCATAAGCCGTGCCGATGGTGTGAGCATACTCCTTGCAGAAGCTCTTATGAACCTCCTGCCGAACGAGCCTGCCGTTTTCATCGGGAAGCATCTGCGTGGCGTGCCAGATGCCCTCCTCATCAATTTCCCATTCGTTCCAGATTTTAACGTCGCGCTCCTGAAGCCAACGAACATCGTTTGACTGAGCCTGATAAATCCACAGCATTTCAAGCACAGCCTGCCTGATGAAAAGCTGCTTCGTGGTTAAAATCGGAAATTCCTCGCCCAAATCAAAATGAAAATGATGCGACGGAACCTTGATGGTGTTAATGCCCGTGCGGTTTTCAACCTCCACGCCCTCGCTAAGGATGCGGCGGCATAAATCAAGATAATCCTTATCCCATTTAGACATAGTATCAAATCCTTTGTTTATTAAAAATGAATGTTATTTCCATGGGTACTGCTGCTTTAATCTTTCAAATTCTGCCGAAGTGGAGGCAAAATGGAATTCGCCCTGCAAATCGGAGAAGAAGAAAACATAATCAGTATCGGGATGGTCAATAACCGCGTTAACGACCTCCATACCCGAATTCGTGATAGGTCCGCTCGGGAGCCCCTCGCAGCGGTAAGTGTAATAACTATCGTAAACCTGCTGAGAAAAGCCGTAATCAAGCAGTGCCTTTGCATAAAAATACGTAACGTCGCACTGCAGCTTTGTGCCGCTTTCAAGACGGTTAACGAGCACGGAAGCGATATTCTCTGCACTGTCCGGCGTGAGCGCCTCCTCCTGCACTATGGAGCATAGGGTGATGAATTCATAAAGGCTCATATTATTTTCGCTGCAATATGCGCGCATTTTATCCGAAAGACGGTCATCAAACGCATCAAGCATTTTATCAACGATATCCCCGGCATCACTGTTAAGCCCGAAATCATAGGTTGCGGGAAAAAGGAAGCCCTCTAAAATGAAGCCGATATTTTCATTTTCCGTCGGAAAATCGGCAAGCCAATCGTAATCATAGCCCTCAGTCGTGGAAATTGCGGCATAGAAATCCTCTGCGCTGCAGATGCCGTTTTCCTCAAGCGTTGAAGCGATATCAAAGGCATTATAGCCCTCGGGAATAACGACTGACACGAGCTGATGGCTGATATCCGGATTCTGCAGCTTCTCGGCGATTTGCTCATAGCTCATATTCGTGTTGAGATAATATTCGCCGTTAATATAATTGAAATTCGGATAATGCTTATTGAGCCACCAGGTCCACACGGAATCATCAATAACGACGCCGTTATTCATAAGCTTCTGCCCGACCTGATATTCAAAATCCTGCGGCTCGATAACGAGGGTATATTCAGCCCCCTCGCCCTTCTGAGTGCCGTTGATATCGGCAGCAACGAAAGAATAGCCGTAAAAGCCGACTGCCGCAACGATTGCAACGACGAGCACGGCGATGATGATTTTTACACTTTTCTTATTCATAGCTTATTCCTTATTTCTGAAGAAAGCCGATTTTTTTCATTGCCTTATCAAGAGTGCGGCTTGAAATACGCATTGCCTTTTCTGCGCCCATTCTGCGGCATTCCTCAAGATAAGCCTTATCGCCGATGAACTGATTGAATTTTTCCTGCACGGGGCGCAGCTCCTCAACGACAGCCTCGCCGACTGCCTTTTTGAAATCGCCGTAGCCCTTACCTGCGAAATCAGCCTCTATCTTTTCAAAGCTGTCGCCCGTAATAACGGAATAAATGGTCATCAGGTTATTAATACCGTCCTTACCATCTGCATAGCGGACAGCCATTTCACTGTCCGTAACGGCGGACTTAAACTTTTTCATAATGGTTTCGGGTGAATCCGTAAGATAAACGACGCCCTTGGGATTTGGATCCGACTTACTCATCTTAGCTGTCGGATTTTGCAGGCTCATAACCCTTGCGCCGCTCTTCGGGATATACGGCTCAGGCACCGTGAAAACATTGCCGTAAATGCCGTTAAAGCGCTCTGCAATATCGCGGGTGATTTCAAGATGCTGCTTCTGATCTGCGCCTACGGGAACGATATCCGCCTGATAAAGCAGAATATCGGCAGCCATAAGGCAGGGGTAGGTGAAAAGCCCTGCATTTACGTTATCGCTGTGCTGCGCGGATTTATCCTTAAACTGAGTCATCCTTGCAAGCTCGCCGAACTGAGTGTAGCAATTAAGCAACCATGCAAGCTGAGCATGAGTCGGCACCTGGGACTGAACGAAAACGATGCCCTTTTCGGGGTCAAGCCCCAAAGCGAGCAGCATTGCAAAAAGCTCATTCGTCTGCTTGCGAAGCATCTGCGGCTCCTGGCGAACCGTGATTGAATGCAAATCGGCAACGCCGTAAATCGTGTCAAACTCCTGCTGGAAGGATGGCCAGCCCTTCATTGCGCCGAGATAGTTGCCGAGAGTCGGCACCGAGGTTGGCTGAATTAAGGACAAGCTTCTTTTTCTTTTTTCCTGCTGAATATTATTTTCCTGCATAGGTATTCTCCATTAAATAAATTTCTGTAAAACCTCGCCCATAATCTTAACGCCCTTAACGATATTCTCATCGCTTGGGGTTGAGAAATTGAGGCGAATATAATTGCACGGTGCAGTATCATCAACCATAAAGGCTGAGCCCGGCACGACGGCAACCTTTTGCTTTATAAGCTCGTTTACATAGGTGAGCATATCAACGCCGCTCGGAAGCTTTGCCCAGATGAACAGGCCGCCCTCGGGACGAACGTATTCAATATCGCTGCAATACTTATCAAGGCAATCGCACATAAGATTTAGCTTGCGGCGATAGATTTTCTGAATATTATCAATATGCGCATTAACGTCATATTCATCAAACCAGCGCGAAACAATCATCTGATTAAGCACGCCCGTGTGAACATCCGAAACCTGCTTGCCGATTGTGAAGGCAGGTGCGATTTTCTTTGGCACAACCGCATAGGCAACGCGGATGCCCGGCGCAAGAATTTTTGAAAATGAGCCTGCATAAACCACAATGCCGTCCGTATCAAAGCTTTTGATTGCGGGCACGTCATCCCCTGCAACGCGCAGATTGCCGTAAGGATTATCCTCAAGAATTACGAGGTTATTCTCCCTTGCAATTTCATACATTGCCTTTCTTTTTTCAAGGCTCAGCGTAGTGCCGCCGGGGTTCTGGAAATTGGGGATTGTATAAATAAACTTAGCATTCGGATTTTCCGAAACGGCTTTTCCGAGCGCTTCAATATTCATACCGTCAGCATCAATAGGAACGCCGACGAGCCTGCAGCCGTGCGAGCGGAAGCAATTGAGCGAGCCGATAAAGGACGGGTCCTCGCAAATAACGGTGTCCCCCTCCGAGCAGAGCACGCGCGTGGTTATATCCATAACCTGAGTGCCGCCTGCGGTGATAATAACGACATCATCATCGGTGCCGACGTTTTCACGCTCCCTGAGCCATTCTGCAACTGTTCGGCGCAGGGGCTCATAGCCCTCCGAAACGCCGTAAACCAGAGCGGAAACCGGGTTTTCATTCAATATTTCAGCCGAAAGCTTTTTGACTGCATCACAGGGAAATGCCGCAGTATCGGGCGAGCCGCCTGCAAAAGCAATCATTCCCGGTTCGCTTGTGACCTTTAATATTTCCCTTACAGCCGAGGGCTTAAGGCTTGCAAATTTTTCTGATAATTCGTAACTCATAAAATCAACTTATTTCAATATTCCTTCAACAAAGCGTTCGCTTGATTTGCCGTCGCAAAGGGATACGAAGCGCTTTTTAAATTCTTCCATTTTCGGATTATCCGCAGTTGCAGAAAGGACTGCGGGAGCAAGCGCATCAAAGCTGCCGACCACGTCGCCGCAGGCATAGGCGGAATAATCATAATAAAAGCCGCGCCCGTTATCATACTCTGCCAGATCCGGCGCATACAAAACTGCCGCATTGCCGATAATTGCATTCTCAAAAATAACGGAGGAATAATCCGTTACGAGCACGTCCGTTATAAACAGGATATCGTTAATCTCGCGCTCATCGCCGAAATCAAAAACGCGATCCGCAACGCTTTGAGGGATTGCAACCTTTTCCTTAACGAACGGGTGCATTTTAATTATAACAGCCCAATCCTCACCGAGAGTCTGAGCAAACTTTTCCGCATCAAAAAACTGCGCGGGATACGCTGCATCGTTAACGTTATCGCCCCTGAAGGTCGGAGCAAAGAGGCAGATTTTTTTGCCCCTGAGCCTCGGCTCTTTTTCATAAAGCCTTTCCTTTGCTGAGGCAACGTAAGCCTCGTCAAAGAACAAATCCGTTCTCGGCGAGCCGACGGGAATAATCTTATCCTGCGAAATACCGAACGCCTCTGCATAAATCGGAGCAACCTCCTCCGAGGAGCAGATTGCCTCTGTATAATTCTTATGCGTTAAGGAATTCTTTTCCGCAGACTGCCTGCCGTAGCCAAAGCGCTTGAAAGCGCCCATAGCGTGCCACACCTGAATTAAATGCTGCCCATCGCGAAGCTTAAGCACATAAACGAGCGGCTCATAATCATCGACGATGATGAATTTGCTTTCAGCCATCAAAGCGGCAAGCGCTTTATCATCAGGGCGGTTTTCGCTTGTTATTGCCGTGATTTTAAAAGGCAGATTGTTTTTCTCAATATAATTCTTTATTGCAAGCAGATTGCCGCCGAGCCTTCCCTTTGAGGTTGCGAACATCAAAACCCCATCAGGCTGCATCGGTGCTGACTTTGCCTTTTCAAAAAGTGAAATGAAGCCTGCATACCTTGCCCTTTGCAGGACGGGATATACGGCTGATTTTAGATTTTTCATAACTTGTAATTATATCTGTTATCGTAAGTTCCCTGAATAAGCTCATCAATCAGCTTGCCGTATTCAGCGGTAATACTCTCAAATTTTTTATTAACGTAATCTGCTTTAAAGGCGGATTCCTTCTGAGCGTCCGCCCTTTTATCCTGCGAGATAAACTCACATATTCCCTTTGCGTGCTTTGAATAAAGCGCGGGTATATCAAGCCAGAAATCAATGTAAAAGCCGCGCTCGTCGATATACTTATCACTGTCAAAGCAATAGATATAAACGGGCAGATTTTTAAGCAGCGCCTCATAGAGTATTGAACTGTAATCCGTTATGCAGTAATCCGCCACAGCCATAAAATCCGTGCCGGTGAAGCTCTGCCCCGTGGTTAAATTCATTCGGGAATCAACATAGATTTCCTCAAGATTAGTGTCAACCACATGATGCTTAACAATCAGATTGAAATCGCTGTAATTCACCTGATTAACAAGCTCCTGAGTTGCGGCACGAAGTTCTTCCGTATCCGCCTCATTATCCCTGAAAGTGGGAACATAGAGAATATTCTTTTTGCCGTTATCAAGCTCGGGATATGCCTTTAAAATCTCTGCCCTGATGCGGGCATTTTCGGCATCATTGGTCAAATAATCCATTCGCGGAATGCCGATTGGAATGAATTTCTTTTCGGGCTGGCCGAAAGCCTCTGCAAAATGGGGCACGCATTTATCGCCGCTTGAAGCAATGAAATCATAATTATTATGCATTTTAAACGCCTGCGCCATTGCGGAGGATTTGCCGCCCTCCTTATCCAGAATGGATTTGCCGAAGCGCTTGAAGGCGCCGAGAGCGTGCCATATCTGAATGACCTTTAAATCCTTCTTATGGCGCAGCATTGAAACGAGAATGCAATAGCCGTCAATAACAACGACCCTTGAGGTTGCAAGCGCCTTCATCTGACGCAGCATTTCGCCGAGATACTTGATTTTTCCGCCGAGCCCCGCGGGTATCATTTTGCAGAGGACGACGACGTCATACTGAGGATAATCCGTTTTCAACTCGTCAATCAGATAGCGAAAATCCAGCGACGGCGTTTCACTCTGGCGGGAAATGAAAGCAACCCTGTTCCGCGTTTTATTCAGCTTAAAAAAGAAATAGAGGATATTCAGAAACACCTCAAGAAGCTTTGCCAAAATCTTTTTCATTTTTACCCCAAACTAAAACGATTGAACGGGAAGACGGTAAACGCCCTCCCTGTTCTCTGAGTATGTAAAACCCCTCCGCCTCGTTAAACTCGGCACCTCCCCTAAATCAGGGGAGGCAAAGAGGTTAAATTATTCATATAAAGGATACTTTGCAAGAAGCTCTGCAACGCCCTTTGTGATGTTTTCCTTCTGATTATCAAAATCAGTGATTGCAAGATAGATGTATTCTGCAACCTTATCAAAATCTTCCTCATTAAGACCTCTGGTTGTAGCAGCGGGTGTGCCGATACGAACGCCGGAAGTGATGAACGGAGAAAGCGGCTCGTTAGGAACGGTGTTCTTATTGAGAGTGATATGAACCTCATCAAGTCTGTTTTCAAGCTCCTTGCCGGTAACGCCGGTGCCGATGAGTGAAAGCAGAACGAGGTGGTTATCAGTGCCGCCTGAAACGAGGTTGAGCCCTCTCTTCTTCAAGCCGTTTTCAAGAGCCTTTGCGTTATTAATAACTCTCTGCTGATATTCTTTGAATTCGGGCTTAAGCGCCTCACCGAAGCAAACGGCCTTACCTGCGATAACGTGCATAAGCGGACCGCCCTGTGTGCCCGGGAAGATTGCGGAATTGATTTTCTTTGCAAGGAAAGGATTGTTGCAAAGGATGAGACCGCCACGCGGACCTCTTAAGGTTTTATGTGTGGTTGTTGTAACAACATCTGCATAAGGAACGGGATTTTGATGAAGGCCTGCTGCAACAAGACCTGCGATGTGTGCCATATCAACCATAAACATTGCGCCGTTTGCGTGAGCAATATCAGCCATTGTTTTGAAATCAATCTCTCTCGGATAAGCGGAAGCGCCTGCAACAACGAGTTTAGGCTTAACCTTGTTAACCTGCTTTGCAAAAGCATCAAGGTCAATATAGCCCTCATCGTTAACACCGTAAGGAACGAAATTAAAATACTTACCGCTGATATTTACCGGTGAGCCGTGAGTTAAATGGCCGCCGTTATCAAGCGCCATACCCATAACGGTGTCGCCCGGCTTAAGAACGGCAAAATAAACTGCAATATTTGCCTGAGCGCCTGAATGGGGCTGAACGTTGGCATAGCCGGCGCCGAAGAGCTCGCAAGCTCTCTTGATAGCGATATCCTCAACGATATCAACATACTGGCAGCCGCCGTAATAACGCTTGCCCGGGAAGCCCTCTGCATACTTATTTGTGAGCACGCTTCCCATTGCAGCCATAACCTGCGGTGAAACAAGGTTTTCGGAAGCAATAAGCTCAATGTTTTCACGCTGACGCTTTAACTCCAGCGCCATTGCATCGGCAACCTCTTTATCGGTTTCGGCAACCTTTGCAATTGAATCATAGTAATCAGCAAACATAATCAAAATCCTCCACTAATTATTTAATTAATAAATTACGCATATATATTAACATAACAAAACTAAATAAACAACATCAATTTTATACAAGAAATGGACGGCAAAGAACCGTCCATTAGTTGATTTTATTTAATTATTTTCAACATTATTCTGGATTTTTGCCGCAGTGAGCGTGTTCTGCATAAGCATAGAAATCGTCATAGGACCTACGCCGCCCGGAACGGGAGTGATAAACGCGCATTTATCCTTAACTTCTTCAAAATCAACGTCGCCGCAGAGCTTGCCGTTTTCATCGCGATTCATACCGACGTCGATAACAACCGCACCCTCCTTAACCATATCAGCAGTAACGAATTTTGCCCTGCCGATTGCGGCAACGAGAATATCCGCCTCTTTGGTGATATCTGCAAGATTGCGGGTTTTTGAATGTGTGATTTCAACCGTTGCATTTTCGTGAAGAAGCAGCATTGCCATAGGCTTGCCGACGATATTGCTTCTGCCGATAACGACTGCTTTTTTGCCCGTTACCTCAACGCCCGTTGAATGGATAAGCTCCATAACGCCTGCGGGCGTGCAGGGCAGGAAATTATAATCGCCGATCATAATTGCACCGACGTTTACGGGATGAAATGCATCAACATCCTTAATCGGATTAATGCGATTTATAACCTCTTTATCATCAAGATGTGAGGGCAGCGGAAGCTGGCAGAGAATGCCGTTGATATCCGCGCGGTTATTCAGCTCATCAACGAGCGCATTAAGCTCTGCCTGAGTTGTATTCTCCGGCAAGGCATATTTCTCGCTGAAGAAGCCGACCTCCTCGCAAGCCCTTTCCTTATTTCTTACATAAACCTGAGAAGCGGGATCCTCGCCCACGATGATAACCGCAAGGCCGGGGGTTATGCCCTTTACCTTAAGCTCCTCCGTTTCCTTTGCAACGCGGGCACGAACTGCCGCGGAAACCTCTTTACCGTTAATAATTGCCATAAATATTTCCTCTCATTAAAGCACTTTAAAGAAATCGTTTTCACCTGCGGTTGTGCCGCCCTTTGCATAATTATACACCGTTGAAACGGGCGCATAAACGGGCTCAATCGGAGGCGGATTAAGCATATATCTGCGCGGCAAAGTGCCCTTTTTAAGCTTAACAAAAAGGGTGATTAACCACGCGCTGAACACAACGACGATGATTGCGGAAAGCAGCTGGCTTACCCTGATTGTTGTTGAGCCGATATAAAGGCTATCCGTTCTCATACCCTCAACAATCATACGTTCCAGACCGTAGCCGATGCCGTAAAGCAGGAATACCTCGCCCCTGAATTTGCGGCGCTTTGTAACGACATAATGAAGCAGGAAAAACAGCAGAATGCACCACACGCTTTCATAAAGGAAAGTGGGATGAACCGCCTGCGCGGGGTTAACCTCCATTCCTTTTTCGGCTAAAAGCGCCTGCGATGCTTCAAGCGTATCCCTGATTTTTGTTGACCACATTCTGAAGGTGGCGGTGCTTGTGTTTGTGCCGAAGGCTTCCTGGTTAAAGAAGTTGCCCCAGCGGCCTATTCCCTGCCCGATAAGCAAGCCGAGCGCGCCAAGATCAAGCAAATTCTGGAAATTGATTTTGCCGACCTTGCAGCCGATAACCGCGCCGATTAACGCGCCGATTATGCCGCCGTAAATGGCGATACCGCCGTTCCAGATTGCAATAATTTCATTCTTATGCACTGAATAATACTGCCATTCAAATATGACGTAATACGCTCTGGCGCATATAATGCCGAAGATTGTGCCCCAGATGAGAACATCCGTCATACCGTCAAGGCTCATCTTCCATTTATAAGCCATTCTGCCTCCGTAAAGCACGGCAAGGCCGAAGCCGAAGGCTATGATTAATCCGTACCAATGGATTTCATAACCGCCGATTGAGAAGGCGATTGACGGCACATCAAAGCTGATGCCGAGCCCGTCAAAAAAGACCTTAGTATAATCGCTCATAAAGACAACTCCCGTTGATTATTTTAAAAGAACGCTGATATAATAACACATTATTTTTAAAATTTCCACCCTAAATATTCGCGTGGATACAGATTATTCCCGACGGGGTTATATCAACAATACCGTAACGCCCATCCTGCACGGCGCCCGGATTAAAAATATGCATTCCGTTTTCATAGCTGTAATACGGCGTGTGGGTATGCCCGAAAAGCACAAGATTTGCGCCGCTTTTTTGCGCAGCCTGCTCCAGCATTTCAAGCCCGTGCTTAACGTAAAGCGTGTGCCCGTGGCACATCAGCACCTGAGCGCCTTCGGCTGAAAAACGCTCAACCGCTGGCAAATCGCTGCCCCAATCGCAATTGCCGCAAACGGCTTTGAGCTTTAGGCGCGCGCCAAAAAACTGCTGCGCCTCCTCCAAATCCCTGCCGTTATTGCAATCGCCGAGGTTCAAAAATAAATCCATATTATCAATATGGCGCTCGGCAATATCAAAAATACTGCCCTTTCTGCCGTGGCTGTCAGTCGTTACAATTAATCTCATTCATAACCGCCCTTTCGGTTTCATAAACATTATTATAAACCAAAACCAAGAAAAAATAAAGGTGTGATATTTTGCAATCAAATTTCAGCGATAAGGATATGCAGAGGCTTATGAAGCGAGCGGCAAGCAAGGGCATTGACGTTAACAAAATGAAGGAGGCGGCGCAGCAGGGCGAGCTTGAGGATTTTTTAGGCAAAAGCCTTTCGCCCGACGCGGGCAAAAAGCTGAAGGCGGTGCTTGCCGACAAAGAGGCAACCGAGAAGCTGCTTGCAAGCGACGAAGCAAAAACGCTGCTTAACACACTTTTAAACAATGAAAAATAATCAGGGAAGCATATGGATCATAACAGCCTTGAAAACTTAAATATAAACGATATCCTCGGCAGCCTTTCAGCCGCGGATATGGATATGCTAAAGAGCGCCGCAGCCTCAATTCTCGGAGGTGAGAGCGGCGAAAAAGCGCCGAAGAAGCCGAGCCTGCCGCAGGCTGCGCAAAACCCGCTCGGCATCAGCGGCGACGATTTTCAAATGATGATGAAGGCAAAATCAATTTTTGATAAAATGAATTCCGCAACCAATAAAAACACGGATTTGATTATGGCTTTAAAGCCGCATCTCAGCCCCGAAAATCAGGAAAAGGCAGATTCCGCAATCAGGCTTTTGCGATTGTTTGAAATTCTGCCGCTTTTAAAGGATTTGTTTTAATGGAATCACCAAGAACGGGAGATATTGAAGAGGCTAAGATGAGAGTGCGGGAAATGCAACGCAGGGCAAGCGGCTTCATTTCAGACTCTCAGGCGGCAACGGCGAGCAATAAAAAAGCCCCCGAGGGCAGGAAAACGGAGGCGGAGCAGGAGGTTAAACGGGAGGAAAAAAGCAGCCCGCCTAAGGCAGCACTCGGCGGTAGCTCGGACGAAAGTATTATACTTATGCTGCTGATTTTGCTTTCAAAGGAGGGAGCGGACAATACGCTTTTAATGGCGCTGTTATATTTATTATTGTGAAAAGCCAAGGCAATTTCGCCTTGGCTTTCCTGTTATTTGCTTATTATATTCCAATCCGCCTTTGTTAAGCAGTTAACGTGCCCCGTTCTTTTTTCCTTGAGCATGGGCACATCAACATCATAAGAGGTGTGATGATATTTGAAGCCGATTTTTTCCTGCGCGCGCTTTGATTTTTCATTACCGTCATAATAAGCGCACCAGACCTTATTCATTCCCAAATCCTCAAAGGCGCGGCGAAGCAGCTCGCGGGAGGCTTCGGGAATCAAGCCCTGCCCCCAGAACGGCTTGGCAATCCAGAAGCCGAGCTCGCACTCATCCTCCCTGTCCGTTAAATCGGTGCAGCCTTTCAGCTTAAGCGCGGCTGCGCCGATTGCGCGGTTATCGGGTTTCAGGCAGACGGCATAATCCTCTGCGCCGCAAAGAACGCTTTTTATAATTTCCCTGCTCTCCTCAACGCTCGTATGCGGCTTCCAGCCTGCGGGAGGTCCGATTTCAGGATCGCTTGCATATTGAAATAAATCCTGAGCGTCGTCCTCATTCCACGGGCGCAGAATTAATCTTTCCGTTACTAACATAAAACCACCTACTATTACTTTTTGCGCTTTTTATGATGCCTTTGCTGCTGCGGCTTAGCATTTTGCTTTTCTTTTTCCCTTTCCGCAGCTTCTCTTTCATAGCGGCGCTGCCTTCTCATCGTGCCGGCAATCGAATTCACAAAAACGCCGACGCCGAGCATAGCCGCGCCCCAGATATAATAACCTTTTGTGATTACAACAGCAGCTGCTGCAAACATTGCAATTGCAAAAAAGGTGAGCCAGCCAGATAAATTTTTCATACTCTATCCCCTTTTGGATAATTTCATAACCCTGCCGTAGCTGAGCGCAGACAGCAGACTCGTTATCAGAATCATTATAACCGAAATCAGATTATGATTCATTACTTTTCCGAGGGCTACCACGAGCACGCAAAGCCCCATAATGACGAACATATTCGGCAGCAGATAAATCGCAACCGCCGCGCCCTGCTTGATAACCTCAACCTCGTTTTCCCAATCAAGCTTAATATGCTTAACTCCGCAGACACAGCCCCAGGTTGTTGAATAAGCGCACAGGGTTACGCCCAGAATCATATACAAAACCGTGTTCGGCACCGGAGCCTTTGAAGCGATGCACAGGCATAAAGCCGAGAAGAGCATAAACGGCACCGTGAGATACATATTAAACAGCATCTTGCCCTGATAAACCGTAAATATCGCCGCTTTCAACGGTCAGGCTGACGTTATTCGCCGCAAGCTTTCCTTTGGAATAAGCCTTTGAATAATTCTTTATTTCAAGCATTGCATTTCCCATAGATATTCTCCTCTGCAAACTGCATTCTGCTTTGCATTTTAACACAAAGCATCGGATACCGCAAGAGCTCGTCACATCATAAATAAAGCTTATAAGCGAAAAAAACCTTGACGTATAATTACGCCAATGTCTTTTAAATGTTTTATTTATAAATCGGGCCGTAGGTTGCGCAGGCACGGTAATCTGCCGACTGCGTGTCCTCAGTGCCGAAGGCTGCCCAGCTATGCGGACGGAAAATTCTGCCGTCATCAACATTATGCATATTAACGGGAATTCTGAGCATTGAAGCAAGCGTGATGAGCTCTGCGCCAACGTGGCCGTAAACGGTTACGCCGTGGTTTGCACCCCAATTTGCCATAACGCTGTAAACATCCTTGAATGCGCCCTTGCCGGTGAGGTTAGGAACGAACCAGGTCGTAGGCCAGGTCGGGTCCGTGCGCTTATCAATAACGTTGTGGATTTCATCGGGCAGGTCTGCCGTGTAGCCCTCTGCAAGCTGAAGCACGGGGCCGATACCGTCAATAACGTTAACCCTTATCATAGTTACGGGCATTTCGGCATGGCAACGGAAATGGCTTGAGAAGCCGCCGCCGCGGAAGTATTCATAGTTAGCGCGGCACCAATCCGTCGCATCAAGGCAGGCCTTGATATCCTCATCCGTCATTTCCCAGAACGGCTTCATACAGCCCTCGCCCTTTGCATTTTTGGAAGCGCCGCTGCCGTCAAGCGCGGTTGCGCCGGAATTGATGAGGTGAATAAAGCCGTTTGCTGCAACGCCGTCCGGCTTAACGCCCGTTACGCGCTCGCAAGCCTCGGGGCTCCAATAGGTGCGCACGTCGTGGAAGCAGGGCGCAGTGTTTGAAACGAGCGTGCCGAGCATCATTGCAACGCAGTTGAGGGTGTCATTCTCCGTTGCAAACGGAGTCGGCGCTTTCTTGCCGTTCCAGTCAAAGGAGCTTGCCATAATTGCCTCCGTGAAATCGGCGTTGGGAAGCCAGTCCGTCCACTGACGCTGACCCTGGAAGCCGCCCGCAAAGGCGTTTTTGCCGAGCGCCTCCTCGTGCCAGCCCATATCATCAAGCTTCTTATTACCGTAAAGGATATCGCGCATAACCATAGTCATTTTGGTGATGAATTCCCAATCCTTATCGGGAGCGATAACCTTTGATTTTGTGATAATTTCGGGCAGATTCTTGCCTGCATTGCAGTCAAAGCCCTCCTTGCAGTTATCCTTAACCCATGCGAGCGCTCTTTCGTATTCATCGTGGTCGTAAATCTCAAGAGTTATGCGGCGGATGATTTCCGTCATATCAACCCACTCTGCTCGTATGCCGAAATATTTCTGGAACATTTCTGCATTGCAGTAGCTGCCGGCTATGCCCATTGCAATAGCACCGAAGTTAACATAAGCCTTATTCTTCATCCAGCCCACGCTGACTGCACAGCGCGCAAAACGCAGGATTTTTTCCGCAACATCTGCGGGGATAGTTGTGTCAGTGCTGTCCTGAACGTCGTGCCCGTAGATTGAAAATGCGGGAAGCCCCTTCTGCGCATATGCTGCCATAACCGCGGCAAGATAAACTGCACCCGGGCGCTCCGTGCCGTTAAAGCCCCAGACCGCCTTTATCGTCTGCGGATCCATATCAAAGGTTTCGCTGCCGTAGCACCAGCAAGGGGTTACGGACAGGGTTGCAACAACGTTTTCCGTTGCAAACTGCTCTGCGCATTTTGCAGCCTCCGCGCCGCCGCCGATAGTTGTGTTGCTGATAACGCACTGAACGGGAGTGCCGTCAGGATAGCGAAGATTGCCCTCAATGAGCTCCTTGGCGGCGGTTGCCATTCCCATCGTCTGATTTTCAAGGCTTTCGCGTACGCCGCCCCAGCGACCGTCAATAACGGGTCTTATACCGATTTTTGGATACAACATCATTTTTCCTCCTGAATAATCTTTTTAAATTTTTGATATGCTTTATCCCATTCCTCACTGCGGTTTGGGAGATATTCCTTTAATTCCTCGCTGTCAGCAATTAATTTTCTGCCGCTTTCAACGCTGTCAAGCTCGCCGAGCGCAATTAACTGCAGCATAATATTGCCGAGCGCAGTTGCCTCAACGGGTCCTGCAATAACGGGGATATTAAGACTGTCCGCAGTCATTTGACAAAGGAAGCCGTCCTTCGTGCCGCCGCCGAGAAGATGCAGCGCCTCAAATTCCTTCCCCGTGCAAAGGCTTATTTGCTCAAGCGCAAGGCGGTATTTAAGCGCAAGGCTTTCGTATATGCAGCGCACGATTTCGCCTACGGTTTCGGGCACGTACTGCTTCGTGTCTTTGCAGTACGCCCTGATTTTATCGGGCAGATTGCCGTGAGCCGAAAGCGACGGAGAATCAGGGTCAATAAAGCATTTAAACGGCCGTGATTGCCTTGCAAGCTGCTCAAGCTCGTTATAAGTATAGCTTTCGCCCCTGTTCTTATAATCGCGTTTCGTTTCCTGAATAAGCCACAGACCGCTGATATTTTTAAGATAATTAATTTTGCCGTTTGCGCCGAGCTCGTTGGAAAGCTCTAACGAATTGCTTTGCTCTGTTAATACGGGTTCATCAAGCTCGCAGCCGATAAGCGACCACGTGCCGCAGGATAAAAACGCCGCGTTTTCGGAAACACCCGGCATAGCTGCAACGGCGCACTGCGTATCGTGCCCTGCAACGGCAACCACCTTAATTCCGTTATACTCGCCGATAACGCTTGCGCTTTCCGTGAGCGGAGCAAAAACGCCACCGTTAATACCAAATGCATTGAGCACCTCGCTGCAAAAATCACCCGTTTTCGGGTTAAGCAGCTGAGAGGTTGAAGCAATCGTTTTTTCGCAAACGGGATTTCCGCACAGCAGATATGAAAACAAATCGGGCATAAACAGAAGCCTTTCGGCATTAGCAAGCTTACCGTCGCTGATAAGCTGAAACAGCGTGTTAATGCTCATAATCTGATTTCCCGTAAGCTCATAAAGCCTGCCGAAATCAAGCAGCTTTTTTGCTTTTTCAAGAGCGCCTGACGTTCTTTCATCACGATAATGATACGGTGGATTAATCAAAGCGCCGTCTTTATCAAGCAGTGCGTAATCAACGCCCCAGGTGTCAAAAGCAAGGCTGTCTATATCGCCCGCCTTTTGAATAGCCGTCTTCACCTCGCGAAAAATCATTTCAACGTTATGGTGAATATGCCCGTCAATTTCAAGCGGAATATTTTCAAAGCGGTGAATTTCCTTATAAGTGATTTTACCGCCGTCAAGCTCAGCCTTAATCGCCCTGCCGCTTGAAGCGCCGAAATCAAACGCTAACACCTTTGCCATATCATTCACCCTTTTTGTGAAGCAGCTCATCCTCGGGATTAAAGATTTTATGCCCCGGATGCCTGCCCGTAACTCTGTAATAGCCGCGAAGGTCAATCAGCTTCTGAATATTCTCGTTGCTGATATCGTAGCTGCCGCCGAGGATTACGGCGTTAATCGTAATCTTTGCCCAGAGCTCAAGGCTTTCCATTCTGTAAAACGCGGTTATAACGTCGCTGCCGACGGCGAGCGCGCCGTGGTTTTCAAGCAGCATAACGTCGTGCTCCTCAAGATAGGGCTCAATCGCATTCGGCACCTCAATCGTTGAGGGAGTGCCGTAAGGCGTGAGCGGAACGGAGCCGATAACCGCAACGTCCTCAATCATATTATACATATCCATTGCCTTGTGAGCCACGGCGAAGCCCGTTGCTCCCGGCGGGTGCGCGTGAATAACGCTGCAAACGTCCGGCCGCTTATCGTAGCAGCGAAGGTGCATTTTGATTTCGCTTGACGGACGCAAGCCCTCAGCAGCCTCAAGCACGTTGCCCTCGCTGTCAATTACAATCAGCTTTTCGGGCGTGATAAAGGATTTGCTCATACCCGTTGGGGTAGCTATAATTCTGCCATCCTCAAGCTTAACGCTGACATTGCCGTCGTTTGCGGCAACCCAGCCGAGCTGCCACATTTTGTGGCACACATCGCAAATTTGCTCCTTAATTAACTGAACATCCTGCATAATAATCACCATTCTTTCAAGGTAATACGGTTATTTAACGGCGCTTGATTATAAAAAAGAAGCTCCGCATAAGCTTTAAACACAAATTAATTATAGCATATTTTTCCGCGCTTACAAGGTATTATTTAACGATTTCCTTTTTAAAGGCTGCTCAAATGCCGGCTTTCGCCGTTATGACAACATTTATTAGTTTGAAAACGTTATTGAGAATTACTTATTGCCATGATATAATTAATTATATTTCGAATTTGCGGAGGTAATTATGGAAGACAATAACATTACTAATCTTGCGGCAAAAAGAGAAAAAGCGATAGTTAAGACGAGCATAATCGGCATTGTGACGAACGTGTTTCTTGCCGTTTTCAAGGCGATTATCGGCACGGTTTCAAATTCAATTGCGATTACGCTGGACGCGGTTAATAACCTTTCCGACGCAGTATCGTCGGTAGTAACGATTATCGGAGCGAAGCTCGGCGCAAAACAGCCGAACAAAAAGCATCCGCTCGGCTACGGGAGAATTGAATATCTCAGCTCAATGATTATTGCGGCAATCGTGCTTTATGCCGGCATCACTTCCCTTGTTGAATCCGTTAAAAAGATTATTACGCCCGAGGCGGCTGATTACAGCACGGTATCGCTTATCATCATTGCAGTTGCGATAGTTGTGAAGCTCGTGCTCGGTCAGTACGTTAAGGCTCAGGGCAAGAAGCACAGCTCGGGCGCTTTGGTTGCATCGGGCTCTGACGCGTTATTTGACGCAATTCTTTCGGCTTCCGTGCTTGCTTCCGCATTAATCTATCTCATTTGGAACGTTTCGCTTGAGGCATACGTAGGCGTAATCATTTCGGGCTTTATCATCAAGGCGGGCATAGAAATGATGCTTGAAACCGTTAACGATATTATCGGCAAACGTACGGACAGAGATGAATTGAAGCGCATTAAGCAGCTTATATGCGAGGAGCCCGAGGTTCGCGGCGCTTACGATTTGCTGATGTTTAACTACGGACCGAACAAAAACTACGCAAGCGTTCACCTTGAGCTGCCTGACACGATGACCGTTGACGAGGTTGATGAACTGACGAGGCGCGTGCAGGCGAAGGTTTACCTTGAAACGGGCGTTATCCTTACGGGCGTGGGGGTTTATTCCTTTAACACCTCCGACGACGAGGTTGCAAAAATCCGCAACGCCGTTCAGAAAACGGTTTTGGAGCACGACTGGGCGCTGCAGCTTCACGGCTTTTATGCCGACACTGAGAATAAAGCTCTTCGCTTTGACGTGGTGGTAAGCTTTGACGTTGACAGAGAAGAAGCGTTAAAGACGCTTACGGAGGAAGTGCAGGCGCTCTACCCCGATTACAGCCTGCTGATTATTCCCGACATTGACGCATAGGCGGAGCAGTATATTATCAAAAAAACAGAATTAATTGCAAAAGCAAAAACAAGGCAAGGAGTGAAATTCACTCCTTGCCTTGCTTTTAGTCAAGCGCTTGATAATAGCCGAGCTTTTGGTCAAATTTGTTTTTGGAAATTTGTTCTGGGACGGGCATAGGATAATTGCCCGTGAAGCAGCCGTCGCAGAAATTAACGGAAGCGCCCTCTGCAATTTTATGAGTTGCCTCAACGGAGAGATAGCCGAGGCTGTCAACGCCGATAATCTTTGCGATTTCCTCCACGGTATCGTACTGACAGGCAATCAGATTATCGCGGCTGTCAATATCCGTGCCGAAATAGCAGGGGTGCTTAAAAGGCGGTGCAGACACGCGCATATGCACCTCCCTTGCGCCCGCCTCGCGCAGGAGCTTTACTATTCTGGCGCAGGTGGTGCCGCGGACGACGGAATCATCAATCATTATAACGCGCTTGCCCGCGATATTTTCCTTAACGGCATTGAGGTAATCCACCATAGAGTGCCCTACCGCATCGGAAAAGGCAGCCTTTTCGCGCCAGAGAATGGAATCCGGCAGGATATCCATATCCTCAAAAGCGTGGCGCAGCAAATATTTGCCCTTGCCGTATTTGTTGATTTTGATTTCGGGGTCAAGGCTCATAACGTAATGCACGAAATCCAGATCGCCGAACGGCACTCTTGCTTCAAGCGAGTTTACGGAAATGCAGCGGTCGGCACGGAGCACGTCATACATATGCAGCTCGCGAACACGCTTTTCGGCTGATACTGTTCGATGATTTGCTTTGTGAGGTTCTCGCCCGGTGTGCTTTCCTTTTTCCTTCTTGCCATTTCATTCATTCCTTTTTTG
>CAJOJV010000027.1 GCA_905234995.1 uncultured Eubacterium sp. | reverse complement strand
CCCGTGCCGCAGGTGTCGCTCCAGCCGAGTGCAAGATAGCATTCTGCGCCGCTCGGGTCAACAACCTTCTCATCCATAACGGCGCTTGCAATGTAGTTGCCGTCAACGAACAGGGAAGCGGTTCCGCCGTTATATGAAATCTTAATATCGTATTCGGTGTTAGCAGCAAAGGTTAATTTATCGCTGAAATTAACCCAGGTGCCGTTAACGTAAAGCTTGCTGTCGGTAGTAACGCGGATGTTATCCTTGTTGATGTTGCCGATAGCTGCAATCGGAATTGAAGAATTGAGATTTGAAGAATCTGTAATAGTTGCCTTGAAGGATACGGTGAACTGACTGCCCTTGAGCTTTGTTCTGACCGTTTCATCCTGCATAAATGCATTTGCGCCGTTCAGTGTAAGCACGCCTGCAGCTGCGGAGTAAGAGCCGCTGTCTCCGCGGTGAATCTTAAATACGTGCTCACTCGGGTCCTTAACAGAGCCAAGCCAGCCGCCGCCGCTTGCAGAGGTGTTGCCCGTGAAGTAGAATTCATCCGCAGTGTTGTTATCAACAATGGGGCCGTATGCGCTGATTAACGCATTATATTCGTCGTTCGTAATTCTTGCAACGCCTGCATGGCGGGCATAGAGATAAGAAATGTTATTTGTAACCGGGCTGTTAGTGTCAAAGCCGCTGATTGAGCTTGACGTAAATGCCTGGAACACGCCCTGCTTGCTCGTTGCAGGGTCTGCCGATTCGCCGAATGCGTCGCACAGGAAAATCCAGCCGTCGTTAGCAAGGTTTCTGTAAACCTCGGGGCCTTCAACGCCTAATGAATAATCAAATGAAGCCTGGTTGATATATGGGCCGTCTGCATTGGTTGATGTTGCATAATTGAGCTTGCTGTTTGATTCGTTTTTATACCACATATAGTATAAATTATCAGCGCTGTTGTAGTTTATGCTTGCGTCAATATTATCTGCACCGGTATTTATAAGGCGCTTCGGCGTGCCGTCAAAGCTCTTGAAATCAGAGGTATAAATACCGTACAGGAAGGTTCCGTTATCATAAACGCCGTCAGCCATAATGCTGAAATGCAGGAAGTATTCGCCTTTTGCTGAATCGTAAAATGCTTCAGGCGCCCATGCACGGCGGGTATAAGCACCGATTAAACTGCAAACGTCAATCGCCCACGGCTGAGTTGTTGTCACGTCTTCAAGATGTTCAACTTCCCAAACCAACAGCTTTGAATTCAGGTTAAATCCGTTTGCTTCGGTATCAAGGTCGGTTGCCAGAATGTAGAAGCCGCTGCCGTCCTGCTTGCGCAGAATGTACGGATCACGCACGTGGCCGGTTGACCATGCGCCCGTCATAAAAGCACCCGTCGGATAAACGGTTAAGCCCTCGCCGCTTTCGGGGATATTAATCTCTGTAACGGGCATACCTTTGTTAAGGGTATGGAAATTAATACCATCGTCAGAAACGGCATAGCGAAGCGATTCGTTATCAAGGTTGTAGTTGCCGGTGAAATAAGCCATTACATACTTATCGTTAGTGCCGTTGTTCGGCTGAGCCGCAGTAGAAGCATCGTCAACGTGAGTGCCTGAATAGAAAGTAATGTTCTGGTATTCAAGACCCTTGAAGTAATAGCTGTTATCATCGTCGCCAAGCTTGATGGAGTTAATCGTGGCATTAGTGGTGTTTGCACCGTTCGGGCCGATGTTTGCAAGACGACCGAGGAATGTGGAATTAGTCGTATCGGTAACGAGCTGAACGATTTTGCCTGCGTCGTCAGTTATATATGCCCTGAAACGGTCAACGGTGTATTCGGCAATATAATGATAGTTTTTATCCTTAACAAGATTGCCGTTGCCCGTGGTGATGGACGTAGCCTGAGACTGTGAACCTACGCTGTTGTCGCCCTCCCAGGAATAAATAACGCCGTTTGCATTCTGCTGGAGATAGCAGTATGCGGAATTTTTACGTTCGGGATTGCCGAGGTTAGCCTCAAAAACGTACATTTTGATGAATGAATAGTTATCACTGTTGTAATACTTGTCATCACCGCTGTTCGTAGTTGTGAAGCGGAATCCGAGGTCAAGCTTCCAGCCCTCAGTACCGTTACCGGTAATCGGAACGGAGCCCCCGGTGTAGCCTGACAGGAACATATAACCGTCAGAAATGCTGATTCCTCCGTTTGCAGAGTCAACAGATAACGCACTTGTGTAGTCGTGCGGAGTCCAGGTCATAGTATTACCCATTCCGTTTAAAGTGGAGGGGGTAAAAGCCGTGTCCTGAGAAACACTGTTAACGCTTGAAAAATCGGAAGATGCAATAGGTGTCCAGCTAACAGCTGCTTCTGAAATAATGGGCATTGCAACAAGCGGAATTGATGTAACAACCATCAATAATGCCATTAAAACAGCCAGCCATCTTTTGCTGATTCTGGTTTTTTTCATCTCAATTTTCCTTTCTAACCGTAAGTTACTAACAAAAGGGTGCAAGACGTCCCTATATTAATACAAGCTTATATTAGCATATCTTATAATTAAAAGCAATATAATTGTTAACTTTTTGTAAATTTTATTATTTTCAACAAATATGTGCCGTTTTCTTTATGAAAAAACACCATTTAATTAGAAACTTTTGACAGATGCTTTTGCGTGTAAAAAGATAAAAAACATAGATGATTTGACTATTTTTGCCGCTTGATGCTATAATATGTTCATCATTATTTTCGGAGGGATTTTTTATGTTTACCGCTGATGAAAAAAGATATGAAAAAGCGCAGTTTAATTATTTGCCTAACGGTCTTGCGCTTCCGAAAATTTCTCTCGGTCTGTGGCAGAATTTCGGCACTGATGCGGATTTTGATGAAATCAGGGATATTATCCTGACAGCGTTCGATATGGGCGTAACTCATTTTGATTTGGCAAATAATTACGGCCCCATTCCGGGTGCTGCTGAAATCAATTTCGGCAAAATTCTGGCTCAGGATTTAAAGCCTTACCGCGATGAATTGATTATATCCACCAAGGCGGGCTATGAAATGTGGCAGGGTCCTTACGGCGGCAGGGGAGGCACCCGCAAATATCTGATTGCCTCGCTTAATCAATCACTGCAGAGAATGGGGCTGGATTACGTTGATATTTTTTATCATCATTGCCGCACGCCCGAAACACCGCTTGCGGAAACCGCGCTCTGCTGCGCGGATATCGTTCGTCAGGGCAAGGCGCTCTATATCGGAATGAGCAATTACGACGGCGAAGCAATGCACAGAATGCACCACCGCTGCGAGGATTATAACGTGCCCTTCATTATTAATCAGAACCGCTATTCAATTCTTGACAGGTCAATTGAGGAAAACGGTCTTAAGGAGCAAAGCAGGAAAAAGGATAAGGGCATAATTGCGTTTTCTCCGCTTGCCCAGGGCAGGCTCTCGGATAAATTTAAAAACGGAATTCCGCAGGGCTCGCGCCTTTTCGGCAGGGAGGATTACTGCAAAAGCATCGGGCTTGATGAAAAGCAGCTTAGGCAGATTTCCGCTCTTTGCGAAATGGCAAATCAGCGCGGAGAAACCCTTTCGCAAATGGCAATCGGCTGGCTGCTTGCACAGGGCGTAACCTCAGTGCTCATCGGGGTTCGCAGTAAAACACAGCTCCTTGAAAATCTGGCGGCGCTTGATAAAGCTCCGCTCACTGCTGAGGAGCTGAAACGCATAGATAGCATACTTGGAAACTAAGTAATTTGAGAGGTGAAACAATGAGTAATTCTGAGAAAAGAAGATTATTTGAAATAATCGGAATAATCGTTTTTTCGGGCTTGGTTTTGTTTGTTGCGCTGAATACGGCAGAGGCAAAGAAGCTTTTAAATTATGTTATAGCTGTTTTCAATCCTTTTATTTATGGTTTTTGCATTGCGTTTATTCTTAATCTGGTTTCAAAGCAGATTGATAATTCCTTTGCAAAGCACGCGCGTAAAAAGGGCACGGATTATGATATTAAGAAGCACCGCAAGCTTTCAATTTTTATTTCCGTTATGGTGTTCATTGCATTTGCCGCGCTCACCGTGGGAATGATTATTCCTAATCTTAAAAACACAATTGTAAGCCTATATAAGCAGGCGCCTGGCTTGTGGGATAAATTCCTCGGATTTCTTGACACACTGAAGATTAAGCAGCCTAAGCTTGCAAGCTATATCACAACTCTTGAAAATAATCTGGATACATATTATGACAAGGCGGTTACCTCGCTGAAAAGCAATGTTTCAAACATCGCAGGCACGGCGCTTGAAAAAATTAAAAGCGCTTCAAACGTGCTTCTTAATTTCGGTCTTGGGCTTATCATTGCATTTGCAATTCTTGTTTTCAAGGAGGAGCTCGTGCGTGAATTTTATGTCCTGCTTAAAAAGCTTTTGCCCGAAAAGCATTATGGCAGATTGTGCTATGTTCTCGGGCTTGCAAATAAGAAGTTTCAGATTTATTTCAAATATAATCTTATCCAGGCGTTAATCACAGGCGCAGGCACTTTGCTTGTTATGCTCGTTTCGGGTATGCCGTATAAGATTTCAATTTCACTTCTGATAACGGTAACTCAGCTGATTCCGATTATCGGTGCAATTGTGGGCACGGTTGTCAGCGCACTGCTGATTGCGGCGGTCAGCCCCATTAAAGCAATCGTATTCATCGTGCTCTGCATAATCGTTCAGCAGGTGGTTGAAAAGCTGATTAATCCCCACCTTATGGGCAAGGAGCTTGAAATGCCGGGCGTGCTCACCTTCCTGGCAATTGTTATCGGAGGCAAGCAGTTCGGGCTTATCGGTCTTATCTGCTCCGTTCCGTTTGTTTCAATTTTTTACGATATTTATATGCAAAAGCTCCGTCCGAGAATATATAATAATAAGGCACAAAAAACATCGCCAGAGCATACAGAAAATGAATAAATGTTTTTTGAATTTGTGCTTGACAAGGCGTTTGCTTTTGTGCTATAGTGTGTTAAACCGATGAAAAAGGGTAAGTAAGCTTTTTAAGCACTTGCAAAGAGAGCTGCCGATGGTGGGATGGCAGTGAAGCGCACTGAGCTGAATGGACTTTTGAGGGCAAGCTGAAAGGGAAACCGAGTATGCGAGACGGAGACGGCACTCCGTAATCAAGCGCCAGCGTATGACAGTACGCGCAGAGTGGGCGGGAAACCGTCAAGCCGGGTGGCACCACAGGATAATTACAGTCCTGTCCCAGCAGTGTTGGGACAGGGCTTTTTGTTTTGTCCCGCAAGTTTGCCATAGAAAAAATTTAACTAAGGAGGAAAAGAAAATGGCAGAAGAAAAGAAAATCCCATACAAGATTTATCTTGAAGAAGATGAGATGCCCAAAGCATGGTATAATGTTCGTGCGGATATGAAGAACAAGCCTGCTCCGCTTCTCAACCCCGGCACACATCAGCCAATGACGGCAGAGGAATTAGAGGGCGTTTTCTGTGCAGACCTTGTTGCTCAGGAGCTGGATAATGAAAATGCTTATATTGATATCCCGCAGGAAATAAGAGATTTCTATAAAATGTATCGTCCGTCACCGCTTGTTCGCGCTTATTGCCTTGAGGAAAAGCTGCAGACCCCTGCAAAGATTTATTATAAATTTGAGGGAAATAACACAAGCGGAAGCCACAAGCTTAATTCAGCAATCGCGCAGGCTTATTATGCTAAGAAGCAGGGCTTAAAGGGCGTAACAACAGAAACGGGCGCCGGCCAGTGGGGAACGGCTCTTTCAATGGCTTGCTCGTATTTTGACCTTGATTGCAAGGTATATATGGTTAAGGTTTCTTATGAGCAGAAGCCGTTTCGCCGCGAGGTTATGAGGGTTTACGGCGCTTCCGTAACTCCTTCTCCGTCAATGGAAACCGAAATCGGCAAGAAGATTAATGCAGAGCATCCCGGTACAACGGGCTCTCTCGGCTGTGCAATTTCAGAGGCGGTTGAGGTTGCTGTTAAAAATCCGGGTTACAGATATGTTCTCGGCTCAGTGCTCAATCAGGTGCTGCTTCATCAGTCGGTTATCGGGCTTGAAACAAAGGCGGCTCTTGATAAGTATAATATCAAGCCCGATATCATCATCGGCTGCGCAGGCGGCGGTTCAAACCTCGGCGGTCTTATTTCTCCGTTTATGGGCGAAAAGCTCCGCGGCGAGGCTGATTACAGAATTATCGCTGTTGAGCCTGCAAGCTGCCCGAGCTTTACCAGAGGTAAGTTCGCTTACGATTTCTGCGACACCGGTATGGTTTGCCCGCTTGCTAAGATGTACACTCTCGGCTCAGACTTCATTCCGTCGGCAAACCACGCAGGCGGTTTGAGATACCACGGTATGAGCCCCGTGCTTTCACAGCTTTATGACGACGGGCTTATGGAGGCAGTTTCCGTTGAGCAGACCAAGGTGTTTGAGGCTGCGGAGCAGTTTGCAAGGGTTGAAGGTATTCTTCCCGCACCCGAAAGCTCCCACGCAATCCGCGCCGCTATTGACGAAGCGCTCAAATGCAAGGAAACGGGCGAGGAAAAAACAATCGTGTTCGGACTTACAGGCACAGGCTATTTTGATTTGGTTGCCTATGAAAAGTTCCACGACGGCAAAATGGATGATTATATTCCCACTGATGAGGAGCTTGCAGAGTATGCAGCAAAGCTCCCGCAGATTTAACATACTAACTATATGAGGTGAAAGAAATGAAAAATTTTAAGAAAATATTAGCAGTTATTCTTGCTATAGCATTAACAGCAGTTATGTTTGCCGCTTGTGCAAACACTGAAGGCACGGACACAACGGACACTAACACAGCAGACGCCCAGCTTATCGGACTTCTTTATGACGCAGGGCAGGATGCTTCAACCAGCGCAATCGCCGCTGCAAAGGCTTATCTTGATGAAAAGGGCGTTGCTTACAGAGAGTACACCGGCACAACCGTTGACGAGGTCAGCCTTGCAGTTGATTCCGCAATTGCAGACGGCGTAACCGCAATCTTTACTCCAACCGATAACACTATTATGACGGCAGAGCTCACAATCTATGAAAAGCTTGCAGAGGCAGGCATTCCTCATTTCACCGGCGCCGATTCCTTTGCGCTTAACGGCGCGTTCCTCGGCTACGGCGTTGATTATGCAAACCTCGGCGTTGTAACTGCAAATATGGTTGCAGATATTCTTGTTAACGGCAAGGACCCCGCAACGCTTGCAGTAAGCACCTTTGATAACGGCACCGCAACAATTAACACCGAAATCTGCGAAAAGCTCGGCTATAATCTTGATGAAATCAAGTCCCTGTATGCACCTTACTGCCAGGCAATCAAGGAGATTACCACGGCAGAGGCTTTTGAGGATCCGAATGCTTCCAATCCCGCTTCAGCTCTTGCTTCAGGCATAGTCGGCGCAGAGAATGCAACAACCGTTTATAAGGTTGGCATCTGCAATTATGTTGATGATGCTTCACTCAATCAGATTGTAAGCAACATCAAGGTTCAGCTGGACACCATCGGCAAGGAAAAGGGCGTTGCATTTGAAATCATTTATGATAACTGCAATGCAGATTCAAACGTAATGGGCCAGATTATTGAAAACTTCACTGCAGAGAAAGTTGATTTGATGGTCGGCGTTGCAACACCCGTTGCAATGGCAATGCAGTCCGCAACAGAGGGCACGGATACTCCCGTTGTTTTCGCTGCTGTTTCAGACCCGATTTCAACAGAGCTTGTTGCTTCTCTTGAGGCACCGGGCAGCAACGTAACGGGCACCTCCGATTATCTTGACACTGAGGCAATTTTCAACCTCATTCTTGCAAAATAATTAATCGGCAAAACAATAATGTTATTAAAGGCAGATAGTCGCTTTGCGGCTATCTGCTTTAGGGTTTTTTGGTTATGGATATCGTATCAATATTAAATTTAGGGCAGAATTCGCTTGAGCTCGGGCTTATCAGCGCGCTCACCGTTTTGGCGCTGTTTTTAAGCTATTCAATGCTGAACGTCTGCGATTTGTCAACGGACGGCTGCTTCACCCTCGGTGCGGCAGTTGGCGCGGTCGTTGCAATTTCGGGGCACCCTTATCTTTCGCTCGCAGCGGCAATGCTTGCGGGCGTCGTTTCCGGCTTCGTAACGGCGCTTTTGCAAACCAAAATGGGCGTGGATAGCCTGCTTGCGGGTATCATCGTAAACACTGCGCTTTATTCAATTAATATCGCGGTGATGAAAAATTCCTCGCTGCTTAATATGAATAAAACCGAAACGGTGTTCACCAAGCTGTCAACGCTGCTTGACGGCACTCCGCTCGGCAGATTTTCAAGGCTGATTATCGCGCTTGCGGCAGTGGCGCTTGTTGTGCTGTTTCTTTCACTGTTTCTCAGAACAAAGCTCGGGCTTGCAATCAGGGCAACGGGTAATAATCCCGATATGGTGCGCTCCTCGTCAATCAATCCCGCGTTCACAACTATTGTCGGGCTCTGCGTTGCAAACGCCTTCACGGGGCTTTCGGGCTGCCTTCTTGCACAGTCGCAGAAATCCGTTAATATTGATATCGGCACGGGTATGGTAACGGTTGCGCTTGCCTCGCTTCTTATCGGAGGCACGTTTTTCCCCAAGGGCAAAATCCCCGTTAAGGCAATCGGCGTTGTTTTCGGCGCAATAATATTCAGGGTGGTTTATGCAATTGCGTTGCGCTTCCATATGCCTGCGTCAATGCTCAAGCTTGTGTCATCGGTAATAGTAATAATTGCAATTTCGGGGCCGTATCTGAAAAGCAGATATCCGCTTCTTGCGCGCAGGCTTCAGCACCGTTTTAAAAAGGAGGTGCAGGAATAATGCTCAGCATTACGAATATTTCAAAAACCTTCTATCCAAACACGGTTAATGCCAAAACCGCAATCAGGGATTTATCTCTTGAGGTTGAAAACGGCGATTTCATCACGATTATCGGCGCAAACGGCGCGGGAAAATCAACCCTGTTTAATGCAATTGCGGGCGATTTTTATACCGATACGGGCAAGATTATGCTTGCGGGTGAGGATATAACCTTCCAGCCCGTGCATCAGCGAGCAAAGAAAATCGGCAGACTGTTTCAGGACCCGATGCGCGGCAGCGCTCCCGATATGAGCATTGAGGAAAATCTTGCGCTTGCAGCGGGTAAGGGCGGCTGGCTCAGCCATGTTTCGCATAAGGATAAAACGGAATTCCGCGAAAAGCTTGCGCAGCTTGATATGGGGCTGGAGGACAGAATGAATCAGCCCGTCGGCTTGCTTTCCGGCGGCCAGCGTCAGGCGCTTACCCTTGTTATGGCAACCTATAATCCGCCGAGCCTCCTGCTGCTTGACGAGCACACTGCGGCGCTTGACCCGGGCACTGCCGAAAAGGTGCTTAAGCTCACGGAAAGCGTCGTTTCGGAGAATAACTTAACCTGCCTTATGATAACCCACAATATGCAGTCCGCTCTCGACATGGGCAACCGCACGATTATGATGAACGACGGGCAGATTATCCTTGACGTCAAGGGCGAGGAAAGAAGCAACCTCACCGTTAACGACCTTCTGGAGCAGTTCAAATCCATTGCGGGCAAAATGCTTGATAATGACCGTATGCTCCTTTCATAACTAAATAATAATTAATGCAAAAACGCACCCGAAGGGCATTCCTTCAGGTGCGTTTTTTATTCTTTTTCAGGCGGTCTGAATTGCGTTTTTTCATAATTCGTATATGCCCTTATTGCGCCGCAAAGCTGTTGGTTAAGAATAAGAAAGGAAATCTTAGGCTCTGTAATTCGCGTAACAGCAACGGAAACTGAATCTGCTTCGATTTCAATATTGGTAAATTCGTGGCTGTTCAGCTTAACGCTGTCCATCATTTCTTTATCCTCACTGCATTTAATGCTCATAAGCGGACGGCTTCTTTCAATAAGCCTGTTGAACATATTGCAATAATATTCTATTTCCTCCCCACATTTGCTGTAATTATACATTGCCTGCGAAGTGTCTGCCGTGCTGAAAGCGGTAACGCAGGCAACGCCGGGGCAGATAAACAGCGTGTGCGAAAAACGCTTGCCGTTCTTAACGCTCATATAATACGGCTCAATATTGCAGGTCATATAAAGCGGCAGCCAGTTTTGAATTGCATTAACCAAATCCGGAAGCTTTCGGTCAATATTATGAATAATTTTGATTTTTATCCCGTCAGAAACAAGGCGGTGCATCAAAGCGCCCCATTTTAAAAGGTATTTTTTGTCTTTCGTCATCCATTTTATATCTTTGTCGGAATACAGATAAACAACCTTTTGATTACTGTTTATGGCTTCCCACAAAAAACGCAGCGCCGCCTCCTGCAAGCCGGCGTCATTGTAGTAAAACTGCTTTTCCTCAAAACTGAATCCCTCTTCGGGAAACTCAAAAGCAGGCATACTTTCCAAGGAAACCTCATCAAGCATGCTTAACAGCGCGCCGATTTCCGGATTCTTTGAATTAAAGCTGCAAATCCAGTTAACAAAATCAAAAAAGAATTCAAGGGAATCAGTGGCTGATTGAGAATCAATCAGGGCTTTAAGCTCGCTTTCAAGCCCCTTTGCCTTAATATCGTCAAACAGCGCACGGTTAATGGCTTCATATATGGAGGGGTTGAATTTTGGGGAACGTATGCCGTTTTTAATCCTGCTGATATAGGAGGCAGTAATATTGGTAAGCGCTGAAAGTCGGCTGTTGGTTATTCCCGAAAGCAGCATAACGGCATTCAGCTTGTTCGGATAATCGGCAAACTCACGGTTTTCGGATTCTTCAATCGGAAAAAGCCAGCGGCGCAAGGTCTCCTTGCGGTTGCCGCCTTTATAATCAATCAAAGAGTCAAGCTCCTTTTCTTTTCCGTTATCTTCGGCATAAAGCAAAACGCCGTCTAACAGTTTTTCAATAGGAGAGCTGTAAGCCTTTGGCGTGCGAGAGCCGTTTTTTATTCGGCTAACTGAGCTTACGTCAATCTTTGCATATTCTGCGATTTCAATTAATTTAACGTCAAGAGTTTTAAACAATTTGTCTATTTTTTTATTAAGCATAATTAATCACCGAATATTATTATATTGATTTGCCCAAAGATTGTCAATCCAAATTCGGGCAAAGCCTTTAAATATGTATATAATATGTTGTATAATATATTTTGCAGAAATATTTTATTTTTTAAGGGGGATATAACTATGTCAAATTATTGTCCTAATTGCGGCAGTCCTGTTACCATTGGCGCAAAATTCTGCGATAACTGCGGCCGGCCGATAACTAATGCGGCTCCAGCTCAGCAGCCCGTTCAGCCTCAGCAGCAGGCGGGGCAGTACGTTCCGATGGGTCAGGCTCAGCAGGCACCTCAGGCAAATGCGCCGGGCTATAACAGCTTTTACGGCACTCAGACGGTTGCTCCCGGTTTCTCGGATAGAGTAAACGACCCCGAAATCCTTGCCGCCGTTAAGAAGAATAAGAAGGCAACGGGCATTTTCGGGCTTATCATCGTTCCGCTTCCGTTCATCGGCTTCACGATTTACAGCTTTGTAAACGACAGTATGGAGCCGAAGCAGGGTATGCTTTACGGCGCAATTATTTCCGCCGTTTTCCTGCTTTTTGCGCTTTACGGTGTGCTTAAGCAGCGCGCTTCAAACACCTATGAGGGCGTGGTTGTTGATAAAAAGCAGCGTGAGCGCTCCGACACCAACAGCAACACGGATAATACAACCTACTATACGGAGTATATCACTGTGGTTAAAACCACTGACGGCAAGAAAAAGAAGATTGTGGAAAGAAGCAACGGTATAGTTGTTGCTTATAACTACCTCCAGATTGGCGATAGGTTCAAGTATCACCCGCAGTTTACTTTCCCGTATGAGCTTTATGATAAATCAAAGGCTCCGTATATCGCCTGCGTAGCCTGCGGTATGCACAATTCGGTTATGAATGACCGCTGCAGCAAGTGCAACACGCCGCTGCTTAAATAAAGGCTATGAAAAATGATAATAGGTATTGGGATAGCGTCGTAACCGAAAGGGTAACGCTGTGCGAGGATGGCAAATACCGCTGGCGTTATGACGTTAATCTCTTCAAAAATCCAACCATATTCTGGCTCGTTTGGAAAATTCTGCTTTTTTCATTTCTTGCAATATTTTTATTTGTTTTTGTTTCGGATGCAATCAATTGGGGCTTGGGTGCGGAAATAATAATCCGCAATCTCAAATTCCTTGCATATTTTTTGATTGGGATGACTGCCGTCACTGCCCTCGGTTATTCGGTTTACGCCGCAATTATGGGCGGAAAATACTGTGTGGTTTTTGAAATGGATGAGGTTGGAATTAACCACCGCCAAACCGAAAATCAGGCAAAAAAGGCAAAAAAGCTCGGCGCGGTAACGGCTGCAGCAGGCGCCGCAGCGGGCAGCTTTTCCGCTATGGGCGTCGGCATAAATTCCACCCGCACGGAAATGTATTCCGAATTTGCAGGGGTAAAAAGGGTTAAGGCATATCCCCGCCGCAATCTCATAAAGGTTAACGGCACCCTGAGCCATAATCAGGTTTATGCCGTGCCGGAGGATTATGAATTCGTTAAAAGCTTTATAATTTCCCATTGCACAAATTTAAAATAAAAATGTGACAGGGGACCGTCCCCTGTCACACTAAAGGAGATTAAATATGAAAAAAATAATTTCAATCCTGCTGGCAGTTGTACTGATTATTACAGCTTTTGCGGGCTGCAAAAAGAACACGGACAGTAATTCCGGTCTGGTTGCAACCGTAACGCTGCCTGAGGAAAACAAGGAAACGCAGTGTGTTAACGCGATTGCGAATCTTGCAATTCAGGCTCAGCTGCGTTCAATGCTTAAAGAGGCAAAATTCTATCGCCTTTGTGAGGATAAGGCAAATGCAAAAGAAATAAAAGCTGCTGCCGAGGAATGGGCAAAGGCTTGTAATGACGCGGATGTTCTTTGCTCCGCTTCATATCTCACGGCAAAGCGCCTTGCACATATTGAGAGAACAACGGATTACAAAAACACAAAGGCAATGCTCGGGCTGAATAATCCGTTTCTGATAACTGCAAACGCTGAAACAACATACAGAATGGAAAAGTTTGAGGATGCAAAGGAATGGGCTGAATATATCAACCGTATTTATGAACACGCAAAGGTTGGTCAGAAAAACGCATATCTTGCAAAAATCCTCAAAACCGATGTTAACCGCGCACATAAAGCCATTGAAATGGCAAACGAAATATTAAAGGGTAAAGCGGATTTGGATGCCGGCTACGACGATGCAACCTACAAGCTTCTTATGAAAACAAAAACCGCAGGCAAGGTTGCGGGCTTCACCGCGGCAACCATTGCTTCCGCAGGCGGAACAATGGGAGTTTTAGGTGCGGCAGGCTATGTTGCCAGCGGAGTAGACACCGCAATTGAGGTTACGGACACAACACTTACAATGACTCTCGGCGAGGACCATCAGATTACAAAATCTTTCGAGGACACCGCTGCAAAGGCTGCCCCGATTATATCCGTAGTCAGCTTTATTAACGTTTTCAACCCCGAAGCTTGGGCAAACGGAAGCATTGATGCAGTGGGACAGCTTCGCTATATTGCCGACAGCGGTGTGGATTTAACAAGCTTTAAAGTTTTAGGCGTTGAGGTTCCTCAGCTTAAAGAGTTAAACGATAAGTTAACGCTTATAGCTCTTGCCGATGATAACGATGCAACCGAAAAGGAAAAAGAAGAGCTTAAAGAAACCTTGTTTGATATGGGCTTTGGTGAAAAAGCTATTGAAAAAATCCTCAACTCCGCTAAATCCGAACCCGAAGAAACCGAAGAGGTGCAGGAAATCAACAAACCGTTTGAAGAGCTCACAGTTGAAGAGATTGATGAAAAGGAAGAGGATATCTCTTTAAGCGATGAGGAATGGGAAGACCTCTTCAACGAAATATATAACGATTATTTAGAGGAAATGCACGATAAAGGCTTCATTGATGATGACGACGGAATCTGGGATTACGACCCGTTTATGCCCTTTGAAGATTTTCCGCAGGACGGCGACGAAATCGGCTTCGATGACCTTTCAATGTGGGCAAAACCAATGACTCCGTTTGATGATGACGAAACCACCACCGAAGAAGCTTCAACAGAAGAAACCGACGAGGAAGAAGAGGAAGAAGAAACCACCGAAGCCGTAAACGAAACAACAACTCAAGGCGCAGACCAATATATTGAAGACTTTATGGGCGATTGGTATTACACCGAAACTGTTGAAGGCTATACATTTACCACACATCTTTCAATGGAGCTTTCAGGTAAAAAGATTGCTGTTTCTATCACGGTTGACGAAGATGACACCGATTCTGCAAAATGCGACTATAAATTTGACGGAACAACGCTTACCTTAACATACGGCGGTTCGGCTGTTTCGTATACACTCAAAGGCAAAAATCTTGTTAGCTCAAGCGGCGGCGAAAACACCGTTTGGCACAGATAAACAAAAGCATAACCGTAGGGGCGATTCACGAATCGCCCGCGAAAAGGAGAGTAAAATTTATGAAAAAAACAATTTCAATTCTGCTTGCAGTTGTATTGCTTGCAACCGTGTTTGCAGGCTGCGGCAAAAACAGCGAGCAAAGCTCTGCCGAGGTGCTCTACCCCGTTCCGACGGATGCCGAAGCTGCAGTTGATTCTGCTGCAGGGCTTGCACTTAACTACTATATGACGGGCAGGGCGTATCTTGATATGTTCATCAATTATGATACTTCAACTCTTGATGAAGGCAATATTGATGAATACAAGGCGCTTGTAGATAATGCTGTTAAGGCGTTTGAAAATGCCGATAAGGTTAACGACGTTCTGGGCGAGGCGCTCGATATTTACGAAAAGGAAGAGAAAAGCGAAGGACCGAAGGTTCAAAAAGGTATGATTCAGCCTCTATATTTCGGTATGGTTGCAAATGCTGCCGAAATGGGCTCAAAGGAATGGGCGCAAAACATTATGGATGAATATGCCAAGGCAAAGCCCGGCTATGCAATCAGGCATCTTGCAGAGCAGCTCGGCACCGACTGCAAGCACGCATATGCGCAAATGAAAATGGCGCAGGATGTTTTAATGGGTGCTGAATACACAAAGATTGCAGATGCGGCAAACACAGCCGTTAAAACCGCAACCGTTCTCAAAACCGCTGGCACAGCGGCTCAGCTTGGTATTGCAATTGCAACAGCACCAACAACGGGAACTGCGGCTATGATTGCAGCCAAGGGCGGAATAGTCATCGGCGGAATAAACACCATACTTGAAATCGGCTCAACGGGCTCAATCCTTTACACAAACGGCGAGGATAACTGCGTAAGCAAAGCCTGCGACAATGTTGAAAGCAGACTTGCTCCGATAGGACAGGTGTTCTCTATTGCCGGTCTCGGTTTCGGTATTGCAGACCTTGCAAAAACCGGAGGCAAAGCTTTCACAAACGGCATAAGCTCGCTGAGTGCATCGGATAAGGAAAACATCCTTGTTAACACCTTCGGGCTTTTCTCCTACGGAAGCTCCACTGTCAACGATTATGTTAATGACGGAAAGATACTAAGCGGAACATTTACAAAAACCGACAACGGAACTAAATTCACTTTGTTTGATACTGTTCTAGGCGGAGGCGTTCCTACCGAGAAGGATTTTGAAGTCCTTAAAAAAGCATACGAAAACGCAGGCTTATCAGAAAAGGATGCCGAAGCTGCCATAAAAGCTGCCGAAGAGGCAACCGCTACACAGTCAACAACTGCCGCTTCAGGAGAACAGACAACTGCTCCTGCAAATGAAGCGCAGCCCACAATGAATGTTAATGATATTCAGCCGGAGGTTGCACAGAACATTATCAATAACAACAAAAAGATAATGGATGATTTCGACCTTGACGCATACCTCAAAAAGCTCCGCGAAATTCTTTATGAAATCGCAGAGGATGCATACGGAGAGGAGTACGAAGAGTTAAATAAAAACGGCAAGGGCGATTTCATAGATACAATCTGCGGCACATATTCAATGTCCGTTCTTCAAAAAATTATCGGCGGAGGAACTTTGGTCTTTTCCGAAACTGATTCCAAAGAGCTGAATACGGAATATGATGTAACAGTTGCAGATGCGGGCAACGGACAGGTTACCGTAACCCTTTCAGGTGATGATTATGAGGGTGAAACCGTAACGGCAACCGTTGATGAGGCAAGCAAAAAAATAACCTTTGTTTATCCGTATGGCTATGGCTATTATTTTACCGACAGCTATATGACCTTTGAGATTTCCGGCGATGCGGTTAACGCAACCCTGCATATGTATGGAGAAGGCACGAATTTGAATGATGAATGGACGGCAGAGTCCATTGACGGCACGGGCACTAAAAATTAATTATTAATTATTTCTTGTGACAGGGGACTGTCCCCTGTCACAAGATGACCTTTGACATTTCAGGCAGCGGCGTATATGCTGATTTGCATATGTACGTTGAGGGCGAAGATTGGGAAGGAAAAACCCTTTCGGAAACAATTGACGTTTCAGGCACCAAGAATTAAGATATGAAAAGAGAAGATGACAGGGGACCGTCCCCTGTCATCTTTTTTTTGCGTATTGCTTTAAGCTTCAAAATATTATATAATGATATCATAGGGTAAAATTTATGATTAGAGGTAATATTTATGGAAACCAAAATAATTAAAACTTCAATGGGTGAAATTAAGTGCCGCGAGTATGAGGATTATATTGACATCCGCGGGCTTCGCTATGCAACCGCGGGGCGCTGGGAATATCCAACTCCCGTGGATAGCTGGGAGGGCGTTTTTGACGCAACGGAATACGGCGCCTGCTGCCCACAGGAAAGGGCGTTCACAAACGATGCCGAAACCGCTCCGTTTTTCTATAAGGAATTCAGAGAGGGGCAAACCTTTAAATATGATGAGGATTGCTTTAATCTCAACATCATTGCGCCCAAGAATGCTGAAAACTGCCCTGTATTTATCTATATTTACGGCGGCGCTTTCGTTAGCGGCAGCGCGGATGAGGGATATTTCGGCGGCGAGGAGCTTGCCAAAAACGGCATCATCTGGGTTGCTATGAATTACCGCGTTTCCGCTTACGGCTTCTGCGCGCATCCCGATTTAACAGACGCTCAGGGCAGATGCGGCAACTATGGGCTTTACGACCAGCTTTGTGCAATACAGTGGGTTAAGCGCCATATCGCCGAATTCGGCGGCGACCCCAATATGATTACGCTTGCGGGTCAGAGCGCAGGCGGTATGAGCGTTGATTTGCTGCTTTCAACCGAGCCGATTAAGGAAATCGGGCTTCACGGCGCAGGGCTTTTCAGCTCCGCAGGTATTCAGCGTTCAATCATTAAGCCCAAAACTCCCGAAAAAATGAGGGCGTTCTGGGATAAGGTTGTTCAGTATGCAGGCAAAGCAAGCATTAAAGAGGTGCGCGATGAGCTTACCTCTGAGGAGCTTTATAACGCATGGGATAAGGCTTACAAGGAGGGCGGAATTCCGCTTATGAACGCGCTGCCAACCTATGACGGCGTGCTGATTACAAAGGATAATTTCAAGATGAGCACCGTGCCCACGAATATTCCGATGATTGTAAGCGTAACCTCAAAGGATATGTTCTGCTATGCGCTTATGAAAATGAGCCGCGCCTTCGCAAAGAAGGGCAGCAGAAACGGCAATAACGTCTGGATGGCAAACTTTGCTCATCCGCTTCCGGGCGACGAATCCGGCGCTTGGCATTCCTCTGACATTATTTATCTTTTCAACAGGTTTGAGCATAACTGGCGTCCGTTTGGCGAGGTTGATAAAAGGATTGCAAATCAGATGGGGCAGTCCCTTATTGCCTTTATCAAAACGGGCAACCCGAATTGCGACGCTATCCCCGAATGGAAAACGGGCGTTAATGAGCCTATGCGTTTCTGCGAGGACACAAAGATGATGCCGTGGGATAAAAAGTATATGTTTGATAAAACAATACATAACGACGGCCCGATTTAATCACTTTCATCAGACTGAGAAAGCTATTCTTTTTCAGTCTGATTTTTTCAATAATAGCTATTGCAGGGAGGGAATTGAATGAATGAAGTAAAAAAAGCGTTCAGGCGAATGGCTTTTTATTATCTGCTGCTCGCCGTTAATATAATTCCCTGTGCAATTACGCCGGATGTTTTTCCCGTGCGTAATCTCTCTGCGGTTTATTTGCTCCTGCTTTGCATATGCCTTATTCTTTATTATTCGCACCGCGTGCTGCGAAGCGGCGGGCTTTCGGTTATGATGAAATCGCTTTCGTGGATGGCGCTTTTGCTGATATTGCTCAGGGGCGTTAAGTACAGCGCTTTTGCAGAGGTGGGCGTGCTTGACCGCCACACCTGGTATCTTTATTATGTGCCGATGCTGCTTTTGCCCCTGTTATTCTTTTATATTTCGCTGATGGTTTCTCCGAAGTCAGACGTGCGCTTCCCCAAGGGCTGGCTGTGGATTCTGGGCGTAACCGTCGTTTTTATCGCTTTGGTTCTGACAAACGATTTGCATCAGATGGCGTTTCGCTTTAATCCGGGCTTTGCAAATTGGGATGGCGATTATTCCCGCGGCTGGCTGTTTTATGCCGTAACGCTTTGGCAGTATGTTCTGTATTTTGCGGCGTTTTTCGTTCTGGTATTCAAATGCCGAATAGGCAGCTCAAGAAAAAATGCGTGGATAATTCTTATCCCGTTTGCGATCGGCGCCGTGCTCAACGCGCTGCTGATTTCAGAAAAAATGCCGAAAATCAACGGAACATATATTTTTGAATTTCCCGAGGCGCTTATTTTTACGGTTGCCGTATTGCTTGAATGCTGCATTCAGCTCGGGCTTATTCCAACCAATACGGATTACGGCAGGCTGTTTCGGAAATTCTCAATTGCCGCGCAGATAACGGATAATTCGGGCACGCCCGTTTATCTTTCCTCCTCGGCAGTTCCGCTGACGGGGGAGCAGCTTGCCCTGCAAAACGGCGCGCGTATCGGCGAGCACGCGGTTTTGCGTAAAATGGAAATTCCGGGCGGCTTCGGCTTCTGGCAGGAGGATATGACGGAGCTTGACCGCCTTAACGACGAGCTTGCCGAGGCAAAGGAAAAACTTGCGCAGGAGGCGGAGCTTACGCGTCTTAGGGGCGAGCTCAAGGAAAAGCAGACTAAAATTGAGCAAAGAACCCTCGTATATGACGCTATCGCAAAGCGCACGCAGGGGCAGTCGCAGTTAATTTCGCAGCTTGCGGAGGAGGCGCGCCTTTTGGATGACGCCGGTCTCAAAGAAAAATCGCGCAGGCGCATAACGCTTCTCGGCTCATATATCAAGCGCTTTGCAAATCTTATGCTCCTTTCACAGGAAAGCAACTGCATTGAGGCGGGCGAGCTTGCGCTCTCCGTTTCGGAGGTGCTGCGCTATCTGAATTTCTGCTCCGTTCCGAGCGAGCTTATTAATAATGCGGAATGCGCCGTAAACGCGCAGGCGGCGCTTGCCGTTTTCGAGGCGTTTGAGTCTCTGCTTGAGGCTAATTTTTCCTGCCTCCGGGGCGTGTTCGTCAATCTTTCGGAGCAGGAAAGCCTCCTGTTTAAGCTTGCTATGGAAAATCTTGAAATTCCGCTTTCTTCGGATATTGAAAAGCAGCTTTCCGCTGTCGGTATTTCAACCGAATCAACGCAGGAGGATGAGATAACTTATATTTGCTTCACCATCCCGAAAGGGGGTGCGGCTGAATGATTTCATTTGCAATGCTTTCGGCGTTTGCAAGAGCGGTGTTTGCGCTTTGGGCGTTATTGCTCTTGCTGATTAATCTCGGCAGCGCGGCGCTTGCAACGGTTAAAAGGCGCTATGCGTTTACTGCGTTTGCACTTGTGCTTTTTGCGCCCTGCTATTTTCTGTGGCAGGTTATATTTGATATTTATTTGTCCTCTCAAACAGAAAAAATATCCGCCTTAAGCGGGTCGGCGGGCAGTCTTTCCTGGCTTAGCTGGCTTGCGGCTTTTGCCGTGCTCAGCCTTGCTGCGGCACTGCTTTTCGGCTTCAATATCCGCTATGACAAAAACTATATAACCCCGGGCACGATTAAGCTTTATCTTGATAAGATTCCCTGCGGCATCTGCTGCTGGCGTGAAAACGGGCGCGTGCTGTTTTCAAATATCTGTATGAACGAGCTGTGCAAAGCCGTAACGGGCAATTCGCTTCTTAACGGCAATCAGTTTTGCGATGCGGTTGCTGCGGGCATACTCACCATTGACGGCAAGGTGTGGCGCTTTGCCCGCCGTGAAATAACTATGGACGGCGAGCGCCTTTGGGAAATGATAGCCTCCGATATCACTGCCGAATATGCAAAAACGCAGGCGCTTGAAAAGGATAAGGCAGAGCTTTCCTGTTTGAATCAGGAGCTTTGGGATTATTACATCAGCATTGACGAATCCGTTCAGCGCCAGGAAATACTGCAGGCAAAAATGAATATCCACGATGAAATGAACCGCCTTATGCTTTCAACGGTTGCCGCCGATACGGAGGACACTCGGGCGCTTGATAACATATTCTCCCTGTGGGAGCAGAATGCGCTTCTGCTCTGTATGCAGGCGGATGAAAAAGCAGGCTGCAGGGATACGGGCACTCTGCAAGCTCTTGCTGACGCGCTCGGAATAAGCTTAATTCTGCAGGGCGATTTTCCGCCCTTCAGCGATAAACAGAGTGAGCTCTTTTTCTTCACTGCGCAGGAGGCAATAATAAACGCTGTCAAGCACTCTCAGGCAAAGGAAATGAAAATCTCGTTTGAAAAAGCAGGGGAGTCACTTGTTTGCCGCTTTGAAAATAACGGGGCATTGCCGTCGGGCGAGGTGCGCTTTGAGGGCGGTCTTGCAAATCTTGCACGCCTTGCCGAAAAGCAGGGCGCAACCGTCTGCACGGAAATCGAAAAAAACTTCGCACTAATATTGAAATTTAACTGATTTGGCGAAAAAATCAGCCATATGGCTGATGTCTTTTTTGAAAAAGTTAATGTAAAATAGAGTTGAGAGTTAAAAGTTAAGAGTTGAAATGCGGGCGGGATACCCGCACCCGGTTTTATTGTTGAATCGCAAAAGGAAATTAAAATGATAAATCATGAAAATACGGCAAAAATCAAAAGCAAAAAATTAGCAATTGAGATTATTGCATTATATAGGGAATTAACTGAAAACAAAAATGAATTTGTTCTCTCAAACAACTTTTGAGAAGCGGAACAGGTATTGGAGAGAATCTTGCTGAGAGCGAATGTGCCAGCAGTGAAAAAGATTTTTTAAATAAAATATATATTGCATTAAAAGAATGCAATGAAACCCTTTATTGGTTAGACCTTTTATTTGAAACAGATTATCTTGAAAAAGAACAATTTGATTTAATAAATTCGCATTGCTTGGAAGTTAAAAGAATACTTACCGCAACAACAAAAACAATTGTTGCAAAACAACAAAAAACACAATGAGCGTGAGCGAAGCTCACCCAAATCTTAACTCTCAACTCTCAACTTTTAACTCTATAAAAAAGGAGCTGATAATTTGCCATATAACGTTCTTATAGTAGAAGACCAGACTATGCCGCGCGAGCTTTTTGAAATATACATAAATTCAAGCGATGCTTTTAATCACCTTCTGTCGGTTGCAAACGCCTCTGCCGCGCTTTCCGTCTGCCGCAACAATAAGGTTGATTTAATTCTTATGGATGTTATGACGGAGCTTGGCTCAAACGGTCTTGATGCTGCGGAGGAGATTAAGCGCGAATTTGCCGATGTTAAAATCATTATCGTAACCTCAATGCCCGAATATTCCTGGCTGGAGCAGGCGCGCAGAATCGGCGTGGAAAGCTTTTGGTATAAGGACGGGCAGAAGGACGGCATACTTGAGGTTATGACGCGCACAATGGCGGGGGAGAGCATATATCCCGATGAAACCCCGCTCATTCATATCGGAAACACAACAAATCACGAGTTTACAGAGCGAGAGCTTGATATTCTTAAGGAGCTTACCACGGGCGATACAAACACGGATATTGCCGAGCGGCTGAATGTCTCGGTTGCAACGGTCAAAAGCCACATTCAGCATCTGCTTGAAAAAACGGGCTTCAGAACCCGCACCGAGCTCGTGAGCGAGGCGCGAAGCCTCGGGATTGTTATTAAAAATAAGAAAAACTAAAAGGGCTGAATATTCAGCCCTTTCGTTGTATATAGCTTGGTAAATGGTTTCCCTGCTTAGTGTAATGAATATCAGGGAAGACATCTCACTCGTTATCGAACAGATACGCATTGCGGTGCCCAAAATTCTATTCAATGCCCGATACAGCATTTCAAAATTTTGACCGCGGTTAAGTCCTTATTGCTCCCTTAATCTGCCACCGGCAGCGGTCGCAAACGAACCACCGGACTGTTCTCCCAATCGCGGCACTAAACGCGCCGCTCTTGGAGCTCGTTTCGAGTCCCTACCGAATGAAAATACCGAGCACCAA
>CAJOJV010000026.1:24143-28059 GCA_905234995.1 uncultured Eubacterium sp. | reverse complement strand
GTGCCGTTTTTGATTGCGGCTTTTGAAAGCACGGTGCCCGTTGACTTTTCGGCAACGGTATATTTGCCGTCGCCGTTATCGGTTGCGGTAACCTCAATCGGGGTTTTGCCGTCCGTGGATTTAAGGTGCATATAGATATAGCCCGTATCGCCGCGGGTGGTTTCAACCTCATAAAGCTTGCCGTCATCATAGCTCTGCACGGCAATCATATCTTTATTTTCATTGGTGTAAAAATCAAGGAAAATCTTGCTGCCGTTATTGAGCTTAAAGGAATAAACCGTTGCGCCCGTGCTTGTATCCGCAGAAACTGCAATAACCCTGCCGATGAGCGAGGTATCCGTTATTGCCTTTCCGTCCTTATCCTTTGCGGATTGCACGAAAGCACTTACCATATAAGTGTTCGTAACGTCATTAATCGGGATAAGCGTGAGCACGTTGCCCGCCTCATCCGTAAGCTCAATCAGATTGCTTGCCGCCATTTCCTCAACTATTGAGGCATCGCCGTCATCTGCGTCCTCAACAACTGTAACAGGCTCATCAATGTCAAGGGTTTTATCCCTGTTTGCATATTCATAAATGCCGACGCCCGCCGCAAGCGCTACCACAACGCCTGCCGTGCAGGCAATTATAATTTTCTGCTGCTTTGTCAGCGCGGCAAACCAAGCCTTAATTTTTTCCATAATAATAAATCACATCCTTATTGCCTCCCTCGTTTTGAGGGAGCCAAATATGTTTTTTGATTTTTATTGAAAGTGGAAGCTCTTAACGGCAGGAGCTTCAACAGAAAGCATAACCTTAAGATTGCCGTTCATTGCGCGGATATCGTCAATAAGCTCGCGTACCTCGGCAGGGTCCTTCATCGTGATTGTGAAGGAAAGCTCAAACAGCGCACCGAAATCAACGCTCTTGATAACGGAAAGCTTGCTTTTGGTGCAATACTTATCAAGAGTTTCATCAAATGCGCCAACGTAATTAAGCGTTTCCGGAACCGTGATTTTAAGCGTGTAAGTTTCCGTTTTCTTGCCTGCAAAATTTGTAAAATAAAGAATAATGATAACTGCAAGAATAATAACCGTTGCAATCGCTGCCAGTTTCCAATAGCCCATACCGCAGGCAAGGCCCATAACAACGCTCATAAAGACGAAGGCGATATCCTTCGGGTCGCCGGGCGCGCTTCTGAAACGGATAAGCGCAAACGCGCCTGCAAGGCTGAACGCCCTTGCAACATTGTTGCCGATAAGGTAAATTACCAGCGCAACGATGGGCGAAAGCAGGATGAGCGCAACGCAGAACGCCTGGCTGTAGCCCTCCTTGCGATGAGTAAAGAGATAAACAAGGCTGATAACAAAGCCGATGATGATTGACGACGCCAGAATAACCAAAATGCCCTTAAGCGAAAGCTCTTCCGCAACCGCGCCGTTTGTTAATGAATTAATAAAATCGCTCATAAATTTTTCCTCCAAAAAAATGTTTATAATTAGTCAAAAACCAAATTGCTGAAATAATCAAAATCAACCTCGTTGCCGTCCTTGTCAAGAAGCTGATATTTAAGCTTATGCTCCTTTGCATCCTGCTTATACTTTGAGCCGTATTTTGAAAAGCCGCGGCTGAAAAGCTGCTGCTCGGAAAGCAGATGCGTGAGCCAGAGCGGCATTGCGCCGAGGATTTTTATTTCCATAATATAAACGCCCTCGGGAAGCAGAAGCTCGTCCTCCTCGCTTTCGCCGAACTGGAAGTTTGAGCGCCGCGTGCGGACATTGCGGTCAAAGGTCATACGGAAATCCTTATTATCCTTGCCGAAAAGCGCCAGCCTGTCATACTGCACGTAAAGCGCGGGGGCAACCCTGTTGCATTTGAAATAATACTGCAGCTCCTTCGCCACCTGTGTGGAAAGATAATCCTTGGTTTCGGGCAATATGCCCTCGTTAACAAAGGGGTCAACCTCTTTAATTTTCAGCTTAATCCTGCGCTTGTTTCCCACCTTGTTGCTCTTTTTCTTTATTTCCATAAAGATTTTATCCTCAGGATCCTTCTTATCGTAATAAGAGCGCAGGCGCATTTTTTCCTTATAAACGGGTTTTGAGGAGTTTTGCCTGATAACGTCGTGATTAACCGTATCGTAATAAATGCTGTAAATGCGGTACTCGCCGCCGTTAATGCAATATTCATCCAAATCCATATATTGGAGCAGCACGGGCAGAATTTCATCAAGCTTTTCCTTGGTTATCAGATATTTCTTTTCATACCTTTTAAAGGTTGCAATTGCCAAAATCTCACCCCTTTTATTAATATTAATACATTATAATTTATAAATACTGAACCTTAAAGGAAACTTAAAAATATAATAAATTAAATAAAAATTAAAGTCAATAATAACGGCATAAATTTAACAATTTAAATTACTAAAACGTTGTTTTGTCAAAAAAGGCGCTCCCTAAGGAACGCCGTTTTAATAATTTTACGGGTTAGTGCAAACTCCCGATGCATTAAATTTATATGTTTTGTTGCCGATTTTCTTTGAAGTGTTTGCAAGCATTGCGCCGGAGGCATCCATATAATACCACTTGCCGCCTGATTTTACCCAGCCCGTTACCATTGCGCCCGAGCTGCTCATAAAATACCATTTGCTGCCTGACTTAACCCAGCCCGTTGCCATTGCGCCGGAGCTGTTCATATAATACCACTTGCCGCCGGATTTAACCCAGCCCGTTGCCATTGCGCCCGAGCTTGAAAGGAAATACCAATTATTGCCGGATTTAACCCAACCCGTTGCCATAACTCCGTCAGATTTCAGAAAATACCACTTGCCGCCGTCATAAAGCCAGCCCGTCTGCATTTCGCCCTCTGCGCTGTAATAATACCAATTGCCGTCAATATACTGCCAGCCCGTTAAAATCTCGGGCTCAGGCTCGGGAACGGTTACGGCAACGAAAAACTGCCTTGAATTACCGGTGTGATTGTTAAGACCGGCTTTTTCTCCGTTAATCTTTACATCAAGCGAAGTTGCAAAAGCGTAGCCGTCCGCAGGAGTGAAAGCAACACCCACAACATATTTCCTGCCGCCCTCAAGCACGGCATCATCAGAAAGTTTCTGATCGTAAACGACGTTATAAATACTCTCAACATCGTACCAACCGCAAACCTCAACCGTGTAGGTTTCATCCTCCGTTGCTGCTGTGGTCGAGCCGACGGTTGCACCCGCCTCAATGCCGCTTACGGTTGCCGAAAGCTCGGTAATTTCAATATCCTGCGGCTCCGTGTATCTGTGCCCTTCAAAATATATAATCGCATTATCATATCTCGTGATAAGCTCATTGAATTTAATATCCGTTAACTGAAAATCATAATACCTGTTATCGGGGTTAGTATCCGTGCTTCTGCTGAAGGTGGGATACGGAGGAGTTTTAATTCTGCAATCCTCGGTTCTGTCCGTTTTGCTGACGCCCATTTCGGTTGCCCAGTCGCCGATATTCTTATGAATTTCCTGTGCGGTTAAGGAAACCTCAAAGCCCATCGCGGCACTCTTAGTGCTATCCTCATCGGCAATAACCTCATAGGGCTCCTCTGAATCGTTGAAGTAAAAGGTTTCCCCTGTGCCGTCGTCATAAATAACGCCGTAAACGGAAATCGTTTCGTGAATTTTATACCTGGCATCGTCGCCGTTTTCCGCAAGCGCGGTGAGCGGCATTACGCTGAAAACCATCAGCGCCGCCAATAAAGCAGAGATAAATTTTTTCATAATTATGCCCCCTTTTGAATGTTCATTATATACCAAATTATCGCAGAATTCAAGAGGGGAGTTTTGGAATACAATTCAGAGTTTGTCGGGGTGTTTCAGGAAGAATGAACGCATACAATTGTAGGGGACGGCGACCCCGACGTCCCGCGCGCTGCGAGCCCGATTAATTGACCGAGG
>CAJOJV010000026.1:0-24119 GCA_905234995.1 uncultured Eubacterium sp. | reverse complement strand
GTATGAATAATGTTTCAGTAAGGTAATTATAACAATAACGTTGTTACAACGGGACGCCGAGGAAGATTCCCCCACAGGGGGAAATGTCGCAAAGCGACAGAGGGGTCTGCCGTCTCTGCAAGAGATGCATCGTTCCCTACGGTGTATTATTTTTATGCCCCCGACAAATCCCAATTTGTCTGACTTTCCGTCTACTTACAGAATACGTGATTGCCGATAACCGTCGTGACGGGGCGGGAGCGCATCCACTGGCTGCTCGTTTTTGCGGGATTATAATAGTATATGGCGCCGCCCGTAGGGTCCCAGCCGTTGACCGCATCCTGCGCGGCTCTTTTTGCCGTATCCGTGACGGAGGCATACCAATTGCTGTCATAAACGCAGGAAAACGCGCCGCTCTGATAAACCACGCCGCTGACCGTATCGGGAAACGAGGGGTGGGCAACCCTGTTCAGAATAACGGCGCCGACTGCAACCTGCCCCGTGTAGCTCTCACCTCTTGCCTCTGCGGAAATCACGCGGGCAATAAGCTGAACGTCGCTGCCGGAAAGGCTGCTGCCGCCCGAGGTCGAGCTGCTGCTGAGACCAAGATACAGCAGGGTTTGCGGTCCGGCAATACCATCCGCCGTTATGCCCACACCGCGCTGAAAGCTGCGCACTGCCGCCTGGGTCTGCGAGCCGTAAATGCCGTCCACGCTGCCGTTATAATAGCCGAGGCTTTTCAGCTTCGTCTGTATCTGCCGCACCTCGCTGCCCGTTGAGCCGTATCTGGAAAGCGCATACTCCGCCTGCTCCTGCCACCCCGAAATTGCGTAAGCAGCCGCGCCGCCAGCAGCCGCGCCGAGCAAAATTGCAGCCGAAATCAAAAAAATATAAAAGTTTCTGAAAGCCTTATAAACCGTCATCTTTATCACCTATGCAACATAATTTAAAATCAGCGTTATCACCGCGCCCGCGGCAAGGCAGACTGCGCCCTGCAGCAGAAGGCGGCGGATTTCCCTTTTCGTTTTCCGCATACGCGGCGGCTTGTTTGCCGTTTTTGCCACAAGCTCCGCCTGTGATTTAAGCTTTGCGCCGTCCTCATTCACAAATTCGGGCTTCACAAAAAAGATGATTTTTTCAAAATACGGATTATCCGTGCCCGTTACCTCTAAAACCTGCCTGTTAACACCCTTGAGCATAATACCGTTTTCCTTTCAAAAGCAGCCTGAAAAATTTCTCGGATTATACAAATAGTGTTTGAAGCTTTACAGAAAAATATTCATTTTTTCAAAGAATCATTTTTGGTTAAAATTGCAATAAAAAAACGCTTGACAGCCGTTTAACATAACAAAAAGTATATTGAGTTTTACTCGTTGAAAATGTTGAAAACTATGTTCAAAATGTTAAAAAGTGCGGTTAAAGCCCGCATAATCACAGCAAATACCGATGTTGAAAAGTAAAATTTCGGAAGTTGACAAAGAGTTTTCAATAATTTACACAGAGTTTTCAACAATTTGTAAAGTTACAAATTATTACAAATTTTTTTAGTTAATTTGCTGTTTTTGATATTCCCTATTGACAAAGAATGTGCTATAATTTTTACATAAAATCAGAGGAGAAATTATACAGATAATGATAATTGAAACCCGAAATTCAGACCTTGTGCTGAGGGACGTTAAATGCCTCAGCCTGCCGCTGACTCTGGACTGCGGCGAGGCGTTTCGCTGGGAGGAGCAGGAGGACGGCTCCTGGAGCGGCGTTGCTTTCTCCAAATTTCTGAATATCAGAGAGGACGCGGACGGAAATTTCATACTTAAAAACACGAGCACCGAGGATTTTGAGGCTGTCTGGCGCAATTATTTTGACCTTGACAGGGATTACGCCGCCATATGCGAGGAGCTTAAAAAGGACAGCCTCGTGGCACAGACCATTGATGAATACTACGGAATCCGCATTTTAAATCAGGACCCGTGGGAGGCGCTCGTTTCCTTCGTTATCAGCCAGCAGAACAATATTAAGCGCATTAAAGGAATAATTAAAAGGCTCTGCGAGGCTTACGGCGAGGAGCTTGCCGAGGGCGCATATTCATTCCCGAGTGCCGAACGGCTCAGCGCGCTTGAGGTTGCGGATTTGGAGGCAATCGGCGCAGGCTACCGCGCAAAATACATAAAGCGCCTTGCGGACAACGTTGCCGCGGGCAATATTAATTTAGCTGAAATCAAGGCTATGCCGCTTGAGAACGCGAAGGCGGCGCTGCTCGATATTTACGGAGTCGGCATTAAGGTTGCAAACTGCGCGCTGCTTTTCGGCTTTCAGTTTGTGGAATGCTTCCCCGTTGACGTGTGGATGAAGCGCGTGCTTGAGTATTACCCCGACGGACTTCCCGAATGCTTTAAGGGCTACGAGGGCATTGCGCAGCAGTATCTGTTTCATTGGGCGAGAAACAATCTGTAGTAAGTGGCCAGTGGCCAGTGGTCAGAACGGGCGGGACACCCGCACCCAATTTATATTTTGGTGTTGTAATGAAAAAATTATTTGTAAATGAAGTTATCGGCGATACGCTTGTGCTTGACGAGGAGCAGAGCCGCCATCTTGCAAAAAGCCTGCGGATGAATGTGGGCGATATGATTACCGTTTGCGACGGCGCAGGCAGCGATTACGGCTGCCGCATTGAAGCGATAACCAAGGACGCCGTTACCCTTGAGGTTTGCTACAAGCAGACTTCAGACAGCGAGCCTGACGTGAAGGTTTCGCTTTATCAGGGCGTGCCCAAGGGCGATAAAACCGAGGATATCATTCAGAAATGCGTTGAGCTCGGCGTTTTTGAAATCACCCCAACGCTGACGAAAAGAAGCATCAGCCGCCCCGATGAAAAGCAGGCGGCAAAAAAGCAAATCAGATATAACAAAATTGCGCTTGAAGCCGCGCAGCAGAGCGGCAGGGGCATCGTGCCGCAGGTTAATAAAATGCTCACGCTCAAGGAGGCGGTTGCCGACTGCGACGCGGATTTAAAAATTCTGTTTTACGAGGGCGGCGGCGAGCCGATTAAAAAAATCCTTGCCGATTTCAGCAAGGATAAAGCGCCCGAGAGCATCGCAATTTTCATAGGCCCCGAGGGTGGCTTTGACCCTGAGGAGGCGGAGCTGCTGCAGGAAAGAGGCGCAGTGCTTGCAACACTCGGCAAGCGAATTCTTCGCACGCAGACCGCCCCCGTTGCAGCGCTCACCGCCATTATGTTATTGACGGGAAATCTGGAATAATAAAACTCTGACCACTAAAAAAGCAACCCCGTAGGGTTGCTTTTTTATTCGCCTTTTATAATCTTTTCAAGCCTGTTTCTGTCCTGCGAGAAGCGGCGCTGGGAAACCATAACGAGCAGCGTATCGCCCGCCTTAATCTCCGTGTCGCCCTTTGGGGTGACGGAAAGCTCGCCGCGCTCAATCGCAACGACGAGGCAGTGCTTGCCCCATTCAATCTGGGAAAGCGTTTTGCCGACAATCGGGCTGCCAAGCGGCACAACATAGGTTTGCAGCACTCTTTCGCCGACCCTGCCGTCTGCGCCCGTGGGGGCGTCCTTCGCCTTTAAAATCCTTTCAAGAGACGCCTCATAAAACGGCGCGCTGCCGAGCGTGTTTGCAGTTGCATAGGAAATCAGCGCAACTGTTGCAAGCGGCAGAATATTATTCATATTGCCCGAAATTTCAAACACCATTATTACGCCCGTAATCGGAGCGCGCACGATTGACGCAAAATAGCCCGCCATACCGAGCACGACGAATTCCTGCCACAAATCGGGATTTAAATCAAACGCGCCGATAACGAAATCACCGTAAATCGCGCCGATATAAGTGCCGATGATAGAAAGCGGATAAAGTGTGCCGCCCGGTGCGCCGCTGCCGAAGCTGAATGCGCCGAACAGAAATTTTGCAACGCAGAGCGTAAGGAGTATCTGAATTGACGGATGCTCCGTAATCAGCAGCTCTGCCATTCTGTGCCCGCCGCAAAGCACCTGCGGAAGCCATAAACCCACAACGCCGCTGATGATGAAAACGAGGGCAAGCTTAATCGGCTCCGGTATTTTTGAAAGGCGCTTAAACATATCCTGAGTTTTAAGCATAAACCAGTTATAAAACGCGCCGAGAAGCCCGAGCAGCAAGCCCATTATAATTAAAAGCCAGTAGTGGCGAAGCGGAATATTCTCCGTCTGATAATTAAAAATGGTGTTCTGCCCGAAGAAAAATTTTGAAACGTAATCCGCAACCACCGCTGCAACCATGCCCATACACAAAATGGACTTATCAAAGGTGCGGTGAATTTCCTCAAGCACAAACATTATGCCCGCAAGCGGAGCATTAAACGCCGCGGAAAGACCCGCGCCCGCACCGCAGCTAATCATTCGCAGGGTTGTGGTTTTATCCGCCCTTGTGATTTTTGCAACACCCTTTGCCGCCATGCCGCCAAGCTGAACGCTGGGACCCTCTCTGCCGAGCGAAAGCCCCGCAAACACGGAAAGCGTTCCGCCGATGAGCTTTGCCGAAAGCGTTCTTAGCCACGGCGAGGTGAGATAGCCCTTAACCTCTCCCGTAACCTGCGGGATTCCCGAGCCGCCCGATTCCGGCGCAATCTTAACGATATATGAAACGACCGCGCCTATTGCGCCGAGCGCAAGAAGCCAGAGCGCAATTTTGAGCGGAGAGCCCTTAACATAATCCAAAACCTGAAACAGCCAGCCCTCAGAAAACTCAAGCAGCTTGCGGTAAACCACGCAGACAAGCCCCGCAAAAAGCCCCACCTCTGCGCCGCGCACAATAAGATAAAAGCTTTCACGGCTGTGATGTTCAATTTTTCGCAGAGTTGATTTTTCCTTTTCTCTCATAACAAAGCCCGAATTTTTTAAAAAATTTTTTGCGCCGCTTTTCCGTTTCGCAATTTTGCATAATCGTAAAAACGAGGCACAATATAATTAGGTATATAATTATTACTTATTAATTTTATCATATTATAATGATATTTCAAGCGCCCATATATGGACAGATGCCGAAATATATTGACTTTTTAGTCCATATGTGGTATAATAACCTCAACATTAAAGAAGCCGATAGGCAAAAATCTTATGTCGGAACGGGGCATCGCCTTGGGCATAGTTTTGAAAACCGAAACGTTTAAAAACCGAACTCATACGCAGGCGCCTGTGTGTGAGCTTTTTTATAGGCTTTTTTGATGAGCATAACAGTAAGAGGGAGATGATTTTATGCCGATGATTTGGATTTGGATTGCTGTTATAGTGATTGCCGTCATCGTTGAGGCGGCAAGCGTGCAGCTGCTTTCCGTGTGGTTTGCGCTCGGCGGGCTCGTTGCGCTGATACTGAGCATATTCAACGTCAGCGCGACTATTCAGATTATCGTCTTTGCCGCGGTTTCAGCCGTTTCGCTTATTCTTTTCTGGCCGCTTGCAAGAAAGCTTAACAAAAAGGGCTTTGAAAAAACGAACGCAGACCGATATATCGGCAAGGAAGGCATTGTTGTTGAGGCGATTTCAAACCTTGACGCCAAGGGGCAGGTTAAGGTTGATAATCAAATCTGGACGGCAAGAAGCGCAGGCGGCGAGGATATTGCCGAGGGCGCAAAAATCACCGTTGAAAGAATTGAGGGCGTGAAGCTAATAGTTTCCCCCATCAATGAATAAATAATTAAGGAGAAAAATTATGGGACCATTCGTAGTATTCTTAGTAGTGCTTATTATCATTGCGCTTTTCATCGTTGCAAACATCAAGGTTGTTGCACAGTCAAAGGCGTACGTTATTGAAAGATTGGGTAAATATTCCGTAACCTGGGAAACGGGCTTGCACGTTAAAATCCCGTTTGTTGAGAGAATTGCAAAAACCGTTTCGCTAAAGGAGCAGGTTGTTGATTTCGCACCGCAGGCGGTTATCACAAAGGATAACGTTACGATGAAGATTGACACGGTTGTATTCTTCCAGATTACAGACCCCAAGCTTTACTGCTACGGCGTTGAGGCTCCGCTTGCCGCAATTGAAAACCTGACGGCAACCACGCTGCGTAACATAATCGGCGAGCTTGAGCTTGACGCAACGCTTACCTCAAGAGACACGATTAACACCAAAATTCGCTCAATTCTTGACGAGGCAACAGACCCGTGGGGCATTAAGGTTAACCGCGTTGAGCTGAAAAACATCCTGCCTCCGAAGGAAATTCAGGATTCAATGGAGAAGCAGATGAAGGCAGAGCGCGAGCGCCGCGAGGCAATTCTGCGCGCAGAGGGCGAAAAGCAGAGCCGCATTCTTGAGGCAGAGGGCTTTAAGGAATCAAAAATCCTTGAGGCTGAGGCTGAAAAGCAGAGCGCCATTCTGAAGGCGGACGCTGTTCGTGAGCAGAAAATCCGCGAGGCTGACGGTGAGGCTCAGGCAATTCTTAAGATTAAGCAGGCTGAGGCTGACGGTATCAGAATGATTAACGAGGCTAACCCGACTGACGCAGTTGTTAAAATCAAATCCCTTGAGGCATTTGCATCTGCAGCAAACGGCAACGCAACGAAGATTATCATTCCGAGCGAAATCCAGGGCCTTGCAGGTCTTGCCGAGGGCATCGTTGAAGCATCTAAATAATATAAAAAGGCAACTCGCAAGGGTTGCCTTTTTTAGTGGGCAGTGGCCGGTGACCAGTGGCCGGTAAGGGGTCGCTGCGCTCCGATTGTGTTTTGAAATGCATACGCCCTGATACTATTTTTAAAAAATAGCTTGAAAATCTTTTTATTATCGGTTATTATTAGTATGTATCATTATCCGATTAAGGGGGATTTATGTATGAAGGCAAAGACTAAGCTTGATTCTTTTAACAAGTTTTTATCAATCGTTTGCGTTATTACTTTTATTGCACTTATCTGCGTTATCGCATTTACGGACGGTAAGCAGGCAGAGGCTCCCGTTGAAGAGGGCAGCAATGACGACGTTTCCGTGCTTGACGCTGAGTTTACTCCCGGCACATACGGCGGCGTTGCTTTCAACAGCGTTGACGACGTTGTTGCATATTACGTTGAGGCGTTTGATTACACCAAAACTCTGACCGCGCCTTACACCGAAAACGGCGAGAGCAAAACCTATTACAAGCTGCTTGCAGATGAAAATCTTGCAGTTGAAAATCTTTTGGTTGAAGGCAAATCAAACGATATGATTAACAAGCTCGTTCCCGGTATTCTTGACGGCATCTTCAAGGGTGCGCCCAAGGGCATTCCGGTTGCCGCAAACAGAGATCCGCAATACGATTACCGTGAGGACGGCCCGAACGGCACTCAGCTTGACCAGAAGGAATCCCACCTTACTGCTGACGATGTGCTTGCCTGCAACGTTGTTGATAACGGTGACGGCACTATCTCCATCACAATCCAGCCGAAGGGCGTTATCCTCTCACAGGCTGACCAGGACGCTCAGGGACGCTTCTTCAACGTTCTCGGCGACATCAGCAGCACAGTTGAATCCATCAGCGTGCTTTCCTTCTCAGAGGGCACCATTGATGAAAACTTCGTTGTAAATTATAAGGGCGGCACGGGCACGGTTAAGATTGACACCGCAACCAAGGAAATCGTTGAGGCTGATTACACAATGAGAGTTCACATTGACGTTCAGCACGCAAACGTTGCAGTTCTTAAGGATAAGAAGGCTTCGCTTGATATCGTTTACACGAACCACGCTCCTGCTTCCGATGAATTCCTTCTTTCTTCAAGGAACATAACAAGAGGCTAATGCATTGTTTATCAAAAGGCTATCCGATTGGATAGCCTTTTTTAATGATATCGTGCTACGCACGATGAAATCACTTCGTGATGATATCCGCAAGCGGATGAACTTTGCCTTCGGCAAGTTTTGGGCGGGCGCTGCCCGCACCCGATTATACTCCCTGTGACTAAATAATTCTTTACTTTTACACTTTAGTTTGATAAACTTATATATTGATATAAATATTTAAATGAGATGATTTTATGAGGATTTCGGAAATATTAAAAAACAACAAGGTTACTGTTTCATTTGAGATTTTCCCGCCGAAGGAATGGGGCAAGCTTGAGCACACAAAGGCAGTTGTTGCCGAAATGGCGCAGAGCAGCCCCGCCTTTATGAGCGTAACCTACGGCGCAGCAGGCACAACCGCGGGCTTCACTGCGGAAATTGCAAGCGCAATTAAGGAAAGCGGCGTCACTCCCCTTTCCCACCTCACCTGCCTGACGAGCACCAAGGATAAAATTAACAGCGTGCTTGATGATTTCAGCGCGCACGGTGTTGAAAACATCCTTGCCCTGCGCGGAGATATTCCGGAGGGCTTCGTTTTTCCCGACGAGCAGCATTATCACTATGCATACGAGCTTGTTAACACCGTTAAGGCAAGGGGCGGCTTTTGCGTCGGCGGCGCCTGCTACCCCGAAATCCACCCCGAAAGCAAAAACAGGGTTGAGGATTTGGCGCACCTTAAGGAAAAGGTTGACTGCGGGCTTGATTTTTTAACCACACAGATGTTTTTTGATAACGAAATCTTCCTTAATTTCAAAGAGGATTGCGCAATCAAGGGCATTGACGTGCCTATTATTGCAGGCATTATGCCGATTACGAACGCCAACCAGATTAAGCGCAGCATTGAGCTTTCCAACTCAAGCGTGCCGAAAAAATTCTTTAAAATTATGGAGCGCTTCGGCGGCAATCCGAATTCGATGAAGCAGGCGGGAATTATTTACGCCACGGAACAAATTATAGATTTAATGGCAAACGGACAGAACAACATTCATATTTACACGATGAACAAGCCCGAGGTTGCCGACGCGATTATGAAAGGCCTTTCACACATCATCAATGAATAAAAAGGAAATTCTGCGCTATATGCGCGCTAATTCAAACACGGATAACGAGCAGCTGCTTGCCCTTATTGACGGAGCGATTGCGGAGGCTGAGGCGGTAATTCAGCCAAAAAGCATCTGGCGAATTTTCGACTGCGAGGTTACCGAAAACGCCCTGCTTATCGGCGACGTTAAATTTGAAAGCCGCCGCCTTGCGGAAAATCTGCGGGGGTGCAGGCGCGTTGCCGTGCTCGGCGCAACGCTCGGCACTCAGGGGGACGGGCTGCTGAGAAAATATTCCGGCGAAAGCGCAAAGCTGATGACGATGCAAGCGGTGCTGACGGCGAAAATCGAGGAGCTGTGTGACGGCGTGCAGGCGGACATTGAGCGGGAATGCGGCTGCAAAACGCGGCAGCGATACTCCCCGGGATATTATGACCTTGATATTAAGGAGCAGAAAACGCTCTTTTCCCTTTTAGATATAACCAAGCGTTGCGGAATTACGCTGACGGACAGCTTTCAGATGATACCGACGAAATCCGTCACCGCTTTCGCAGGAATTGAGGATAATGATGAACAATAATAAGATTAAATTTTTTGACGGCGGAATGGGCACTATGCTGCAATCGGCGGGGCTTCTGCGCCCCGGCGAATTTCCCGAAATGCTGAATATCACCCACCCCGACGCAATTCTTGAAATCCACCGCGCATACGCCGCCTCGGGCAGCGAATATATCACCACTAACACCTTTGGCGCAAACAGCATTAAAATGCCAAATAGCGCAGAGGCTGTGCGCGCAGGCGTTGAGCTTGCAATGCAGGCAGGCAAAAAGGTGCTGCTTGATATCGGACCCACGGGCAAGCTGCTTAAGCCGATGGGCGACCTTGATTTTGACAAGGCGGTTGCTGCCTTTGCAGAGGTTGTGCAGGCGGGCAAATTCGGCGCGGACGCCGTTTTGATTGAAACTATGAGCGACACTTATGAGCTGAAAGCCGCCGTGCTTGCAGCCAAGGAAAACTGCGAGCTTCCCGTTTTCGTTACGATGATTTTTGATGAAAACGGAAGGCTGCTGACCGGCGCCGATATTCAGACCGCCGTTGCAATGCTTGAGGGGCTCGGCGTTGACGCGCTCGGCTTCAACTGCGGGCTCGGCCCCAAGCAGATGATTGAGCTGCTTAAGGAGCTTCGCAGACACACGAGCCTGCCGATTATAATACAGCCGAACGCGGGGCTTCCGGAAAGCGTTAACGGCAAAACCGTTTACAACGTTTCACCCGAGGAGTTTGCGCAGGATATGAAGGCAATGGCTGAGCTCGGCGTTTCCTATCTCGGCGGCTGCTGCGGCACAACGCCCGAGCATATCAGGCAGATGATTGAGCTTTGCAGCGATATTCCCGCAAGCGTGCCTGAGAGGAAATACAAAACGCTCGTAACCTCTTACAGCAAAACCGTTGAGCTGGGCGAAAAGCCCGTCGTTATCGGCGAGCGCATTAATCCCACGGGCAAAAAGCTGCTTAAGGAAGCACTTCGCAGAAACGATATTGATTATATTATCCGCGAGGGCACGGAGCAGAAAGACGCGGGCGCGCATATTCTGGACGTTAACGTCGGCCTGCCGGAAATTGACGAGCCTGCTATGATGGAGGCGGCAATCTTCAACCTGCAAGCAGTGCTGCCCACCCCGCTTCAGATAGACACGAGCAACGAGGAAGCGCTTGAGCGCGGACTGAGAATATATAACGGCAAGCCGCTGCTTAATTCCGTTAACGGAAAGGCTCAGAGTATGCGGACGGTTTTCCCGCTCGCCAAAAAATACGGCGCGGCGGTCGTGTGCCTCTGCCTTGATGAAAACGGAATTCCCGAAACCGCAGAGGGCAGAATTGAAATTGCAAAGCGAATTATTGAAACCGCAAAGGAATACGGCATTGGCAAAAACGAGCTTGTTGTTGACGCGCTGACGATGACGATTAGCACGGATAAAAACAACGCCGTTGAAACGCTCAAAGCGGTTAACTATATCAAAAACGAGCTCGGCGTGCACACCGTGCTCGGCGTTTCAAACGTTTCCTTCGGTCTGCCGAACAGAGAGGCGGTTAACACCGCGTTCTTCACCCTTGCGCTGCAAAACGGGCTGAGCGCGGGCATTATCAACCCCAAATCGCAGGCGATGATGAACGCCTACTATTCCTTTGACGCGCTTTCGGGGCTTGACGATAACTGCGCCGAATACATTGCAGGCGTAACCGAAGCGCAGGCAACGCAGACGCTGCAGACGAATATGACTCTTTACACCGCAATCGTTAAGGGCTTGCAGAGCGAGGCGGCGCAATGCGCAAAAGAGCTGCTTGAAAGCAAGGATTCGCTTGCGGTAATCAACGAATATATTATTCCCGCGCTTGACGAGGTCGGCGCAGGGTTTGAGGCAAACAAGCTGTTTTTGCCCCAGCTGCTTATGAGTGCGGATTCCGCAAAGGCGGCGTTTGAGGTTATCAGAGAAAAGCTGCTTGCAAGCGGCGAACAGCAGGAAAGCAAGGGCAAAATCGTGCTTGCAACCGTGCACGGCGATATCCACGACATCGGCAAAAACATCGTTAAGGTGCTGCTTGCGAATTACGGCTTTGAGGTTATTGACCTCGGCAAGGACGTGCCCGAGGAAGCGGTGCTTAAGGCGGTGCAGGAAAACGGCGCTAAGCTCGTAGGGCTTTCCGCGCTGATGACGACGACCGTGCCCGCAATGGAGCGCACGATTAAGCTGCTGCACGAGCAGACGGACGCCAAGGTGCTCGTCGGCGGCGCAGTGCTGACGAGGCATTATGCCGAGATGATTAACGCCGATTGGTACGCCAAGGACGCAATGGAAAGCGTGCGCATAGCGCAGGAGTTTTTCGGCAGGCAATAATAAAAATCAACGGGAGGGCTCGGCGGCTCTCCCGTTTTTGGATAATTTGAACTTATAATAGATAAATTTAATCGAAAAAGCCTTCAATTGGAATTGACATTAGATTTGCTTTTTGTGATAATGAAGCTGTAAACAAATTCGAAAGGAGCGGTCATTATGAAAAGACTGTGCTCGGTTTTGCTGGCGGCAGTACTTCTGCTGTCAACGCTTGCGGGGCTGAATTTCACCGCGCTTGCAGGCGAAAGAAATCTTTGGTTTGACGATAAAACGCAGGGCAATTGCCGCTACGTTAAGGTTTCCGAGGAGGATTACGAAACCCCGATTAACGAGCTTGTTGAGCAAAAGCACGGAATTGCCGCAGGCACCGTTCACATCATTTTGGGTTATTACAGAACGGACAGCACCGAGAAATACATTAAGGATATCGACTCCCTGCGAGAGGCGGGCTTCAGCGTCGACGGCGAAATACTGATAGATACCGTCTGGGGCGAGGGAGATAATTACGACGCTGAATGGCTCGGCGACTATGAAAGCACCGCCGAATACCACATCGGCACGGCGGCTGAGCTTGCCGCCTTCAAAAAGGCGTGCTTCATTGACGGCAACACCTTTGAGGGCAAAACGGTTTTCCTTGATAACGATATAGATATTGGCGGGCACTACTGGCTGATTAACGGAATTGCCCTTGGAGAAAGCCACGCAACCTTCAGCGGCGTTTTTGACGGCTGCGGCAACACGGTTAAAAATCTGAAAATGTATCCCGTCGGCGGGCCTGCAGCTGCGGGGCTTATTCCCTGCGTTAAAAACGGAGCTGTTAAAAATCTTACCGTTCGCGGCGGGGCAATTCGCTCAAACATTCATTTCCTCGGTCTTGTTTCAGGCTATGCGGCGGACAGCGCCTTTTACAATTGCTATGCCGAGGGCAGCCTTGAATGTGTGGGCAGAGACAGAAATTATGACCCCGGCTCAACGGGCGGCTTAATCGGCGAGGCTCAGCACTGCGCGGTTATCAACTGCGGCGCAAACACAAAGCTTTCGCTCGACTATGAAAACGTTGTCAGCAACAATTACAGCGGCGGCATTCCGCGCTTCGGCGGGCTTATCGGGCAGGCGACTACGAAGGTTAACGAGCCGTTTTGCGTTATTAACTGCTATTCGCTCGGCTCAATTAATATCAAAAGCGAGCAATTCAATACGCCGAAGGTCGGCGGCTTAATCGGCGTTGCGGACGACGATATTTTTAACTGCTATTCCGCCGTTAATTTCATTAACGAACAGCCGTATTACGGAGCGCTTTTCGGCGAGCTCAACGCTGAAAACATCGTTACGGACAATAGCAACAATACTACTCAGAACCTGGGGCAGTATATTATAAGCAACAACTTTTATGAGCAGGGCAAAACTCCCTACGGCAGGCTGTCAAACAATACCGAGGGGCGCAACGAGGCTTATTTTGCACAGGAATATGAAAGCCCGACCTGGCTTTTAACTATGCTGAATGACGGAACAGGCACGGTTGACAGAATTATTTCCGCCCACAGGGACGTGCTTTCAGACAGCAGCTGGGCTGATTTGCTTGAGCAGTGCGGCGCGGACGATATTTCTGCGGCACGCTGGGAGCTTGGCATACTGAGCAATATGCCCGAGCATCAGGCTGACTTGCAACACACCCACCGCTACGTTACGAGCTATATCGAGCCGACCGTTGACCGCAACGGCTATGAGGTTCGAGTTTGCCGTGAGTGCGGCGACACCGTAGTTACCGAAATTCCGAACACGAGAATTATTCTTACGGGCTGGCAGCAGCTTGACGGCAAATGGTATTACTTCAATCAAAACGGCATTCGCGTTGCAGGCTGGGTTAAAGACGGCGGAAGCTGGTATTTCCTGAGCTCTGACGGCGTTATGCAGACGGGCTGGGTTTACAGCAACGGCAATTGGTATTATCTTAAGGCGAGCGGCGCGATGGCGACGGGTTGGCAGCACGTTGGCGGCAAATGGTATTACCTGAAAGCGAACGGAGCGATGGCAACGGGCTGGCTCAAGGACGGCGGTAAATGGTATTACCTGAATACAAGCGGCGCAATGCGCACCGCCGACCTCACCTACAAGGGCAAGGTTTATAAGTTCAATTCATCGGGCGCTTGTTTAAATCCGTAATTATGCAAATTAAGAATGCGGAATTAAATGCAACTCGCTTCGCTCAAACAATAATATAATGCGTGCGGGCAGAGTCCACCCGAAGCCTGCCAACGCAGATATCATCGCGCAGCGATTTCATCGTGAAACGATTTCCTCCGCCCAAGCGGATATCACTAAAAAAGAGAGGCTCTCGCCTCTCTTTTCCTTTTTTATTTAAATAACTTTTCGTATTCGTCGTATTCCTTTTTGTTATAAAAATACTCGCGGGGCTTATCGGCAACGCCGAGCTCTGCCCACCATTCATTTTTCAGCTTATCATAAAGCTTATCGTACGTGGGCTGAGCAATCGTGCGGATATTCCAAAGCCCGAAATGGAGCGCATAATTTATGTAATCCTTTTCAAGCTCCTTATAAATGCCCTCTTTCTGAAGCCTGTCGCGCAGAGCGATGAGCGCATTATAGAAGCAATCCCAGGATTTCTCGCGGGTTTTGGAAAGGCTGTCTGCCGCATCCCTGCGCTGGTGAGCAAGAATTTTGCCCTTTTCAACATAAGCAATTTTCTTTGCAATTGCGATTGCGCTGAAAACGAAAAGCATATCGTTGCTCGTGCGCTGCTCCTGAAACCAAAGGTTATTATCAAGCACCCATTGGCGGTTATAAAGCTTATCCCACGCCCAGCCGACGAACACCTTGAAGATATTATCCGTCATAGCCCTGTGGCTGAACGGCTGATAGGGCGGCAGCTCAGCATAGCGCAGGGTCCACGGTACCTGCTTGAAATTCTTTTCATCCTCAAAATACTGGTCTGAACCGAAAACAACGAAATCCGCAGCGGTTTCCTCAGCTTTATTATAAGCCTCCTCCAGCATATGCTCATCAAAGAAATCATCTGAATCAAGGAAAGAAAGATATTTGCCCTGCGCACGGCGAAGCCCGTTATTGCGCGCCGCACCCGCGCCGCCGTTTTCCTGTGTTACGGCGATAAAGCGGCTGTCCCTCTGCTCAAACTCACGGCAGATTTCAAGGGAGCTGTCCGTTGATCCGTCGTCAACACAGATAACCTCAATATCCTTTAAGGTCTGGTCTGCAATTGACTGCAGGCACTGCCTTAAATATTTTTCAACGTTATAAACCGGAACGATAACCGAAACCTTAATATCAGCCATTCTTATTCTCAATCCCTTTTCTCTTTGAATTAATTTTCCTGTAAATTCTCTTAAGCAGGCGGATAAACTTATTCGGAATTCTCATAATCGCTTTGCCGACCTTGTAATCGCGGGAGCGCTTAATCTTATCAAGCTCTTCCTTTGCCTGCTTGAAATTATTGTTAAAGTTTGAGCTGCCGAGGTTCATCGGAAGCGCCTTAACCTTGTAATAAACATTCGGCTGATTAATCAGAAGGTGCAGATTATCGCGCTCGCCGGGAGTCATCAGGCTCTCATCAAGCTCGCCCAAATCAATTGCGCGCTTCATTTCCTTCGAGAAGCGCTGAACGTAATCCTGCTTATACTCGTTTGCTATTCTGCGAAGAGTTGCCACGCAGCTGTGGAAGCGCTTTAAGGTGTAATAGCCCTTAAACCTATCCCACGTTTCGGGATACTGCATAAGGATATCCTTAATGTGGTCAAACTCAACGTTAATGCAATAAATCTTCTGCAGATTTTTAACGGAGCTGTTCGGATTATCGCGCCTGTTCATATAATACGGCTTATCAATAATCATACCGCGCTCTGCAAAAGCAAAGGTCTGGAACCAGAAGCCCGTGTCCTGGAAGGAGGCGCCGGGGGTTTCGTTGTGGCGAATATGCCATTTCTCAATAAAATCGCGCTTATAAATTCCGCACCAGGTGTTCATAATGAAGCGGATTGCCTCGGGCGTATGGCTCGGGTCAAACACCTGATTGTAATATAAATTCTTCCTGTCAAGATGATTATAGGCAAGGAACATATCGCCGTTTGTTGCGCGCTCAAAGCGGAAGAAATCCGCCTTAACCCAGTCAAGATCGTTTTCCTTTGCAATATTATATAAATCACCGAACATATTGACGGGCACGAAATCATCCGGCTCAACAATGCCGATGTATTCGCCCGTTGCCTTATCTAAACCTATATTCATTCCGATGCCGTAGCCGCCGTTTTCCTTATCAACGATGGTAATGCGGCTGTCCTTTGCGGCATAGCGCTTTAATATTTCAAGAGAGCCGTCAGTTGAGCCGTCGTTAATAACGATAACCTCAATATCCTCAAGGGTCTGATGAGTTATGCTCTCCATACATTCAACAAGATACTGCTCAACATTATAGGTTGGCACGATTATTGAAACTTTTGGCATAGTGTCTTTCTCCTCGCTGGTGTTTTAATTCAGGCTTACGCCTCTGCAAACTCCGTATTCACAGCCTGAAGCACTGCTTCGATAACCTTATCCATATCATAATACTTATACTTGCCGAGTCTGCCGCCGAAGATTACATTCGGCTCGGCATCTGCAAGCGCCTCGTATTTCTGATAAAGCGCATTGTTTTCATCATTATTAATCGGGTAATACGGCTCTATGCCAACGCTCCATTCAGAGGAATATTCCTTTGAAATAATCGTTCCCTTGCCCTGCCCGAATTCAAAATGCTTGTGCTCGATAATACGGGTGTAAGGCACCTCGCGCTCAGTGTAATTAACAACCGCGTTGCCCTGATAATTGTCGCAATCCTCCATAATCTCGGTTTCAAAGCGAACGGTGCGATACTGCAAAGCGCCGTATTTGTAGCCGAAATATTCATCAACATTGCCCGTGTAAACGATTTTCATATCTGAAATATCGTTTGCAGCCTTGTAATCCTCAAAGGAGGTTTCAAGCAGCACGTCAACGCCGTCAAGCATCTTCTCAATTATCTTGGTGTAACCGCCAATGGGGATGCCCTGGAAGCGGTCGTTAAAATAATTGTTATCGTAAGTATATCTTACGGGCAGGCGGCGGATGATGAACGCGGGAAGCTCAGTGCAGCTTCTGCCCCACTGCTTTTCGGTGTAGCCCTTAATCAGCTTTTCATAAACATCCTTGCCGATTAATGAGAGCGCCTGCTCCTCTAAATTCTGCGGATTTTCAATATTGTATTCCGCCTTCTGCGCCTCAATAATCGCCTTTGCCTCAGCAGGGGTTTTAATGCCCCACATCTTTGAGAAGGTGTTCATATTAAAGGGCAGGTTATAAAGCTCGTCCTTATAAATTGCAACGGGCGAATTAATGTAATTATTAAACTCCGCAAACTGATTGATATAATCCCAAACCTCTCTGTTTGAGGTGTGAAAAATATGCGCGCCGTATTTGTGCACGTTAATTCCGTTAATGTTTTCGCAGTAAATATTGCCCCCGATGTGATTTCTTTTTTCAATCACAAGGCATTCCTTGCCGCGCTTCTTTGCCTCATAAGCAAAGATGGAGCCGAAAAGCCCGCTGCCGACAATTAAATAATCATATTTTTTACTCATAATTTTTACCTCTTTAATATAAATGTGTGAGGACGAAGCCCTCACTAAACTTGCCGCAGGCAAATTTCACTCGTGCAAAGCGCGAATTTCATTTCAAATAATGCTTGCATTATTATTTGAATTTTAATACCTTCTTTGCCTTATCATACAGTGCTGAATCTGCGGGAATCAGTGTGCTGATTTTCCTTGCAAGCCTGATTTTAAGCGTTTTTTCCGCATTGGCTTTGTAATAAAGCCTGTCCGCATTTTCCTTGCGGTATTTATACATCAAAAATTCCGCCAAGGTGTGGTCGCGGATAAAGAGCATATCCTCCAAATCGCCTTTGAAATAGCAATATTCGGGGGTCAGGCGGGAATCGTTTATATCAAAATAATCAAAGCCCTCGTCGCGGATTTTATTATACGCGGTTTGCATTGAGCTATCCTCGCCCAGAATAAGCACCGTGCGGACGAGCCCGTTATAAAGCCTGCTGTAAAAGCTCTGCAGCGCCTTATCGGAAATGCCGTTAGTCAGCATCTCGTTATAAATCTTTGCAAACGCCTTGTAGCCGCACAGCGGGTCCGTAGTCGCCTTACCGGTTATGCTTTCGCTGTTGTTAACGCGGTAATAAACCAGCGGATTGGTCACATAAGTTATGCGCTTTGCATAATACATACACATAAAGGAAAAATACGTGTCGTTCGCATTGCGCAGGTTCTGGAATTCAATGCCGTTTTTGCGGAGGAATTCCGCGCTGACGAGCTTGTTCCACGGTGCTCTTGCCGCGATATTGAAAATATATTCGGGGTGCGTTTCAATTGAAAACACCTTTTCCCTCGGCAGAAAGCGGCGCTTGATAATCGTTTCATCAATCGTGATTTTATCGCTGCCGTCGTTAAAGGTGTACGCCCCGCAGAGGCACAAATCCGCCTGCTCAGCCTCGCACTTTTTATAAAGCAGCTCAAGCGCGTTCAGCTCAAAATAATCATCCGAATCCCAAAAAGCGAAGTATTTGCCCTGCGCCTGCGCCATTCCGTTGTTGCGCGCCGCGCCCGCGTATTCGTTTTTCTGCTTAAGGATTTTTATTCTGCCGTCCTTTTCCGCATAGCGGCTTAAAATCTCAAGCGATTTATCGGTTGAGCCGTCATCCACGCAGATAATTTCAATATCCCGAAGCGATTGATTAACAACCGTTTCAAGGCATTTTTCAAGGTATCTTTCCGAATTATAAACCGGAATGATAACCGAAACCTTAACATTATCCATATCGGATTTCCTTTAAAGTCTTATGAAAATTTATATACTATATCTTAACTATTATATATTATTGTCTAAATTAAGTCAATCAAAAGGGGTTAATTTTCTGATATTGATATTATGCGGGGTTTGTGATAAAATCAAAATATAATCTTTTGTTAAAGGAATTTCAATTATGGATATTTCTGCTGAATTCAAAAAGAAATTTAACACTGAGGCTGAGCCCCTTTCGGTTTACTGCCCTTACCGCATTGCTCCCGTCGGCGCACATTCGGATTATCAGCACGGCCTGATTTCCGGCTTTGCGATTGACCAGGGCGTTGAGATTAAATTCCTGCCCACCGATAACGGCGAGGTTGAAATTTACAGCGGCAATTTTGAGGGCAAAACGGAATTTTCCGTTTATGAGCTGCCGCAGCGAGCCTTTGACTGGGGCGATTTCCCGAAGGCGGCTTTCGTTTCGCTCAAGAGAAAGCACAGAATTGACAAGGGCTTAAAGGGCTATATTTACGGCAGCCTTCCCGTAGGCGGGCTTTCCTCCTCCGCGGCGGTGCTGATTGCATACATCCGCGCAATCTGCACGATTAACGATATCACACTCACCCGCGCGGAAATCATTGATTTTGCGCTTTATGCGGAGCACGATTATCTGGAAATGAACGTTGGTAAAATGGACCAGAGCTGCGAGGTTTATTCAAAGAAGGACCACCTGCTTTTCCTTGATACGCTTGATGACAGCTATAAGCTTATCCCCACGAGCGAGAATATGCCGCCCTATGAATTTGCGGTTATTTTCTCCGGCAAGGAAAGAAAGCTTGCAAACACGGCGTTCAACTCCCGCGTTGACGAGGCTAAGGCTGCGGCTTATGCGCTGCGCGCCTTTGCCGATATCCCATACGGCAGCTTTAAGGACAGCTATATGCGCGACGTTCCGCGTGAGGTTTTTGATAAATACAAAGACCAAATTCCCGCCGCCTGGCGCAGGAGAGCGGAGCATTTTTACGGCGAATTCGAGCGCGTGCAGAGAGGCGCAAAGGCGTGGGCTGAGGGCGATATAGTTGAATTCGGCAAGGTTATGTTTGAATCCGGCTATTCCTCAATTTACAATTGGGAAACGGGCTCGCCCGAGCTGCAGACGCTTTATGATATTATGAAGCGCACGGACGGAGTTTACGGCGGACGCTTCAGCGGCGCGGGCTTCAACGGCTCTTCAATTGCGCTGATTGACCCTGCAAAGAGAGAGCAGGTTGAAAAAACGCTGCGCGAGGAATACTTAAAGGTTTATCCGCAATATGCAAACGAATTTTCAATCCACTTCTGTAAAACCGCAGACGGCGTTGAGGTATAACAGAATAAGAAAGTCACCCTCGGCAGGAGGGTGGCTTTTTTTGATCAAAGCGTTTTAATTTCGTGCGGCTTTCTCGGCGCAATACGCTTATAAGCCACGTCCGGATAACCGATAATCATACAGGTGACCGCCCTGTGCCCTCTCGGCAGCTTCAGGGTTGCCCTGATTTTCGGGCTTATACGCGCGCAGATTGCAAAAAATCCGCTGTAAAGCACGCCGAGCCCGAGCGTGTTTGCCTCAAGCTCCATATATGCGCTTGCCAAAGTTGCGTTAACGGCGTCGTGCCCGGAAACCACGATAACGAGCGGCGCTTTTTTAAAGAAGAAATTATCGTCTATATCCTGATTTCGCAGAAAGGCGCTGAATTTTGAGCCTGCTTTCACGGCAGCTCTGAACAGCTTAACGCCTTCGCGCTCAAGCTCCGCCTGCTTTGAGCCGAGAATTGTGAACGCCACGTTCTGGGAGTTTGCGCCCGTGGGTGCATATCTTCCGGCTTCCAGGATTTTATCAATCTTTTCCTGCTCAACTGGGATATACTTATATTGCCTGATTGTGCGCCTGCTCTTCATTGCCTGCAGCAAGGTTTCGCTGTCAATCTCCGTCATAGAGGTTATATCGCCGCAGCCGCCCGTGTCATATCCGGGCATATCCACTGCGCCCGTCGGACAAACCGCAAAGCAGTGCCCGCATTCAATGCAGCCTTGCGTGAGCTTAACACTGCCGTCTTCAATCACAAGCGCGTGTGCAACGCAATCCTTAACGCATTTGCCGCAAACAACGCATTTTGAAGTATCTATAACAACTTTTGCCATAATCTTTCCTCCCGTGTGTTTTCTTTAAATCATTGTAGCATGGTTCAAAAATAAAAGCAATGCATTTGATTGCAGGCGGGACTGGGATATAAATAACAAGGACTGCGCCTATGCGGCGTAGCCCTTTTTCATTAAAGCGATGCGGTTATAATCTGTGCAATATCCTCCTCATTAAGCGGTGCCCAGGCATCTTCAAGCCCTTCGTTTACCGCAATGTGGTGCGCCATTTCGCCTATTCGGCTGTCGTCTATGCCGACATCCTTAAGATGCATCGGAATATTGATTGATTCAAAGAATTTATAAGTGGCGTCAATCGCCTGATTTGCGATATCAAACTTATCCTGATTTGCATCAATGCCGAAAACGTTAACGCCGTATTTAACAAAGCGGTCAACCGTTTTTTCGGAAAGAATATGCTTCATCCAGCGTGGAGTTATTATTGCAAGCCCCTCGCCGTGAGTGATGTCGTAATAAGCGGAAAGCGCGTGCTCTATACCGTGGCACGGCCAGCCAGTGTAGCTGCTGCCGAGCGAATAAATACCGTTGCAGCCGTAGGTGCAGGCAAGCATCATCTCCGCCCTTGCGGTATAATCCTCGGGATTTTCAAGGCATTTCCTTGCGTTAATCATTAGGCTCTTTAAGCCCGCTTCCATAAAGCCGTCGCCAAGCAGGGTTGAATCCTCGCAGAAATACTGCTCCATAATATGATTCATCGCGTCCGCGCAGCCTGCTGCAGTCTGCTTTTTGGAAACGGTAAACGTATAGGTCGGGTCAAGGAAGGAGCAAACGGGATAAAGCAGGCGGTCCATATAGCCGATTTTATCGTTCGTTTCGGTTCTGGAAATAACGCCGCCCGAATCATATTCGCTGCCCGTTGCGGCAAGCGTTATGATATCCACAATCGGAAGCGCCGCCTGCGCCTTGACCTTATAGGAAATCAAATTCCACGGGTCGCCGTCATACTTCGCGCCTGCGGCAATCGCCTTTGAGCAATCAAGCACGCTGCCGCCGCCGACTGCGAGGATAACGTCAATATCATTTTCCTTGCAGATTTTAACGCCGTCAAGCACGCTCGGGTCATATTTCGGGTTGGGCTGAATGTCGGAAAGCTCATAGATTTCATAATCCGCAAGCAGCTCCTTAACCTTATCGTAAAGCCCGAGCTTCTTAATGCTTCCGCCGCCGTAGGTGAGCAGCACCCTTTTTCCGAACTGCGCCATAACCCCAGGGAGCTTTTCAACAACGCCCTCGCCGAAAATCAATCTCGTCGGCGTCTGATAATCAAAATTTTGCATAAATTATTACCTCCGTGAATTATCGTTGCTTATATTCTATCATATTAGAAGAATAAAGGCAACGGGATACTGCTTGAACCTCGGAGTTTGTTTGGACGATTGGACGGAAATTTCCTCTCCGGCTATCGAACAGCCTTTATAAATATAAAAGTATTGTCCGACCAATGGTGCCCAAAATTTTTGCGGCAGCCCGATACGGCAGCCTTAAAATTTTGACCATTCGGCAGTTCTTTTTTCTCCCTTCATCTTGCACTGCGAGCGGTCGCAAACGAACCGTTTCAATTCCCGCCCTATAAAGAAAAGAACAGGAGCTCCGTATGGAACTCCTGTTCTTTTGGTGACCCGGCTATGGTTCGAGATTTTTGCAATTCTCGAAACGCAGTATTTGCAAGGGTTTTGGGCGAGTTTGATTGAATCAAAAAACAAATCTACCCACATTTTAACCCCATAATCCTTGTTCGTTCTTTCATCGTTAAATTAGAATTTGTCGATTTAATCATCACACATTATTTAGAATAATTACAACGCTAAGTAACCGGCGGAATGCTTTTAAGTAATGTATTATACTAAAGCAATCAAATAATTACGCAGGTTATCCGATTATCTTAAATTCAATCGGGTTGGCATAAGCACTGTTCTTAAGTTCGTTGGCTTCTACGGTGCCAGTTTTATCGTCATAAAGAATCTCAATGCGGCTGTATTCGCCGTTCTCATAGGCGTAAGTTTTTCCGTCGTCGTCGTAAAGCAGATAATATCCGTCGTTCGTCAACATATTGCATTGGTTTTGCAGTTGGTATAATTGCTCCTGCTTTTACAAACAGCGGTATTTTATCAAGCTCGCATTCGACTTCAATATATTTCCCGCCGGTGAATTTTTTATCAGCGAAATAATCGTACCAAATGCCGTCAGGGAAATAGACTTTTTTAGTTTTCATTCCGGATTCGGTTATCGGACAGACGAGGAAAGTGTCACCGCAAAGGTATTCGTCAAAGCTTTTACACGCAGTTTTGTCCTCAGGGAAAGCCAGAGCAAGCGCCCGCGGTGGCAACTGAAAAAGAAGAAACTGCTATAACAGAAAATCAGACGGAAAACAAAATGACAACAACGAAAACAAAAACACAGATTGCACAGACAGGCGATACAAAAAGTGTTCCGTCCGAATATACAAAAGCGTGTCCGAAGGCTTCAATGTCAGGGGCGGTGAACCCGGCGGCGACCCCGACGAATGGCTTAACTAATTAAATACCAGAGCTTACACTCCGTCTTTTCAGTCGAAGTGTTTGCCAATTATTAAAAGATTTGTTATAATAAACCAAAGGAGTAAGTTATGAGTAAAAACATTAGTTATTTATTATTCAAGAAAAGGCGAAAACTATTTTAACGGCAGCCTTAAGACTATTGATAAGGGCAATACGGAAATAGTTGCCGAATTTATTCGCGATTCTGTCGGCGCCGATTTGTTTGAAGTTGACACGGTAAAGGAATATGATAAATCCTATATGGTATGTATTGACGAAGCTAAAAAGGAGCAGCGCGAAAACGCGCGCCCCGAACTGAAAAAGGCGCTTTCCGATATCAGCGCGTATGATAATATTGTTGTTGCAGGTCCGTGCTGGTGGGGAACTTATCCCATGGCAATTTTTACCCAGCTTGACAAGCTTGATTTCAGCGGTAAAAAGCTCTTTCCCGTTATGACTCATGAGGGCAGCGGGCTTGCCGGCTCGGCAAGGGACCTTAAAAAATACTGTTCCGATATAGGAGAAGGACTCGCAATACACGGAGGGAGCGCGTCCGCTTCAAAAAATACTGTTGAAAAATGGGCAAAACAAAATCTTAAATAAACAAACGCACGGCACAACAAATCCGCCGTTGCGTTGGCAGAACATTCAAGAGGCATACTCAGGAGGCATACAATGAAAAAGAAAATAGTACAAACCGCAGGAAGAGAGCAGCTCGGCGATTTTGCTCCGGCGTTTGCGCACCTAAACGACGATGTGCTTTTCGGCGAGGTGTGGAACGAAGAAGCGCTTGATATAAAAACAAAATGTATCATTACCGTAGTGTCGCTTATGGCAAGCGGAATT
>CAJOJV010000025.1 GCA_905234995.1 uncultured Eubacterium sp. | reverse complement strand
TTTGCAAGAGCGGTTTCAAGCGTTATCAACAGATTTAAGCTGCCCGTGTGGATATACACGGCTTCGGTTTCCGCCTCGGTGCTTTTGCTTGTAACGACGACGGCAACGATGCAGTTTGATATTGCGTTTTCAAGCGTTATCATCAGCGCGATATATATCGGCGTGGCGTGCGTGCTGCTTTATATCGGCTTCAGAAAATCCTTCACCGTAGTTCGCTCGGGCGGGCTTGTGCTTATCCTCTTTGCCTTTGCAAAGCTTTGCTTTATTGACACGAGGCAGCTTGATTCGGGCTGGAAAATTGCAAGCTATTTTGCCTTCGGCGCAATACTGATAACCGTTTCCTATTTCTATCAGCGCTTCGCCAAGCGCCTTGAAAAGGAAACCGAAAGCATTATTGAAAAGACGATTGAGTGACGAATCGGAGTTTGTCGGGCAGAGCCCGACAATGAAGAAATGAAAAATGAAGACGCTTCGCTAATGACGGAATTTCGGGCGGGCAAAGCCCGCACCCGATTATAATCGGAGCGAAGCGACCAATAACTGACCACTGACCACTTCGCGCTCTGCGCGACAAATTACAATTTGCAAAACATAAAAGGCGTTCCCTCGGGAACGCCTTTTATTGTTATTTACGGATTTGTGCAAACGCCCGAAGCATTGAAGTTATAGGTTTTATTGCCTATCTTCTTTGAGGTGTTTGCGAGCATCTTGCCGCTTGACTCAAGATAATACCAGGAATTGCCCTGCTTGAGCCAGCCCGTCTGCATTGCGCCGCTTGCATTGAAATAATACCAAGCTCCGCCTATCTGGCGCCAGCCCGTCTGCATCTTACCCCCATCGCTGAAGTAATACCAAACATTGCTGATTTTCTGCCAGCCCTTAGCCATTGCGCCGCTTGCTGCGAAATAATACCAGACATTATTAAGCTTCTGCCAGCCCGTGAGAGCCGCGCCGCTTGTGCCGAAATTATAGGTTGCGCCATTTATTTCCTGAACGCCTGTAAGCATTACGCCGTTTTCATCAAAGTAATAAACAGCGTTGCTTATCGTCTGGAAGCCGGTTGCCATTGCACCGCTTGCTGCGAAATAATACCACGAGTTGCCGATTTTCTGCCAGCCCGTTATCATCGCGCCGCTTGCATTGAAGTAATACTTAGTGCCGCCGATGGTCTGGAAGCCTGTGAGCATCCTGCCCTCGGCATCAAAGTAATACCAGGTCTTGCTAATCTGCTGCCAGCCCTTTAACATTGCGCCGCTCGAATTGAAATAATACCAAGCGCCGTCAATCGTGCGCCAGCCCGTTACCATCTTGCCGTTATCATCGAAGCAATAGGTTACGCCGCCGATTTCAGCAGTGCCGCCGAATACCATCCAATATTCACCCGGAACGAAATAATACCACGCCTTGCTGATCTGCTGCCAGCCGCTCTGAAGCGCGCCGCTGCCGTTAGCGTAATACCAATTATAATAGCCATCCTCAAACGTAACCTTGAACAGACCCGTTTTCATTGCGCCGCTTGCATCAAAGTAATATGCCGCGCCGTTGATTTCGTTTATGCCTGTTGCCATCTTGCCGTCAGCGCCGAAATAATACCAGATATTCTTAAGCTGCTTCCAGCCCTTATAGATAGTGCCGTCCGCATTGAAATAATACCAATCGCCGTCAAGAGCAACCCAGCCCGTGCACATAATGCCGTTATCGTTGAAATAATAGGTCTTGCCGCCGATTTCCTGCATACCCGTTACTGCAACGCCGTTTACAAAATAGCTCTTGCCGCCCTGAACGTCAAACCAGCCGTTGCGGATAAGCTGCGAGCCCTCATCGGGCACGGTTTCCTTTTTGCCGCAGAGCGTGCAGGTGCGGGTCTTGGTGCCGTCCGCATCGTAGGTTGCATTGCCGTCCGGAACATAATTGCCGAAGCTGTGCTCGGTTACCTTAAAGGATACTGCAACGTTTGCGCCGGTGCCCTGTTCCGTTCTGAAAGCAACCGTATCGGTATAATTGCCCGCTGCAAGATTTGCCTTGGGAGCAATGCTGAACGTTGCCCATTCGCCCGGATTAAGGGTTGCAGTGCCCGATTCAAGATTAACGATGAAGAAATCGTATTCATCAAAGAGAACGGTTAATTGAGTATCGCCGTCATTTTTAACAACAACTAACTGCGCTGCAGGAGCTGCATTATTAACGCACTTGCTGCCGAAATCAACTGCATCCCTGTCTGCGGTTACGGTGTAATCGTTAACGGGAGCCTCAATTACGCTTACGGTGAGCGAGCAATCAAGCGCATGCTCGCTGTTAACGTAATCAAAATTATCAAGGTCCGCCTCGTCGTCAAGAACGTAGAGATAGAAATTGAGCGGAGCAGAAGTGCCTACCGGAACGTTCGTCGTGTCAATTTCAAGACCGTATGCGTCCTCGGGTAAGCCCGCGTAGCCAAGCTCGGACGCTCTGCCCGTGCTTACGGTGAAGCCCGCCTGAGTGAGCGTGCCCTCAGCATAACCGTCGCTGAAGCCGACGAAGGGAGTTACGCCGTGCTCCGGATTGCCCTCGCCCGTTACGAAGTAAATGAAGAGCTTTTCGCCCTCAACGATACCCACGGGGTCGCCGTTAAGATATACTCTGCCGTTATTATCGCGCGCCTCCGCATAAGGAGCCCAGTCATCCTCAACAATATTGAGGGTGATTGCGGTCTGAACGCCTCTAAAGGAAAGGGTTGCGGTGTGCTGACCGATGCCCCACGCAGCGTCATCCTGATCGTCAAATATATCAAAATCATCTGCAAGTCTGTTGCCTGCTGCATCAAAGAGCCAGCGTTCGCCGTCTGAGGATTCGGGATCCTCTGCAACGGTGTAAACAACTCTGCCCCTTGCATCCTTATAGGTTACTGCAAGCTGGTTTTCACTGCCGAGAAGCGCTGCAACCACATCGTATTTTTCGGTTTCGGTGTTCCAATCGTGATACATACAATCGCCTTCGCGAATAGTGAGAGCGCCGTCTACAGGAATGAATTCGATTGACGAAACGTCGCTTTCAAGGATTTCAACCTCAAACGGAGTGCCGAGGCCGATGTATCCGACTGAAATCTCGTGAACGCCTACGCCCCAAGGCTCTTCATACTGATACTCATAAACCTGAATATCCCAGGAGCCGATAACATCATTCTCGTCGTTAATATTAACGTATCTTACGTCTGACCAGGTGTTGCCGTTCGGATCCACGTTTTCAAAGAGGCGTGAAACGTAAACCTTATCACCGTCTGCAAAATGCAGGGTTAAGGTGTTGCCCTCATCATAGATGAAGCCCATATCGTAATAATAGAAATCCGCGCCCGTTTCATCATTATGGGCATACCAGCCGTGTGTTTTTTCAAAAATAGTAATATCGTAAGGAGTTACGAAATCCATACTGAGCGCGCCCTCAACGACGGTGAAAAGAACCTTCGTTGTAAGATTACCCATACAAAGGACTACTGAGTTTTCGCCGACTACGAACGGATTTTCCGCCTGATTATCATCAAAGTAAACCCATTCATCAAGCCTTTCGCCATTCTCGTTTACGAAATAATGCTCGTAATAGCCCTCTTCCTCGTTGTATTCCTTTACGCAGGTATATACTACGGGGTCGCCGCTTTCATAATAAAGAGTAATCGTGTTGCCCTCTTCCTCGGGCCACGGAAGATTATAGATATAATGACCGCATTCATTATCAAAGTAGCCGCCGGCGCCCTCATTGAAGGTGGTGCTTACTTCGGGACCGAAAGCAAAATCAAATGCAATCGGAGCGTCCTTAACGGTGAAGGTGAATTCCTGAGAAAGGTTGCCGTAGGTCATACTATACGTATGCTCGCCAACGCCCCAGTGGTTCTCAGCCTGGTCGTCAACCGTGCTTATGCGGATATCAACCTCGTTTCCGTCCTCATCAGCAAGGTAATTCTCATAATAATCCTCTTCCTCGTTATATCTCTGCTCGGCGTGATAAACGACCTCTGCGCCGCTTTCATAACGGAAGGTGACAGTTACGCCATCCTGATATACTGAGGGAAGCCAATAATAGAAATACTGCTCGCCGTTAGCGTCGGTTCCGTTATAGCCGTTTTCGCCCAGCTTGGAGCTGCCGCCGTCCAAACCATCGATAATCATTTCGGTTGGAGCTTCGAGTACCGTGAAGGTGAATTCCTGAGAAAGATTGCCATAGGAATATGAATATGTATGCTCGCCTACATCCCAGTGATTTTCGCTCTGGTCCGAAACCGTGCCGATATAGCCGGGAAGCTGTTCGCCGTTTGCATCAACGAACACCCACTGATAATAATCGTATTGCTCGTTATATCTCCGCTCCGCCGTATAAACAACGTCCGGAGAATTATCATATTTAAACGTTAAGGTAACGCCCTCCTGACAAACGGAGGGAAGCCAGTATTCATAATACTGTTCTCCGTTGCTGTCCGTTCTCGTGCTGCACTGAGTGCCCTCGGTTGCGCTGCCGTTATATAAGCCTTCAATAACCATTGCCTTTGGAGCTTCCGTGATTTCAACGAAGAAATCCTGAGTCGAAAGGCCGAAAATCTCATAGTGGAACGCGTGAACGCCGATACCCCAGTGCTCGGTTGCCTGATTATCAACCGTGTAAATATTTTCCTGAAGCTCGTTGCCGTCCTCATCAACGAAAACGTATGAGGTGTAGCCCGTATTAGCGTTATACCTTGCCTCTGCGGTATAGGTAACGTTATAGCTTTCATCCTCATAGCCAACCGTAAGGGTAACGCCCTCATAGCAGAGCCCCTTGCCGTAATAATGGAAATACTGCTCGCCGTTGGCGTCCGTTGTCATATAGCCGTTTGTGTTTTCCAAATAAGGACCCGGCCCAACGAAGCCCTCAACCTCAAGGCTGATGGGAGCGGGAGTAATGGTTACTTCAAACGTGGTGGTGTAATGCCCGAGATAGGTGTAATCAACCTTATAGGTGTTGCCGCCATACCAGTGGTTGGTTGACTGATGGTCGTCAAAAACGAAGTTTTCAACGGGAAGCTGCTTGCCGTCCTCGTCAAAGAAATCCATTACCATATAACCGTAATTGTCTTCTCTCTGCTGGCAGGTGTAAACAATATCCCCGTCGTTTGTATGCAGGGTGATCGTGTTGCCCTCCTGGAAATAATTGAAGTTATAATGGTTATACTCGTTTCCTTCGCCGTCAGTTGCGGTTTTGCAGTTTTTGCCCTCTGCAAGGGTAATAGGAGCAAAATCAACGTCAATGCCCGTAACGGGGTTAGGGGCAAAGGTGAAGGTTTGACGATAGGTGTGATACTCTCCGTTATACGGGTCTGTTACCCTGATAACGTACTCGTAATCGCCATAGGTGTACTGATTGTCATACGACTGATTAAAGGTGTACTGAGTAACAACATCGAAGTCGGAGGACAGCTCGTTGCCGTTGCTGTCAACCCAGCCTCCCCAGCCGTATTCCTCAGAATCGTTATAATAATAGGTTTCCGAGCTTTCCTCATACACGAGAGTGAGCGCGTCCCCGTTTTCAAAGGGCGGATTCCAATAATAATCAAATTCGCCGTCCGAATTAAAAACGTGGTCACAATTCGTGTATTCATAAATCACCTTGCTGCCGTTAACGGGAGCAAAGCTGATTTCCTGAATTGCGCCCTCGCCTGCAAAAGCGGTTATGGGCATAACCGAAATAACCATTAAGATTGCAAGAAAAAGGCAAAGCTTTTTCTTCATAATTATACCTCCATTCAAAAAAGCAAAGATTATCATATTAATTATATCACTAATTTAAAATAAGTTCTATAGATTAAATAATATTTTTACTCGATTTTTTAAGAAAATTTTAACAATCGCTTTTAATCGGAGAATTTTTAATATATAATTGTTTTAAGTTGATTTAAGTTTATCATTCTAAAATAGACTCAAATCAAAACGGAGGGTAAAAAAATGAGGATTTTACTTGCAGAGGATGAGCTTGAGCTTTCAAATGCACTCGTTGCAATCTTAAAGCATAATAATTATTCCGTTGACGCGGTCTATAATGGGCAGGACGCGGTTGATTATCTTGAAACGGAGATATACGACGGCGTTATTATGGACATTATGATGCCCGTTAAGGACGGCATTACGGCATTAAAGGAAATTCGCAAAATGGGCATTTCCGTGCCCGTGCTGCTGCTGACCGCAAAATCCGAGATTGACGACAGGGTCGCGGGGCTTGACAGCGGCGCTGACGACTACCTTACAAAGCCCTTTGCAACAAAGGAGCTTCTGGCGAGAGTGCGCGCAATGACGAGAAGGCAGGCGGAGCAGACGGATTCCGTGCTGAGCTTCGGCAACATTACGCTGAACAGGTCAACCTATGAGCTTGCGGGGCCGGACGGAAGTATGCGCCTTGCGAACAAGGAATTCCAAATGCTTGAAATGCTGATGGCAAACACGGGCAGGGTTATTTCCGTTGATATGTTTATGGATAAAATCTGGGGCTTTGACAGCGAAGCCGAGCTGAACGTGGTTTGGGTTTACGTTTCATACCTGCGCAAAAAGCTTGCCTCCATAGGTGCAAACGTTGCGATAAAGGCTAAGCGCAACCTTGGCTACTGTCTGGAGGAAAGCAATGATTAAATCACTGAGAAGAAAATTTATCGCGGTTGCGATGAGCTCCGTTTTCCTCGTTTTGGCGGGAATTATCGGCACGATTAACGTTATCAGCTTTGCAAACGTTAACAATACGGCAAACGAGAGGCTGAGCTACATCAGCGAAAACGGGGGCGAGCTGCAGACGATGCAGCCCCGCGGCAACGGTAATTTTGAGGATATGACACCGCCCGACGGCGAGGATATTCAGCCGCCCGATATTAACGAGGAACAGCAGAATAAGGAATTCAAAACCAAATTCAAAAACCTTTCCGAGGAAACTCCGTTTGACACGAGATATTTTACCGTTACGGTTGACGAGAACGGCAACGCGGTTTCCGTGAACACCGGCAGCATTGCAGCGATCACCGAGGAGGAAGCGCAGAATTATGCCGAGGAGCTTGCGGGCAGCGGCAAAACGGGCGGCTTTTACGGCGACAGCTATAAATACACAACCATTGAAACCGACGAGGGCACGATGTATATTTTCCTTGACTGCTCAAGAGAGCTTTCAACCTTCTCCTCCTTCCTTTCCGCAAGCGTTCTGATGAGCGTTGCGGGGCTGATGCTTGTTTTCGTGCTTGTTGTTATTCTTTCCAACACGGCGCTCAGACCCGTTGCGGAAAGCTATGAAAAGCAGAAGCAATTTATCACGGACGCGGGGCACGAGCTGAAAACCCCGCTGACGATTATTGACGCAAACACGGAAATAATCGAGATGGATTACGGCGAAAGCGAATGGACCGAAAGTATAAGGCACCAGGTTAAACGCCTTGCGGAGCTGACGCAAAATCTTGTTTTCCTTTCCAAAATGGAGGAGGAAACGACTGCGCTTAACAACACTGATTTCTCAATTTCAGACGCGGTTTATGACACCGCGCAGCCCTTTGAGGCAGTTGCAAAATCGAACGGCAAGGAGCTTAAAATTGACATTGAGGAAAGCCTTTCCTTCCATGGCGACGAATATTCAATCAGGCGGCTTGTGAGCCTGCTGCTTGACAATGCGATGAAATATTCAAAGGACGGCAGCCGCATTGAAATTTCGCTCAGGCAAAACGGAAAGAATAAAATTCTGACGGTTAAAAATGACGTTGATGCTTGTGAAATCGGCAGTCTTGACAAATGGTTTGAGCGCTTTTACCGCGCAGACGCCTCCCGCAATTCAAAGACGGGCGGCAGCGGAATAGGGCTTTCCACCGCGAAGGCAATCGTGCAGGCGCATAAGGGCAAAATCCACGCGGAAAGCAAGGACGGAAAGACGGTTGTTTTCACCGCAACTCTATAATATATAAGGTAATAAAATATGAACAAAAGTATTGCAAAAACCCCGCCCCTCGGCTGGAACAGCTGGGATTGCTTCGGTGCGGCGGTTAACGAAAAACAATTGAAGCAGAACGCCGATTATATGGCGAAGCACCTTAAGCAATTCGGCTGGGAATACATCGTTTGCGATATTCAGTGGTACGAGCCGAAGGCTAAGGATAATAACTACAATAATTTCACCGAGGTTTGCCTTGATAAATACGGCAGGCTTATTCCCGCCGAAAACCGCTTTCCAAGCGCGGCGGGCGGCAAGGGCTTTAAGCCGATTGCGGATTACGTGCACTCGCTTGGGCTGAAATTCGGCATACATATTATGAGGGGCGTGCCGAGGCAGGCGGTGCACCAAAACCTGCCGATTAAAGGCAGCAGAAAAAAATGCCGCGATATTGCGCATCATTTTTCCGTTTGCTCCTGGAACACGGATATGTACGGCTGCCAAAACAGCGAGGCGGCGCAGGCATACTACAATTCAATTATTGAGCTATACGCCGCCTGGGGCGTTGATTTCATTAAGTGCGACGATATTTGCGTAACGGAATTCCGCCGGTGGGATAACCCCTATTCCGCATATTATGAAATTGAAATGCTCAGAAACGCAATCGACGGCTGCGGCAGGGATATTGTGCTTTCCCTTTCCCCCGGTCCCGCGCGTTTTGAAAACAGAGAGCACCTGAAAAAACACGCGAATATGTGGAGGCTGACGGGCGATTTCTGGGATGACTGGGGCAAGCTGCACGAAATGTTTGACAAATGCGAGCTCTGGCAGGGCGTCGGCGACAACGGCGGATGGCCCGATTGCGATATGCTGCCGCTCGGCAGAATATCAAAGGGCTCCGCATACCACGGCGCTAAGAACAGATATACCCAGTTCACCAAGCCCGAGCAGCTTACGATGATGAGCCTTTGGGGCATTTTCAGAAGCCCGCTGATGATGGGCGGCAATATGCCCGAAAATGACGGATGGACCCTGAGCCTGCTGACAAACGAGGAATACCTTGAAATGCACAAAAGCTCCTTCGGCGCTAAGCAGTTCAGGCGCGAGGAGAAGAACGGCGAGGGCAGCATAATCTGGACGGCAAACGGAAAAAGCTGCAAATATATTGCAATCTTTAACACAAAAAATAAGCCGCAGAAAATCACTCTGCAGCTTTCGGAAATTCTTATGCCCGGCACCGCTTACGAGGTGCTGGATATCTGGGAAAAGGAAAGCCTCGGCAAGCTTAAGGCGCTTTCCCCCACCGTTGCACCCCACGGCGCAGTGCTGTATAAGATTGTGTGATAACGTATAAATCGGAGTTTGTCGGGCGGAGCGCGACAAATCCCAATTTATCGAAAATCCCCGATGCAACAGCATCGGGGATTTTATCATTTATTCAATATCTGCGTGCTTCTATCAAGAATTCCGCTCATCTTTGCGATGACGGTGCCGTAATTCGTGAAAGGCACATTTTGCTTTTCCGCAGTGAGCTGCCTGTTTTTCATTTCGGCATCGCCCAGCATACAGCCGCCGCAGTGAACGATTAAATCATAATCGTCGAGGCTTTCGGGGAAGGTATGCCCCGAGGTGAATTCAAATTCAAGCTCCTTGCCCGTGTAATTCTTAAGCCAGCCCGGCATTTTAACCGTGCCGATATCGTTACACTGACGATGATGAGTGCAGCCCTCGCTGATAAGAATTTTTGCGCCGTTTTGCAGATTATCAAGCGCATTTGCGCCCTTAAGCGCCGCATCAAGAAAGCCCTTATAGCGAGCCATCAGAATTGAAAAAGAGGTGAGCGGAATACTTTCGGGCACCATTTTCATAACCCTGCCGAACGCCTGCGAATCCGTTACGACGAGCGCAGGCGGAGCGCTTAGATTATTAATTGCCTGCGTGAGCTGCTCGGGCTGAACGGTATAAGCCAGCGCGCCCTTATCAAGCACATCGCGAATTGCAAGCTGCTGCGGCAGAATCATTCTGCCCTTTGGCGCGGATTCATCAATCGGGCAGACGAGAATAACCGTATCGCCCGCATTAATAAAATCCCCGATGAAATGAATTTCCTTCGTTTTATTTCCGAGCAGGCGGGCAACAGTTTCCTTAAGCGCATCAATGCCCTCGCCCGTTTCTGCGCTGACGTAAATATTTTCCGCCGACTGCGCTTCAAGCAAATCTGCCTTATTATGCACAATCAGATAAGGAATATCCTTGCCCTTTATCAGGGAAAGCAGCTCCTCCTCAGGCGGCAGGAGCTTTTCATTTTCAGTTACGAGCAGCGCAATATCGCAGCTGCCCAGCGCCTGCAGCGTCGCCTGCACGCGCATTTCGCCGAGCGTGCCCTCATCATCATAACCCGCGGTATCAATAATCACCACAGGGCCGAGCGGCAGAAGCTCCATAGTTTTTTTCACGGCGTCCGTCGTGGTGCCCTTTATCTCGCTGACGAGCGAAACCTGCTGCCCCGTGAAGCGGTTAACGAGCGAGCTTTTGCCCGCGTTTCGCAAGCCGAAAAAGCCGATGTGCAGCCTTTCCGCAGATGGTGTTGTGTTTAAACTCATATCTTAAAACCTGAAATCTCTGTCCCCGTTTTCAATCTTAACGAGGCGCTCGCGAACGATTTGCTGCACCTTTTCCTTGGGGATATTGCCGATTTCCTTTTCAATCATTGCCTCGCCGAGGCGCTTTGTATCCTCGCTTGCATAATCCATTAAGAATTCCTTTAAGGTCATCAGCGCGTTGGGATGACAGCAGTTCTGAATCTGCCCCGATTTGCAAAGGCTCATAAAGCGGTCGCCCGTTCTGCCCTCGCGGTAGCAAGCCGTGCAGAAGGACGGGATATAATCAACCGTCATCAGCCAGTTCACAACCTCATCAAGCGTTCTGTTATCCGAAACGTCAAACTGCTCCGTATCGTGCGGGCGTTCCTTTTCGGCATAACCGCCGACGGAGGTGCGCGAACCGCCGCTTATCTGGCTTACGCCGAGGCGGATAATCTTTGCCCTTACCTCCGGAGTTTCGCGGGTTGAAATAATCATACCCGTGTAAGGAACGGCAATGCGGATGCACGCCGCAATTTTGCAGAACATATCATCCGAAAGCGAATTATCAAAATCATTGGGGTCAATATCATCCGCGGGCTTAACGCGGGGCACGCTGATAGTGTGCGGCCCAACGCCGTGCACTGCCTCAAGATGCTCTGCGTGCATCAGAAGCCCTGCAAATTCATACTGATAATTATCAAGTCCGAAAAGCACGCCGATGCCGACGTCGTCAATGCCGCCCTCCATCGCGCGGTCCATAGCCTCGGTGTGGTAATCATAATTATGCTTCGGCCCCGTGGGATGCAGGATTTCATAATTCTTTTTGTGATAGGTTTCCTGGAAAAGAATATACGTGCCGATGCCCGCATCCTTGAGCTTTGCGTAATTCTCAACCGTGGTTGCGGCGATATTAACGTTAACGCGGCGGATTGCGCCGTTTTTATGCTTGATGGAATAGATGGTTTTAATGCAATCAAGAATATACTCAATCGGGTTATTAACCGGGTCCTCGCCCGCCTCGATTGCAAGGCGCTTGTGCCCCATATCCTGCAGGGCAATAACCTCCTTGGCGACCTCCTCCTGAGTGAGCTTTTTGCGGGGAATGGTTTTATTCTTAAGATGATACGGGCAGTAAAGGCAGCCGTTTACGCAATAATTTGAAAGATAAAGCGGCGCAAACAGCACGATTCTGTTGCCGTAAAACTTTTTCTTGATTTCCTCGGCAAGGTCATATATTTCAGCGGTTTTCGCCTCATCCTCGCAGGCGAGAAGCACGCTCGCCTCGCGGTGGGAAAGCCCCTTATACTGCCTTGCCTTTTCAAGAATTTCATCAATCAGCGCGATGTTATTCTTGTTTTCCTCGGCATATTTAATTGTTTCAAGTATTTCCTCGTGGTTGATGAATTCCTCAGCCTTGAGGGATTTCGGGTTATAAACCATAGTAGTCTCCTTTATCTGTCACGATTTCGCAGCCCGTTTTTGCAATCCTGCCTTTAAGACATTCAATGCATTGCGCCGCCTCATCACCGGTGCAGATTTTATTATCATAAAGCAAATATTTTTTTCTGACGTCAGTGGGGGAAAGATTCGGCATAAGCACGTTTGCACCTGCCAATATTCCCTTTTCGCGCCCCAACGGGTCAACCGTGCCGAGCGCCGTGGTTGCGGGAAGCAGCACGCGCGGCAGGGTCAGGCGGATTAATGAAAGCAAAAAGACCGTCAGCTCCGCACTGCCGTTTTCATAATCCTTAAACGGCGTATCCTTATGAGAAACGAAGGGCCCGATGCCGACCATCTGCGGATTGATATCCTTTAAAAACAGCAGCTCGCGCGCCAAATCCTCATCCGTCTGAAACGGTGAGCCGACCATAAAGCCCACGCCGAGCTGATAGCCGAGCGCCTTTAAATCGCCGATGCAGCGCAGCCTGTTTGCATAGCTCATATTCTGCGGGTGCAGGCGGTTATAATGCGCTTCATTTGCCGTTTCGTGCCGCAGCAGATATCGGTCGGCGCCCGCCTCCCTGAGCTTGCGGTAGCTTTCGGTGCTGCGCTCTCCGAGCGAAAGCGTTACGGCGCAATCCGGATAGCGCTCTTTCAGCTTTTGAATAACTCCGCAGAGCAGCTCGTCCGTATAGTAGGCGTCCTCCCCGCCCTGCAAAACGAAGGTGCGAAAGCCGAGCGCATAGCCGCTTTTGGCGCAGGAAAGAATCTGCTCCGCATTCAGACGATAGCGCTGTGCGTTTTTATTTGACGCACGCAGGCCGCAATAATAGCAATCATTTTTGCAATAGCTTGAAAGCTCAATCAGCCCGCGGATATAAACCGCATTACCGTAATACCTCTGCCGCACGGCAAAGGCGCGCTCTGAGGCATAATCGCGCACCTCATTGCGGTGCTTAATCAGCGCTAAATATTCTTCAAACGATAGCTTCTCTTGGCGTTCAAGCTTATCAATCAGCTCTTTATACATTTGAAAACGCAGCTTTTGATGATACGCCGTTCAGCTTGCCGATTTTACCGCAGAGGGTATTAATCGTGTCTGCCTCAGCGTCGATTACGACGGTGATGCAGTTGATGTGCTTTTCCTTATAAGGAATGCCCATTCTGCCGATGATGAATTCGCCGTATTCGCTGAGAAGCTCATTAAGCGCCTCAACGCTTTCAAGATTTTCAACAATAATTCCGATAACTGCAACTTTTGTTTCCATAATATTTTTCCTTTCCTGAATAAAAAAATACCGTGCTGACGGCACGGCATAATTTGCTTATTATATCGCGTGCTTTCGGTCAGAGCCTCTTTCCGTCAGAACGCCTGTATTATAACATATATCCTTTAATAAATCAATATAATTTATAATTGTTTGAGCCGTAGGCGAGTTACCAAAATATGCCGCAGGCATATTTCATCCGCTTGCGGATTTCATCACAAAGTGATTTCATTAAAATACCGACCAGGGGTCTATCCCTGTTTGTATTACCATTCTTCAAAATCAATTCCGTAGGAATTGAAATAATACTGCCTTGGCTCCCTTAGTTTATAGCAAAAAATAAGGTTTTTACCTTTTGCCTGAATAGGCACAAAATCATAGCCCTGCGGCACTTCGTTTTCATTATAAACCCAAAGATAAACTATTTCCGAAGATTTTCCTGCTGAATGCATTTTTGACGGTATATAGTCAAATTCATTATCGGTCAGTAACTCGCTATCACTTGCCGCAATTTTGCATAGATATTTGCTTCCGATAGTCTTAAGATATGCAACGCCCAGCGAATCATCGCTGCTGAAAATGCAGACGGAATACTTTTCGTCAATCTGCAAAGTATAATTAATCTCCGTTGCCTGCACGTCTTCATATTTCTGAATTGCCTGAAGCGGCGTATCGGCGGAATTACTTATGCCTAACAATTTCGGCGCAATGAAAACACAGGCAAAAATACCTGCAAGAAGAAAAATCATTTTAAATATATCTTTCTTTTGTATGGTCGTCATCTCAGCACTCGGTGGCAAGTCAGCCGCTTTTGGCGGCAAAACGGCAACGGCTTCGTTATTCTCAATTCCGTTTAAATATGCCTTTGCAACGGTTGCCAGATGCATATTCGGGAAGCGCTCGGCAAGCTCTTTAAACTGTGTGCTTGCCGCCTCAAAATCATTTAATGCATAATCGGTTAAAGCGCCGTAATAAAGCATCATGCAATCAAAGGAGTTCGTTTTTTGTTTGACAAGTGCGCTCATTTCGCCAAGCAGCTGCTTTGAAAGGGAGTAGTTGCCATCTATGTATGCGCTGTAAAACTCATCTCTTTTTACAACAACTCCGTCTTTTCTGCCGCTTGCTGTACTTTTATAGTCGGAAATACTATTTTTGCAAAGCTCGTAATCTCCTGCCATAAAAGCGCTGTGTGTAATCTCGGCAATATAGCCCATCCTGAGAATTTGGATTTTTGTTTTTTGCAGCATATTTTGCGAAAGCTGAATGGCGGAGGAATAATCGCCGATGAACTCTGCAACGTGGATTTGCCGCAATTCGGGCACCTGCTTATTCAGCCCCTGTTCAACTGCGTAATAGAGCTGCGGGTTGCAATCCTCATACAATATGCGGGCGGTGTCACGAATTTTAGTGAAAGTGATAAGTCCGGCGATAATCAACGCCGCTACCAAAAAATACTTTATCGGTGATTGAATAAATATTGCGAAGACAAACGCAATTATTACAACGATGACGGTTGATATATGCGACCGTTTTTTCTTTTGTTTTATAATTTCATTTGCTTTTTTCGTATCCATTTTCTCTGTTGCCAAAAATCCCTTTCAAGCTGTTTATCACATAAGCAGGCGTGATAGCCGTTCCTATAAAGCAGGTTATAATTAAGGTTGCGGGGAAGAAAAGTCCGAATATTGCCAACGCCCACAGCGGAAGCCGCTTCGCGTTGCGCGCAAGAAAAACAAATCCGCTGAAAGCCGCGCTTACCATATAAGCAACCAAAAAGCTGTAAAGCAACGCGTCGGGCAGTATCGGACTTTCGTTATCCGAGAGGATTGTGAATATAAGCACCGCAACGAATACCGAAGCGAACATCGGAAGCAGGAAAGTAAGATATCTTTTGTGATGCGATAATTCAAACTGCTTGATTTCTCTGTCCCTTTTTTCAAGCTCTTCTTTTAAGAACATAAGGCTTGTTTGAGAAGAAAGCTCTGCAAGCGTTATCCTGTCATCGGTTTTTCCCTGCAACAGCTCCTGCGGAGAAACGTCCAACACGTTTGCAAGCTTAACGAGTGTGTCAGTTTTGGGAATTGCGGTTCCGTTTTCCCATTTTGAAACCGATTTGTTTGAAACGCCAACCAGATTTCCCAAATCCTTTTGGGATAATTGCTTAGCCTTACGCAACTCGTATATTCTGTTTCCCAAATCGTAGTGTTGCATGCTTTCACCTCTGCTGTATTATATCATACGGCAGGGTGCTTTTCAATAAATTCGCGGTCGCTTAGCGGTAGAACTTTGCGTTATTGCAAAAAAATCAGGCTGTCTCAAACGAGACAGCCTGTTGGTTTTATTATCTGTACTTCTTGCGAGCAACGTAAGAGGTGTGAAGGTCATGGTGAGCCTTATGGCCGCCGAAGCCGTCATACCATTCGCTGTAAAGAGTCTTAATTACAGGAGATTCATGGCTCATTCTGAGAGTCATACCCTTATCCTGGTCATAGAGAGCCTTTGCGCGAACTGCCTTAAGATCAACAGTATCGCGAACGTACTGAGGCTGAATCGGCTGACCGCCGCCGTTTACACAGCCGCCGGGGCAACCCATAATCTCAATAAAGCCATAGCCGTTCGGATTGCCTGCCTTAAGCTGATCCATAATCTCTTTTGCTGCAGCTGCGCCTGAAGCAACGCAAATCTTAAGCGGCGTGCCTGCAAGGTCAACGGTTGCTTCCTTAATTCTGTCCGTACCTCTTACAGCCTCAAGCTCAATAGCCTCCGTTGCGCCGTTGAGCCAGGCGTTTGCAGTACGAACGGCAGCCTCCATAACGCCGCCCGTTGCGCCGAAGATTACGGCTGCGCCCGTATCATCGCCGAGAGGAGAATCAAATTCCTCATCGGGAAGAGCATTGAAGTTAATGCCGAGGCGCTCAAACATTCTTGCAGCCTCACGGGTTGTGAGAGCAACGTCAACATCGGGATAACCTGACGCATTCTGGTCATCACGGGTGATTTCAAACTTCTTAGCCGTGCAGGGCATAATTGAAACGACGAAGATATCCTTCGGGTCAATGCCGTTCTTTTCAGCATAGTAAGTTTTAATTACCGCGCCTGACATCTGCTGCGGAGATTTGCAGCTTGAAAGATGAGCAAGGAGATCGGGATAATAGAATTCGCAGAACTTAACCCAACCCGGTGAGCAGGAGGTGATCATCGGCAGAGTGCCGCCGTTCTTGATTCTCTCAACAAGCTCGTTAGCTTCCTCAACGATTGTGAGGTCAGCGCCGAAGTCAGTATCAAAAACTTTATCAAAGCCAAGTCTTCTGAGGCCTGCAACCATTTTGCCCTCAACGTTGGTGCCGATTGGCATACCGAAGCATTCGCCGATTGTTGCACGGATGGAAGGTGCAGTCTGAACAACAACGTGCTTGCTCGGATCTGCAAGAGCAGCCCAAACCTTATCAGTGTCGTCCTTCTCGGTGAGCGCGCCCGTGGGGCAAACTGCCGTGCACTGGCCGCAGGAAATGCAGGGAGTGTCGTTAAGAGATCTTGCATAAGCCTGGCCAATCTGAGTGTCAAAGCCTCTGTCATTAGCGCCGATAACGGAAACGAACTGCTCCTTGCAGGCTGCAACGCAGCGACGGCAAAGGATGCACTTGTTGTTATCCCTAACGAGATGAGGTGTTGATAAATCAAGCTCATAATGAGGCTTATCGCCTGCAAAGCTTGTCTGGTCTACGCCGTAATCACGGCAGAGCTTCTGCAGCTCGCAATTGGTGGAGCGCTTGCAGGAAAGGCAGCTCTTATCGTGAACGGAAAGAATCAGCTCAAGAGTTGTTTTTCTTGACTTCTGAATCTTATCTGTGTTGGTGAGAACCTCCATACCCTCTGAAACGGGATATACGCAGGAAGTAACCATACGGAAGCCTCTGCCCTCGTTAACCTCAACAACGCAGATACGGCAGGCGCCGATTTCATTCTTTTCTTTCATAAAGCAAAGCGTGGGAATTTCAATACCCGTTAAGCGAGCAGCTTCAAGAACCGTTGAGCCTGCCGGAACACTTACCGCAATGCCGTTAATTTTTAAATTAACCATTTTATCCATTGTAATCGCTCCTTTCTCTTACTGCTTGCTGATTGCTTTAAACTTACAATTTGCCATACAAGCGCCGCACTTAATGCACTTGTCCGGATCAATCTCATAGGAAGCGAGCTTATGACCCGGTGCAATATAATCTGTTTGATGGATAGTTTCTGCAGGGCAGTTTCTTGAGCACTTGCCGCAGCCGATGCACTTATCCTTATCAATTGTATAAGTAAGAAGATCCTTACATACGCCTGCAGGGCACTTCTTATCCTTTACGTGAGCCTCATACTCGTGGCGGAAGAACTTGAGAGTTGCAAGAACGGGGTTCGGAGCCGTCTGGCCGAGACCGCAGGCAGAATTTGCCTTAATGTAATAGCAAAGCTCTTCAAGCTTATCGAGATCCTCCATAGTGCCCTTGCCGCTTGTAATCTTATCAAGCATTTCAAGAAGTCTCTTTGTGCCGACACGGCACGGCGTGCACTTACCGCAGCTTTCATCAACGGTGAATTCAAGGAAGAACTTGGCAATATCAACCATGCAGGTGGTTTCATCCATAACGATAAGACCGCCTGAGCCCATCATACAACCGATTGCCGTGAGGTTATCATAGTCAATCTGAGTGTCAATAAGAGAAGCAGGGATACAGCCGCCTGAAGGACCACCCGTCTGTGCAGCCTTGAACTGCTTTCCGTCCGGAATACCGCCGCCGATATCATAAATGATTTCGCGAAGCGTTGTGCCCATCGGAACCTCAACAAGGCCGGTGTGCTTAATCTTACCGCCGAGTGCGAACACCTTTGTTCCCTTTGAACGCTCAGTACCCATTGATGCAAACCAGTCTGCACCCTTGAGAAGAATCTGAGGAATGTTTGCAAAGGTTTCAACATTGTTCTCAACAGTCGGCTTGCCGAACAAGCCCTTAACTGCAGGGAACGGAGGTCTCGGACGAGGCTCACCGCGGTTACCCTCAATAGAGGTCATAAGAGCAGTTTCCTCACCGCAAACGAATGCGCCTGCGCCAAGACGGATTTCAAGGTCAAAATCAAAACCTGAATCAAAAATATTTTCACCGAGCAAGCCGTATTCCCTTGCCTGGTCGATAGCGTGCTGAAGTCTTGCAACTGCGATAGGATATTCAGCACGAACATAAACGAAGCCCTTTGTTGCGCCGACTGCATAACCGCAGATAGCCATAGCTTCAATTATGCAGTGCGGATCGCCCTCTAATACGGAACGGTCCATAAATGCGCCGGGGTCACCCTCGTCAGCATTGCAGACAACGTATTTCTGGTCTGCCTGGTTCGGTGCGCAAAGGCTCCACTTAATACCCGTCGGGAAACCGCCGCCGCCGCGGCCTCTGAGCCCTGACTTTTTAACCTCTTCAATAACGTCCTCAGGAGTCATCTCAGTGAGAACCTTACCGAGAGCGGCATAACCGTCAACAGCGATATATTCTTCGATGTTTTCAGGGTCAATAACACCGCAGTTTCTTAAAGCAACACGGTGCTGTGTTCTGTAGAAATCAGTGTCGCTGAGTGCAACATTGTGCTCATCCTCAAGCGGAGCAGTTGTTTCATCATAAACAAGACGCTCAACGATACGACCCTTGAGAAGATGCTCTGTAACGATTTCGGCAACATCCTCAGGCTTAACCTGGCTGTAAAATGTTCCTTCCGGATAAACGATAACTACCGGACCGAGCGCGCATAAGCCGAAGCAACCCGTCTGAACCAGCTTAATCTCACCTTCAAGACCATTTGCCTTAATGTGCTTTTGAAATTCACTTTGAATTTGCTTACTGCCTGAGGAGGTACATCCGGTACCGCCACAGATAAGAACTTGTGAACGAATCATAAAATACCTCCGATTATAACTCACCCTCGTCGAGTGTGTATTTATATACTACTTTACCGCCCTGAAGATGGCTTTCGGCAACCTCTTTTGCTTTTTCAGCAGTCATTTTAACATAGGTAACCTTTTCCTTGCCCGGCTCAAAAACCTCAACAACCGGCTCAAACTGGCAGATACCGATGCAGCCTGTCTGCGAAACGGTAACTCTGTCGTTAAGACCGAGCTCATTGACGCTTTCAACCAAAGCGTTGAGAACAGGGCGCGCGCCTGCAGCAATACCGCAGGTTGCCATACCGACAACAACTCTTACATCATTGCTGCCTTCACGAAGAACGACCTTGTCCTTCATCCTGTCTTTGATAGCTTGAAGTTCTGCTAATGATTTCATACTGTTTTTCCATCCTTTATTCCTTGGGCAACGCCCAATAATTTATTTGTTTATTTCCAAATACTGTTCTTTCAAGTATTCTTCCATCCATTTAATAACGTCATAAGTATTCAGCGGAACGCCCTCCAAAACTGCCCTTACCTCTCTCGTATCCAGCTCGGCGCTTTTGCCGTTTTTGCTGTGGCAGAAATAAAAGTCAGTATCGGGATGCCCCTGAATTAACGTGAGCAGGCTTGAAGTAACATCACCGAGCGGAGTAAAGTCAATATGATCCGTGTGAAAAACCGCTTTCACCTCGGTGCCGTGCTCCTCGGGAGAAGCCTCGGCGGTTTTTGACTTTATCTCAAGCGTGCCGCCCGTTTGCTCTGCCGCCAATTTAAGCAGCGGAACGCCGAGCCCGACGCTTCTCGTTGTGCGGGTGGTGAAAAACGGGTCTATAACCGCAGCCACCTGCTCCTCATTCATACCGCAGCCGTCATCGCGGATAATCAGCGTAAGCTCGTTTCCCTCCTCCGTAAGCAGAATTTCGGTGAGCGTTGCGCCGGCTTTAACCGAATTTTCGGCAACGTCAAGAATATTCAGTGATAATTCTTTCATAGCGCTTTAAGTTTTTTAAACAAATTGCTGCGGACGAACGCGCTGCTGTACGGCTCATCCTCCAGCTCAAAATAATTTTCCTTTTCACGCATATCGGTGAGCCGATGCGCGTCAGAGCTTACAATAATCGTTTTTTCCTTAAGAATAGGAAATTGCTCCTCATATTCCGAAATGCTTTCTGCCCTGTTCAGCTCATAGCAACCGAAATACGGCGTTTCCGGAAAGGTGCCAAGCACCGAAACGATGCCGTTTGCCTGGCGGTCAATATGCGCCGGATAAGCAATTCCGCCATAGCGCTCCACAAGCTGCGGCACATCCTCAAGCGAAATATCAGTGCCGTTCGGAAGAAAATAATCCTCCGTGCCGATAAGCTCATCCTCGCCGTTTAAAATCAGCTGATTGCCGAAGATATCCGTGCGGTTGGGAACGAGCATACGGTGCTGCTGCAAATCGCTGTCAAAATCCATTGCCGCCTCAAGCTCCTCAAACAGGCACACAACGTGGATATCCTCCGACGTTGTAAGCTCTGCCCCTGCAATCGGAATAATTCCGTAACGCTTAGCCGCCGTGAAAAACGCGGGGCAGTTTTTGCAGGAATTATGGTCCGTCAGTGCGATGATTTCAAGCCCGTTAAGCATTGCCATTCCGGCGATGTTATTCGGAGTATTATCATCATCGCCGCAGGGCGAGAGGCAGGAGTGAAGGTGCAGATCGTAATAATACTTTCTCATTACTCAATACCGTTAAGCTGCAGTGCCGTTTCATAAGCGGGCTGCGGTGAGGTGAGCACGTTTACGCTCTTTTGCTGCGCCGTGGCAAGCACGGTTTCATCAAGCGTAACGCCCTCTGCCAAAATCACGCAGGCAACGTCTGCAAGCGAGGCAACGGCAATAACGTTTATGTTTGACATAATCGTTATCCAGGCATTATCCGCCTGTGCCCTGCCCATTACCCAGCTGAGAAGGTCGCCTATATAGACGCCGTCAATATCTCTTTCGGGCTCAGGCAGGCAAACTGCCTGAAGGCTCAGCTTTTCGGTTAAATCATTCACCGTCATTTTGCCTCAGCCTCCTTTGCTGTCATAAAGGGACAAACCGTTCTTTCCGTCTTACCCCTGACGATATCCTCCGCAAACGCGCGGCAGCTCGGAGCGCCGCAGGCGCCGCAGTCAATACCCGGGAAGGTTTCCTTGAGAGTCTGAATATCCGACATCATTCGCATTGATTCCGCAATGCTGTCGCTCAATCTGGTAATCGGCGCATATTCGGGAAGGTCGTTAAAGAGATAACCCTCGGGAATATAATGAGTATCGCCGTCAATCGAATTGCGCGAAACGGGAAGCCCGTGGCGCAGGGAGCGCAGCCTTGCCTTTGCGATGAAGGGATTCTGCATCGTCATAACGCCGCCGACGCAACCGCCGGGGCAGGCGTTAAGCTCAATAAACTCAAGATGGGCAATATTGCCGTTTTCAACCTGGTCAAGAACGCGGATAACATTTTCAATGCCGTCAGCCGCTAAGTACTTTTCATTAAATATTGCGGTTGCTTCGCCGCCCGAGCTTGCCCAGCTCAAGCCGATAATGCCCGTTTCACAGAGCGACTGAATATCGCTGCCGTGCTGCATTTCGTTAATCAGCTTAAAATAGATATCGCTGATGGAAACAACCTCATCAACCTTGCTTTTATAATCTGCAAAGCCGTTTTTGACGTAACTGACCTTTGCGGGACAGGGCGAAATGAAGCATACGCCGATATCCTCGTCCTTAAGCTCAGGATGCTCGCGCTTTGCGCGCTCCCTTGCAAGCCCTGCGGCAACCTCCATCGGGGGAAGCATATGCAGAATATTATTGCTGAGGGACGGAAAACGCAGAGCAATAAGCCTTACGATTACGGGACAGGCTGAGCTGATTATGGGCTTTACGTTTCCTTCGGTTTTGAGATAAAGCCTTGTGTAAGCCGAAACGAGCTCGGCAGCCTTTGAAACCTCAAACACATCGTCAAACCCGATTTTCAGCAGACCGTCCAGCACATAGTCAATATCGTCCAGATTGTCAAACTGACCGTAGAGCGTCGGCGCCGGAAGAGCAATTTTGTATTTAAAACGGTCCATCGCCTCCAGCTTGGAGGAAACGGCTTTCTTTGCCTGATGCGGGCAATTGCGGATGCATTCGCCGCAATCAATGCAGCGCTTATCGTTAATCACCGCGTGGCCGTCTTTAATACGGATTGCTTCCGTGGGGCAGTGCTTCAGGCAGGTGGTGCAGCCCGTGCACTTTGAAGGCTCTAACAGAACAGAATGTTGATAGGTGTTCATTAAATCACATCTTTTATTTCAATTTAAGGGTTTAGCCGCCTATGCAATGTTGATTTTCATCGTTACGGTGGTTCCCACTCCGACCGTGGACTCAATCACCATTTCATCGGTGTAGCGCTTCATATTGGGAAGACCCATACCTGCGCCGAAGCCGAGTGAACGGGTTGTGTCCGATGCGGTGGAATACCCCTCCTGCATAGCCTGGTCTATATCCTTAATACCCGGGCCCTTATCTGCGAGAATAATTTCAATACAGTCCTCATAAACCTTAACGTCGGCAGTGCCGCCGCGGGCGTGAATAACCATATTGATTTCCCCCTCATACATCGCGATGCTTACGCGGCGGATGATTTCGGGAGAAAGCCCTAATTGCCTTAAGTTCTTTTTGATTTGTATAGATGCCTGGCCGGCAACGGAAAAATCGTCGCCGTCAATGTCAAAGTGAAAAACTAAGGGTTCGCTCAAGCCTTAACCTTGTTGCCGCAAAGTCCGTTTGAATAAAGAAGACCGCAGGCTTCGTAAAGCCTTTTGTCTGTACGCATAACGACGATGCCGTTATCCTCAGCCAGAGCAATCATCTCAGGCGTCGGGGACTTTGAACGAACGAACACTATACAAACCATATCCATCATTTCCGCTGTTCTTACGACCTGGGGATTAACAAGGCCGGTGAGCAGCACAGCCTGGTCTTTAACGTAAGCAAGCACGTCGCTCATCAAGTCGCAGCCACAGGCGGTGAAAACCTCGCGCTCTGTGTTTTCCTCGCAGCAAAGCACCTCAGCGCCGAGTAAGTTTTTAATATCTTCAATCTTCATATTGCAAAGCCTCGATATCAGTCGCGGTATTTTCTGATTATATCCGGGATATCCTCTGCAGTCAGCTTACCGTAAACCTCATCATTAACCGTCATTACGGGACCAAGACCGCAAGCGCCGATGCAGCGGCAAGCTTCAAGTGAAAATTTGCCGTCAGGCGTGCATTCGCCGATTCCGATACCGAGCACCTCGCTGAGGTTGTCAACGAGAGTCTGCGCACCCTTAACGTAGCAGGCAGTGCCGAGGCATACGGAAATATTGTACTTGCCCTTGGGTGACATTGAAAACTGTGCATAGAATGTTGCAACGCCGAAAACCTTTTCAAGCGGAACCTCCATTCCCTCTGCAATTTTTTCCTGCACCTCAAAAGGAAGATATCCGTAGATATCCTGCGCCTGCTGCATAACTGCCATAAGGCGGGATTTATCGTCCTTATTAGCGGCGATAACCTCCTGCAGCTTGGCAGCCTGTTCAGGTGTGTCGGTGAAAGGAATACTGCTTAATTTCTTTTGCATAACTAATCTCCTTTACTCCTTATTTTTTAATAATAGTTTATATTAAAATAAGCCACAAATATAATAACATATAACAGCGATATTTCAAGGCTTTTTGAAAAATTGTTAAATTTTTGTCATTTACAACAAAAATTACTAAAATCGAACAGCATTTTTAACATAGGGCTGATAGGCAAATCGGGATTTGT
>CAJOJV010000024.1 GCA_905234995.1 uncultured Eubacterium sp. | reverse complement strand
TGATTTGCGAAAACAGTTTCCTCGCTGAAATCAAATTCCATGCAAACCCATTCGGAATATGCAAGCACGTTGCGGTGGCTGAGGATTGCGCCCTTAGGCACGCCCGTTGAGCCCGAGGTGTAAAGCGCATAGAGCGGGTCCGTATCAATCTGCGCAGCGCGGATTTCGGCAAGCGCGGCAGAATTTATTTCTGCTTCAAGCAAATCGGAAAGGCTGAAAACCTCGCCCTCAAATTCAAGCGACTGCGCCTTTTCCTCGTAGCCATCGCTCGTAATAATCGCGTGGGGCTTAAGGGTTGAGAAAATCTTATTAATACGCTCGGGCGGCATTTCGCCGTCAAGCACGACGTAAAAATTGCCGCTGTAAACAACGCCCAGCATTGAGATAATCGTGTTTACGCCCTTATCCATATAGACGCAAACGGGCTGATTTTTGCAGGAGAGCGAAGAAAGCGCCGAGCCTATGTGACGTGCGCCGTCAAGCAGCTGCGCATAGGTAAGCGCCCTGCCCTCCTCGGCAAAAGCAACCTTATCCGGAAAACGGTTTGCCGAAATTTCTAAAAGCTCAAGAATATTTTTCATAACTGCACCGATTATACAATCATTTCTTTACGTTTTAAAACTGTATTATTATATGTAATACAGTTCGTATTTAAATATAGCACAACATATTGTTCAAATCAACAAGGATAATACAAATAAATGTAAAGATTTTATTAAGAAAAAGCACCGGACAGGGAACCGTCCCCTGCCCGGCGGATTAATTATTTAATTGCCTGCATAATCAGCTCAACGCATTTATCAACGCCGAGGGTTGAGGTGTTGAGGCACAAATCGTAATTATCCGCAACGCCCCATTTTCTGTCTGTATAATAATCGTAATGAAGCTTACGCTTTTTATCGGTTTCCCTCATAAGCTTTCTTGCTTCCTTTTCATTGCAATCATTATAGCCCTTAATGCGCTCAATTTTATCATCAAAATCACCGCTGATAAAAACGTTGAAGCAATCCTCGCGCACGTCAAGAATAGCATCCGAGCATCTGCCGACGAAAACGCAGTTTTCCTTATCTACGATATCAAGAATAACCTTGCGCTGCTCGGCATAAACCATATCCTCAAGCGAGGAGCCGCCCCTGTCTCTGCTGACAAGGCCGTAAGAAAACATACTTGAAAACGGCGAATACTCGCCCGCCTGCTTAATGAAATCCTCGGTTAAGCCCGTTTTTTCAACAACCTTCTGAACGAGCGCGTTATCATAAAAGCTGTAGCCCAGAGCCTCTGCAAGCTGCTTGCCGACTGCTCTGCCGCCGCTGCCGTACTGACGGCTGATCGTAATAATTTTGTATGCCATAAAAATACCCCCTGAATGATATAATTATTTACAGTTCTATATTAACACATTTTTACTCGGATGTCATCATCAAAATATAAAAATGTTTAAACAGTCAAAACCAGACAGAGAACCGTCCCCTGTCTGGTATGCGGGGCGCCGAGGTCGTCGCCCCCTACAATAATTTATTTATATCATCAAATCCGAAATCATATCGGCAAATTCGGTTGGATTATCAAGCGTTAAGCCGCTGACGAGGCAAGCCTCGCCGTAAAGGATTTTGGTGTATTTTTCAAGCTTTTCCTTATCCTCGGCAAAGAGCTTGAAAAGCTTTTCCGCAACGGAATGCTTTGAATTAATTTCAAGCACGAGCTGCGCCTTCATACCCTGAGTGCCGCCCGGCATCTGACTGAGGATTTTTGCCATATCAAGCGAAACGTAGCCCTCCGCGGAAAGGCATACGGCGTGGGAGCCGAGGCTGTCCGAAAACTTAACGGCGGTTACGGCATTGCCGAGGAAGCCCTTCATTTCATCAAGCATATCCTTTGAAGCGGCATTCTTTTCCTCAAGCTCCTTCTTTTCCTCCTCTGAGGAAAGGTTAAGCTCATCCTTGCAGATATTTGCAAAATGCTTTCCGTCATATTCCATCAGCATCTGGATTGCAAATTCATCCACGTCATCAGTGAAGCAGAGCACGTCATAGCCCTTTGCGCGCACAGCCTCCGTCTGCGGAAGAAGGTTTATCTTCTCAACGCTGTCTCCGCAGGCATAATAAATCTGCTCCTGACCCTCGGGCATTGCGGAGATATATTCATCAAGGGTTACGTACTTGCCTTCTGCCGAGGATTTGAAAATAAGGAGCTCCTTAAGCCCATCCTTTTCAGCGCCGTAATTTGCATAAACGCCCCACTTGAGGTTAACACCGAAGGCGTCAAAGAACTGCTCATATTTTTCCCTGTCCGACTTAAGCATTTTTTTGAGCTCGGACTTAATCTTTTTATCAATCGCCTTTGCAATAATCTTAACCTGATAATCCTGCTGCAGGGTTTCGCGGCTGATGTTAAGGCTTAAATCTGCGGAATCCACGATGCCCTTAACGAAGCTGAAATAATCGGGCACCAGATCGGAGCATTTATCCATAATGAGAACGCCGTTTGTATAAAGCTGCAAGCCCTTTTCATACTCCTTTGAATAGAAATCAAACGGAGCCTTGGCGGGGATATAGATAAGCGAATCAAAGGTTGCCGTGCCCTCGGATTTAAAGTGAATTACCGAGAGCGGGTCCTGATAATCCATAAACTTCATTTTATAGAATTCGTTGTAATCCTCAGAGGTAATTTCGCTCTTATTCTTGCGCCAGAGCGGCACCATTGAATTGAGCGTTTCAACGGCGGTTTCGGTTATATACTCGCCCTCGTTTTCGGGGTCGGGCACGGTGTGGGTCTGTTCCATTTTGATGGGATAGCGTATATAATCGCTGTACTTTTTAACAAGCTCGGAAAGCTCATAATCCTCGAGGAAGCGGGAATAATCCTCGGTTTCCGTATCGTCCTTAAGATAGAGCGTGATGGTGGTGCCGACGGTATCCTTTTCGCACTCCTCAAGGGTGTAGCCGTCCGCGCCCTCGGAAATCCACTTATGGGCAACCTCCTCGCCGAACGCCTTTGAAACAACCTCTACGCGCTTTGCAACCATAAAGGAGGAATAGAAGCCGACGCCGAACTGGCCGATAACCTCTATATTATTCTCCGCGGTTTCCTCTTCATTTTCATTCTTGAAATTGAGTGAGCCGGACTTTGCAATAGTGCCCAGATTAGCCTCCAGATCAGCGGCGGACATACCGATGCCGTTATCGGAAACGGTGATGGTGCGCGCCTCCTTATCGGCGGCGATATTAATCTCAAACTCATCGCGCGCGATGCCCACGCTGTTATCCGTGAGAGATTTGAAATAGAGCTTGTCTATCGCATCGGAAGCGTTTGAAATAAGCTCACGAATGAAAATCTCCCTGTTGGTATAGATAGAATTAATCATCATATCCAGCAGCTTTTTTGACTCTGCCTTAAACTGCTTTTTTCTCATAATAATCATCCCTTTTTAACGAATTAGCACTCTCTATCTCCGAGTGCTAATTATATTATAGCCATTATTTTCCGTTTGTCAATGGGGTAATTATTAATAATTTGCAAAAAAATCAGGCAGCTTTCGCTACCTGACATAACTTTTGCCATCCGTGTGTTTTACGGTTATATGATGAACGGATATAGGATACTTGCCGCTTTCAACGTTAAAGGTGTATTCTCTCTCCTGCGCTGAGCTCTGCCAGCCGCTTGAATACACAATATCGCCGCCCATATTAATTGCATAAACGCAATAATATTCGCTTGAAACCCGGCACTCTGCATAGTTATTTATCTGATCATACGACATAATGTCATTCAGCTCAACAGTCTTCATATCATAATCTTCCCACCAGACAGCTGCGTTTTCATCATAGGGGAATTTTCGCAGATTGACATAATCTGTAAAAACATCCTTTTCATTTTCATAAACCGTACAGCCCTCAGGCGGAATCATATCGTCAAGCATAAAAACCGTGCCCTCCGGATATTTGAATTTGCCCTGCTGAACGGGCTCGTCAGGACTATTGCCTTCAATTATAATATATGTCTCTGTTTTACTGAATTCAGGCTCAGCTATATTGCTATATGTAAAAAATGCCGTCAGTGCAAGAAAAGCAAGCAAGAATACAACAAGATATTTTGCCGCCGCCTGAAAGCCGTTTTTAAGATGAATTATTTTTAACGGGCAGCATCTTTTCCTTGCCTTAGCATTAACGATTAAGGCCGCAATCAAAAACGCAAAAATAATAGTGTAAATAATAGCGGAAACGATGTGCAGCCAAAGCGCAAAGCTAACGTAGCCTGCAAAGGTATCAAGATAGCCGAGCATTACCGCCTTGCCCGTTAAAATGAAATAAGCGGAAACAACAAGGTTGCTGAACGAAACGTGCAGCAATTTGAATAACGACCAAACGCCGAACGAGGCAAGTGCCGTGACATTTAAAGAGAGCATTTTATATTTCATAGCCTCGGTTGTCAAAACAAAAACAAGGCACAAAAATAAAAGTTCAATTACAACCACAGGAAACCCTATTCCGTTGAGAAGCAGGGTGCAGATAACGGAAATTAACGTTATGATAACACTACACACAATATTTATTACCGCCCGCGATTGACGGTTTTTTTCACTGTGAAGCTGTGAAAACTGCAGCTTTAAATCCTCTGCATTTCCCATTTGACCGAGAGTTTTGCCCAATGCATACGCCTCGCTGTAGCCCGCGTTAGTATAGTATTCCACACGCTCGTCAAAATGAGCGTTCAGCTCCTTGCGCACCTCTTCGCGGGTAACATAATCCTCAATAAGAACCACTGCGGAATCAATGTATTCTTCCCTGTTCATTACGCAATACCCAAAACCTTATTAACGTCCTTTGTAAACTCGCGCCATTCCTGCTTACCCTCTGCAAGCTGCTTTTTGCCGTGGCGGGTAATGTGGTAATACTTGCGCTCCCTGCCGTCAACCTCCTGCCAATAGCTCTCAAGATATGTTTCCTTTTCAAGAGCGTGAAGGATGGGATAAAGCGTGCCCTCGCTCATTTCAAAGGCATTTTCGCTTCTGATTTCAAGCTCGCGGATAATGCGATAGCCGTATAAATCCTTATTCTCGAGCACGCTTAAAACAAGAAGATGGGTGCTGCCCTTTAAAAGCTCTTTACTGTATCTCATAATCATTACCTCCTTACGCCTTGCTTTACAAGGCAACTACATTGTATCACAAGGCATAAGATTTGTCAACAAAAAGCGGGCGGATGATATACGCCCCTACCGAATTATTATATAGGTATATAAAAAGCGGGACGCCGAGTCGGCGTCCCCTACATAATCATTTATTAAGAAAATTAAGGATATCCTCGCGGGTGTTGGGAAGCTTGTCGTCAACGACGAGGGAGAGGATTTCATTAAGCCTTTCGCCGATTTCCCTGCCATGATAGCCGAGGGCGATTAAATCGTTGCCGTCCACTGCCAAATCGGATATTCTGAACGCCTCGCCTGCGGCAACAATTTGTGCAAGGCTTTGCCTGAGCCCGTTAATCTTCTGCACCTCATAACCGATTTTTTCGGGATTATGCGCTTTTAAATCGGCAATGCGCACCTCAAATAAATCTGCCGTATATTCATAACCGATTTTGTTAAGCCAGCGCTTCGGGCGAATATCATCAACCTTTTCAAGCGTCTGATGATATTTAACGAGAGCTACTGCCTCGTCCTTAATTGCATTCGGCGCTTTGAAGCGCTCAAGAATCCTTTGGGCAATATCGGCGCTTTTTTCGGCATGGGTTTTAAAATGGTCTATGCCGCGCTCGTCAGTTGTTTTAACGAGCGGCTTGCCGATATCGTGAAACAACATTGCAAGCCTTATAACGGGCTTTTTCGGTGAAGCGGCAACCGCGTGGGCAATATGGCTGTAAACGTCATAAATATGCCACGGGTTATTCTGCGCGCAATCAAAGCAGGGGCGCAGCTCGGGAATAATTACGCCGAAAATTTCCCTGTATTCCGAGAGAACGAACAGCACGTTTTTGCCCATAAGGATTTTAACAAGCTCGACAAAAATGCGCTCCGCCGAAATATTATTGAGCAGCTCCTTATTCGCAAGCGCTGCGGCTGCCGTTTCATCATCAAGCCTGAAGCCGAGCTGAGAGGCAAAGCGCAGCGCGCGCATTATACGAAGCGCATCCTCCTTGAAGCGCATATCCGCATCGCCTACCGCGCGGATTATTCCACGCTTCAAATCCTCCTGCCCTCCGAATAAATCAATAACGCCCGCCGCTTCGTTATACGCCATAGCGTTAATCGTGAAATCGCGGCGCGCCAAATCAGCGTTGATATCCTTAATAAAAGCTACGCTTTCGGGATGGCGGCTGTCGCTGTATTCGCCATCCGAGCGAAAGGTGGTTATCTCATACGGAGTGTGATTAATTACAGCCGTAATCGTGCCGTGCTTCAAACCGGTTTCAACAAAGCTTACGCCTGCGTTTTTTAGCACTGCCTCCGCCTGCGCAGGCTGCGCGGAGCTTGCCAAATCAATATCGCCGCCGCTTTTGCCGAGCAGCATATCGCGCACATAGCCGCCGACGACATACATCGAATAACCGCAGCGCTCAAATTCCGATATTAAATTTTTAACGTCCGTCGGAATCTGCACGGCGGCGCCTCCTAAGATTTAACAATATGATTTTGCGCGAAGGGCGCAATAATATAATTATGAAGGATTATATAAGATACGGATACTTATTTCTGCTTGGCGGCTTTGCCTACTGCACGCTTGAAATGCTCTGGCGCGGCAGAACTCATTACAGTATGCTTTTCGCAGGCGGCATTATATTTATAATACTGATTTATATAAGTAGCGAGACACCGAGTCTGCCGCTTTGGAAGAAATGCATTTCGGGCTCGGTTATCATAACAATAATCGAATTCATTTTCGGCTGCATATTCAACCTGAAATACGGCATGGGAGTTTGGGATTATTCCGCGCTGCCGCTGAATGTAATGGGGCAAATCTGCCTGCCGTTTTCAATTCTGTGGCTGTTACTCTGCTTCGCGCTCTTCAAATGGGTCATTAAAGAGGATTTTTACAGCAGATTTTTCTGAATATTTTTTTAACTCCTCCCTTGCCTGCTTAACCTCATCAGCATTGAGGGCAGGCTTATTTTCGGGATAATCCCAATTATCAAAGGGATTATCCTTAACTATAACCATTTTGCCGTTTTCATCAAGCACCCAGGGATAAACGAGGATTTTTCTTTTATTTTTAACAAAGAAAAGATTGCCCTTGCGCCCCGATGAAATATTCTTGAAATAAACGAGCTTTTTCGCCTGCTTCATAATGGCAAGCACCTGCTGGTCATAGGGCAGGCGTTTAAACTGCCAACGGTTAAAGAGCGGCAGAATAATTATTCCGAGCACGAGCACGGCAAGGATTATCAGAATTATCTGAGCAGGAGTCATTATTTTTCAATTCCAATCGTTATAATTTCAAACGGCGAATACTCAATAACATTTGTTGCGGGGGCAATTTCCTCCTCAAGCATATTGAGCAGCCGAACCGGCTTATCAAGCGTGATTATGCCGCGGCTTCCGTTTTGCTCCGAAAGGCGGATAACCGTCATACCGCCGTCCTCGCTTTCCTTAGCAGCCTGAAGATAAAGAGGCTCAAAGGTTGGAAGCTGCCAGCTGAGGTCGGTTTTAATCAGCGGATTATTATACTGCAGCGCAATATTATTAATACCCGCATTAACCGCATCACCGCCGTGAGGCATAATCATATAGCAGAAATTATGCCTGCCGCGGTCAGAGGTAACGTCCGGGCGCATAGTTGCGCGCAGAAGGGAAAGGCTCATCGTGCTGCCGTCAAAGCCGACGCCGTATTTGCCGTCGTTAATAAGCGAAACGCCGCCCATAGCCTCTGCAAGAGAGCACCATTTATGGTGACAGGTTTCAAAGCGAGCCTGCTGCCAAGTGGTATTTTTATGAGTTTCGCGCTCAATATAGCCCGCCGAGGTATCGCAAAGCGCCTTGCGGGTTAATACGTTGCAATCAAACACAGCCTTTGCAAACTTGTGATTTTCATTCCAATCAACGATGCTTTCAACCTCAATTCCCCTGCTCTGGCGGAAGAGGCGGATAAGCATAATCCAGCCTGAGGACTCTGTTTCAAGCACTGCCTTAAAGGTTGCACACTCGCCGTTTACGCTTTCAAGATGAAGCGGCTCGGCGATTTTGATTTCAATTTCCTTATCCTTATAATTTGGCAGAATATCCCAGGCGTCATAGGTGCCCGGACGGTCGTCATATATCCTCAGCTTGTTGAAATCGCCCTTTGCCCATTCTCTGCCGAGCTCCAAATCATAGAGCGAGGCAATTGAGCCGTCCTCATTAAAGGAAACGGCATAATAAGGCGTTACGGCATCAAGCCTGTCAACCTTAATCCACTCGGTAGCACTCTGCAGGAAGCGCAGACTCTTGGTCTGCATAGGCTTGATATTCGGAATAAGCCAATTGCCCCTCTTGCCGAGGCGAATATCGCCGCCCTTATTGCTTTCAACAAAGGTGAGCTCATCGCGCTTGATATTGAGGGAATTGAAATACTGAGTTCCCGTGCCTATGATTTCATCAAGCGCTGCTTCAATCTCCGAATAATCAGCCATTGCATCCTCATACACGGGATGAATATGGGAGCCCGGCAAAATATCGTGGAACTGATTAATTAAAAACTTTTTATAAAGCGCGGTTATTCTTTCCCTGTTATCCTCGCCGCGCATAAGAGAAATAATTTCCGCATTTCTGAATTTGTATTCAAGGCGGCGGTTTGCGCGCTTAAGATTGCTTTTGGTTGTGAAGGTGCCGCGGTGCATTTCAAGATACAGCTCGCCGTCCCACACCTCAAGATTTTTATTGTTTTTAAGATTTCTTTCAAGGAATTCCGCGCCGCCCATATGCTCCGTTTTTGGCATAATTGAAAGCTTATCAAAGCGGTGCATAAGCTCTATCATTTCCTCGGTGCAGCCCGAGCCGCCGTCGCCGTAGCCGAACATATTCATCGTCTGCCCGCCGAAATCCTTATCAATATAAGCATCCCAGTTTTCCTGAATCTGCGAAGGCATATTCCAGGTGATGAAATGAGTGGGCGGTACGCAGGCAAGCACGTCCGTGCCGTCAATTCCGCGCCAGATGAAATTATTATGCGGGAAACGGTTAGTGTCATTCCAGGTGGACATTTTGTTTGAAACGAAATAATCAACGCCGCTCTTTTTCAAAATCTGCGGCAAAATCCAGGAATTGCCGAAAACATCCGGCAGCCACGCATTATTAACGATTTTTCCGAAAAGGCGCTTATAGGTCTGCTGCCCGTAAAGGCACTGACGGATAAGGCTTTCTGCCGTGGGCACGTTGCAATCAGGCTCAACGTACATTGCGCCGACCGGCTCGAACTGACCCGAAGCAACCTTTTCCTTGAGCTCTGCCATAACCTCGGGATAATACTTTTCAAGCGTTTCATAGGTATACGGCTGAGTGTGAGTGTATTTGAAATCGGGATACTTATCCATCAGGCGAAGCTGAATTAAAACCGTGCGCAGATTCTTCTGCACGGCGTGAATTCTGCGCCAGTAATAGGCAATATCAAGATGGGAATGGGCAATCAGTGCAACGTCGCCGTTGCCCTTATAATTATCGTTCGCGTAAATAACGTCGTTAACATACTGCTGTGCTTCGGCAACGCCGGTGAGCTCGTCGGCGTCAAAATCAATGAAATTCATTGCATTATTAAGCTCTTTATTGAGAAACGCTCTGTAATCCTCGTTAAAAGCTTCGCTCTCGGCAATATCAAGCAGCAGCTCAAAATCCCACACCAAATCCTGAACGGCGTGATTAACCGTGCAGATATAGGCGCCCTCAAAAATCTGGCGACAGCCGCGCACGGAAAGGCTTTCGGGATTGCGCTCATCATCCGGCTTTGAGCGGTTATAACCCATCATTTCAAAATGCAGGGTTTCGCCGTCGTTAATATAGGGTGAAAGAAGCATACGCTCACGATTCGGGTCCACCCCGCCGACGTATTTTCCGTTTACATTAACGCAGATTTCAGCAGCGGTTTTCAGAGAAAACCAAAGCTCCTTGCCGCGAAGACTTTCGGGAATATCAACATCCGCGCGGATGAAGGCAGTGCCGTCCGGAGTGAAATACATATCGCCCCTTCTGAGCGGGCGATAATCCTCCGAATAATACTCAAATTCCATTTCGGAAACCTGGCGCGCATCGCGGATTTCAAGATTTTCAATTTCCCATTTTTCGGAATATATATACCTTTTCAGCCAGCCGAAGCGCAGCTGAGTCCATTCCTCGGGGCGCATTGAACGCCTGACAACTTTAATATGTGCCACAGTTCAATCCCCCTTACACATCCTGAAAATAAGGCTTTTTGCGAATTGCAATCACCTTGACGGTTTTATTTAAATCTCTTTTTATCTCGCCCTCAATCCATTCAACGCAGCGGTGAAGAATCAGGCATTTTGAGCATTCGCCCCTGAAAATTACGGTTAGCTCTCCGTTTTCAAAGGAATCGAATTCAATCCAGCCGCCGTCACCCTGAAGCTTTGGCTGAAGCACGTTTTCAACATAATTTCTGATTTTATCCATTGCTAAATCCTCGCAATTTTAGCTATTTATAATTGAGTGCATAACTGATTTAATATCAGCAAGGCGCTTTTCGGCATTTTCCTTGCTCGCATCCTGAATGCTGTAATAAACCTTGATTTTAGGCTCTGTGCCGCTTGGGCGGACTGCCATCCACGAGCCGTCATTCCAGATATACTTAAGCACGTTTTCCTTCGGCAAATCCTTAATGCCTGTTGAGAAATCAACGATTTCCTTTAAGCCGTCAAAGAGCGAAGTGCCCTTGCTCCTGAACTCGGTCATAAGGCTCTGTATTTTTTCTGCGCCGTCCTTGCCCTTGAGCACAAAAGCATCAAGTGAATCAAGATAATAGCCGTACTCTGCATAGATTTCGTTAAGCCCGTCTATCAGCGTTTTGCCGTGATTTTTGTACCACGCCGCCATCTGGCAGATGAGCATTGAGGAAACAACGGCATCCTTATCCCTTGCGTGAGTGCCGACGAGATAGCCGTAGCTCTCCTCATAGCCGATTACGAATTCCTGCTCGCCGCTGTCCTCATACTTATTAATCTTATCGCCGATATATTTGAAGCCGGTTAAGGTTTCCTCAACCTGCAAACCGTATTTTCTGCCGATGTTTGCGCCAAGTTCAGAGGTTACGATGGTTTTAACAAGAGTTGATTTAGGATTGAGGGTTTCCTTTTTCTGCTCCAGCACAAATTTAACAAGAAGCGCGCCCGTCTGATTACCGGTGAAGAGCACGAATTCGCCGTTCTCGTCCTTAACCGCGATGCCTACGCGGTCGCAGTCCGGGTCTGTGCCGAGAACCAAATCAGCGCCGATTTCCTTCGCCCTTTCAATTGCGATTGTGAGGGCGTCCTTTTCCTCGGGATTGGGGCTGCGAACGGTTGAGAAATTACCGTCGGGCAGCTCCTGCTCCTTAACCACTGTAACGTCAAGCCCCTCAAGCACGCGGCGAACAGGGATATTACCCGTGCCGTGAAGCGGGGTGTAAACAATCTTAAGATCTGACTTTTCCTCATAAAGGCTCTGCGTTTTAACTGCGGCTATGAAAGCGGAAAGCGTTTCCTCGCCGAGCATTGTGATATTTTCGGAATTCTCATTGCCGAACGGGATTGAGGTGAAGTCGGTAATCTTATTAATCTCCTCAATCGCAGCCTTGGCATCCTCCGTGCAGAACTGACAACCACGGTTATCATAAACCTTATAGCCGTTATATTCCTTCGGATTATGAGAAGCGGTAATCATAACGCCCGCATTGCAGCCGAGATAAGCCGTTGTAAAGGAAAGCACGGGAACGGGCACGAGAGTTTCATAAAGGAAAACCTTGAAGCCTGAAGCAGCAAAAATGCCCGCAGCGGTTTTTGCAAAGAAGGCGGAATTATTGCGGCTGTCATAAGCAAGGGCAATTTTGATTTCGCCCGAATACTTTTTCTTAAGATAGTTGGCAAGACCGAGGGTAGCTTTGCCGACGGTGTATTTATTCATACGGTTTGAGCCCGCGCCCATTACGCCGCGCAGACCGCCCGTGCCGAAAGCAAGGTCCTTATAAAACCTATCCTCAATCTCCTTTTCATCGTTTGCAATTGAAAGCAGCTCGGCTTTGGTTTCCTCATCCGCGAAGGAAAGCCATTCGTTATATTTTTCCGAAAATGTCATAAAAATTCCTCCTGAAGTGATTATTTATTGATTGTTTTGATTAATTATACCATTTATATATGAATAAAACAATAAAAATCATTAACTTTTTTATAAAAAATGAGAGGTTTTTTCAAGCCTCTCACTTAGTAATTTTCATCAGTTTTCGTCAACCTCAACGAAATCAACCTCGGTAGCCTCGCTGCCGTCTGACTTTAATTCGGCGAATTCAACCTCGGTTGCGGTTTTAGCCTCCTGCTCCTCATCAAGCTTTTTCTGCACCTGCTTGGCGATAATCTTAATCTGAATGTAGCTGACCAAATCAACTATCGCAAACACGACAAGACCTGCGCCGAGCACCTGAACGAGCTTATCCTGAGTATCAAACGGGTTTGATATCGCCATAACGCCGAGCACGATTGAAGCAACCGAAAGCAGCACGGTTAATATCCACGAGCGCTTTTTGCTGATTGCAACGTAAGCCGAGGTAACCAAATCCGTAACGCCGCCGACGAGCAGCAAAATGCCGAGCAGGAATACGATAACTGCCATAATCTGCCTGAAGGCAACGCAAATAATCGCGCCCGAAATCAGTGAAATAATTCCGAGGATAAGGGCAAATAGCGAATCCTTTTTAACTAAATAGCTGATTATTCCGACGAGCCCGCAAAGAATGAACGATATGCCCACGAAAAACGCCGCATAAGTCAGCATATAATCGGGAAAGGCAATCATCAAAATGCCGAGCACCGCAGATACGGCAAAAATAATTAACGAATATTTTTTAACTGCAGATAAGAATTTACTCATAAAATTCCTCCTAAGAATTCGGGAGGGCGCGGAGACCCTCCCCTACAAATAAGGGGGCAGATTAACTGCCCCCAAATAACATTTTATTCTACGCTGCTTTCCTCAATAATCTTCTGTGCGATATGCTCGGGGCAACGCTCATACCTTGCGAATTCCATTGTGAAGGAGCCTCTGCCCTGCGTAATCTGGCGCATTGAGGTTGAGAAGGTAGCCATCTCTGCATCGGGGATTTCAGCAAGAATTTCCTGCATACCATCGCCAACCGGAGTCATACCGAGAACGCGGCCGCGGCGCTTATTGATATCGCCGATAACATCGCCCATAGCATCGTCGTTACAAAGAGTTTTAACGGTTGAAATGGGCTCAAGAATAATCGGAGAAGCCTTTGAGATGCCTTCCTTGAAAGCAAGGGAGGCAGCCATCTTGAAGCTCATTTCGCTTGAATCAACGGGGTGATAGGAGCCGTCGTAAAGAGTTGCCTTAACGCCAACCATAGGATAGCCTGCAAGCACGCCTCTGTCCATACATTCATTAAGACCCTTTTCAACTGCCGGGAAGAAGTTCTTCGGAACTGCGCCGCCGACAACGCGCTCTGCAAATTCAAGTCTTTCGCAATCGCAGGGCTCGAATTCAATATGAACGTCGCCGAACTGACCGTGACCGCCGGACTGCTTCTTGTGCCTGCCCTGTGCGGAAACCTTGGTTGTAATGGTTTCGCGATAAGCAACCTTCGGAACTGAAAGCGTTACGTCAACGGAGAACTTGCTCTTAAGCTTAGCGATTGCAACGTCAATCTGCTGCTCGCCGAGACCGCTGATAAGCTGCTGATGCGTTTCATTATTAGTTGTGAAGCGAAGGGACGGATCTTCTTCACAAAGCCTTGAAAGACCGGAAGCAATCTTTTCCTCATCGCCCTTCTTAACCGCGTTAACAGCCATCGTGTAAGTAGCGTTAGGAACTGCAACGCCGTCCGCCTTAATAATCTTATCTGCAGCGCAAAGGGTATCGCCCGTGTTGAAGTTTGAAAGCTTAACTACTGCGCCGATATCGCCCGCGGGGATTTCGGAAGCATCCATCTGCTTAGCGCCGAACATCGTTACGATTTTACCCATACGCTCGTCAGTGCCCTTATTTGCATTATAAGCAACGGTGCCCTGAGCAAGCTTACCGCTGAGAACCTTGAAGAACGAAAGCTTACCGATGAACGGGTCTGCAACCGTCTTAAAGCAAATTGCCGCAAGCGGACCGTTAACGTCGGGAACGAGCTCAATAGGCTCATCATTGCAGATTGCATATTCGGACTTAGGTGCGGGGCAAGCCTCTGCGATGAAATCAAGAAGCTGATCGCAAGCCTCGCCGGTGATACCGCTGAGTGCGAAAACGGGAATAATAGTGCCGTCTGCAAGGCCGATTCTTACGCCCTTGATTTTATCCTCTGCAGTGAGCTCCTCGCCTGAGAAATACTTTTCCATAATCTCTTCGTCGGTGCCTGCAATAGCCTCATTGAACACCTCTGTAATAGCATCAAAGCGTGCCTGATCATCAGGAGTGCAGGCAACCTCCGTTGCCTTTGTGCCGTTATATGAGAATGCCTTACCTGTTAACATATTATAGTAAGCTGCAACCTTGCCGCCTGAAATTACGGGAACAACAACGGGGCAAACCATTGTGCCGAATTTTGCAACGATGCCGTTGAAAGCCTTATAGAAATCCGCTCTTTCATCATCCATCTTAGTGGTTACAAAAATTCTTGCCATATTGCGGGAGCCTGCATTTTTGAACGCCTTTTCGGCGCCTACTGCAAGGCCCGTGCGTGAGGAAACGACGATGATTGCAGTATCTGCAGCGCGGATACCCTCTGCAGCGCCCTCTTCAAAATCGAAAAGGCCAGGAGTATCTATAAAGTTAATTTTCTTGTTTTTATATTCAACAGGGGCAACAGCTGAGGAAATGGAAACTCCCCTCTTCTTCTCCTCTGCGTCATAGTCCATAACGGTTGTGCCGTCTGCAACCTTTCCGAATCTTTCGGTTGCACCTGCGCAGGAAAGCAGAGCCTCTGCCAGAGTGGTCTTACCCTTTGAAGCATGGCCTGCAAGAACGATATTTCTTATATCCTTTGCATCATAATTTTTCATTTAATCACCTTCATTGTTAAAATTTGCACAAGAAATCCCGCAGGATAATCTTGCTAATTGTTTATATTGTATATTAGTTTTCAACAATTGTCAAATTAATAATTTGTTTTTAACACCTTGTTTATTAAATTTTCCCTATTACCTAAAAAATAAATATTTTTTTGTGAAAAATACACATAGTATTGTGAATAAAATATTTTAGGCAAAACGCTGAAAACTGTTGCAAAAATAAAAAGCGCATATTATAATATAGCCGCATTGCATCCGCAGATAAAAATAGCTTTATCGGGCAAAACGCCTTTTGTGTTTGGGCGGCTTGCTTTGGAGCAGTAGCAGAAAGGAAAATTTAATATGAACAAAAACACAAAAATTATTACAGGCACCGGACTGCTTACCGCTATTGTAGTAGCTTTACAGTTGCTTGGCGTATCAATTAAATTTGGTGTTTTCAGCATTACATTAACATTGGCTCCGATTATTATTGGTGCCGCGCTTTACGGTGTAGGCGCGGGAGCTTGGCTCGGAGCTGCATTCGGTGTGGCAGTGCTTATTTCCGGCGATGCGGCACCCTTTTTAATGCTTAATCCACCAGCTTCTACATTCGAAACTATAGCAGTAGTTTTGCTTAAGGGAATTCTTGCAGGTCTATGTGCAAGCCTTACGTTCAAATATGTTGAAAAAGCAGGCGCAAAAAATGCAAATCATACCGCTTTATTTGCTTCCCCTCTTGTTGGTTCGGCTGTTTTCATTATCGGTTACGGTTTAATTGTTACCTTACTAATCAACCAATTACTTGTTGACAAACTCGGCGAATATACTTCACTTGTTTGCGCAGTAGCATCTGCAGCTATCGCACTTGTTTCCTGCCTTGTTTCGGTTGGAATTTATGATACGATTAAGAAAAGCGTGAAGCTTGGAGCAGTAGTTATTGCAGGTATAGTTGCACCGGTAGTAAATACCGGGGTTTTTATAATTGGTTGCAAGTTCTTCTTTATGGAAATAATAAATGCATGGGCAGAGGGCGCAGGCGTTGCTAATGCCGGTCTATTCATCATAACAGGCGTTGTTGGTTTTAATTTTATTATTGAGCTTGCTGTAAATCTTATTCTCGCAAGCGTTATTGTAAGAATAATCAGCATAGCAAGAAAAGAAAATAAATAGATGTACCTGATTTTATCCCGTGATTGAAAAATCACGGGAATTTTTTATAATTTTATTTATTTTGGGGCTTGATATATAATTGTTAAAAATATATAATATATTAAACATTTTTTGGAGGAGCATATCAATGAAGGTTAGAATTCCGAAGCACAAAGAATTTCTGATTAAATTTGAGGACAATTATCCCAAGGCTGACGAGGCTTGGGAGGAGCTTAACAAAATCGTTAAGGATTATTCCGTTGACGGCAAATCCGTTTATTCCGAAAGCTTTATTGAGGATAACGAGGATAAGGTTAAAGCTCTTCAGGAAAAATACGAATTCACTTACGAAATCATTGAAAAATAACATTTAATTATTCAGGATTACGGTAAATAATTATGGAAAAGAAAAAAGCTTACGTTGTTGCCACCGCTCATCTGGATACCGTGTGGCGCTGGAATCTTGCAAAAACGATTAAGGATTATATTCCCGACACGCTTGAAAAGAATGCGCATCTGATTAAGGAATATCCGCATTACCGTTTTAATTTTGAGGGTGCCTTTCGCTACAAGCTGATTGAGGAATACTATCCCGAAGCCTTTGAGCAGCTTAAGAAGCTTGTTGCTCAGGGAAAGTGGAATCCCGTTGGAAGCGAATTTGAAAACGGCGACGTTAATATTCCCTCCCCCGAGGCGCTTTTCAGGAACATTCTGCTTGGCAACCGCTATTTTGAAAAGACCTTCGGCAAGCCCTGCAACGATATTTTTCTGCCTGACTGCTTCGGCTTCGGCTACGCGCTGCCGAGCATTATGAAGCATTCCGACCTTAAAGGCTTTTCAACGCAGAAGCTCACCTGGGGCTCGGCATACGGCATTCCGTTTGACCTCGGCTATTTACAGGGACCTGACGGTGCAAGAGTGCTTGCAGAGCTTGACGCACGCTCATACACCTTTAAGTTTGACACGGACGTAAGAAGCTACATCAAGGTTATCGACAAGATTTCGAAAAATGCGTTTGACAGCGGTATTCCGCAAACGATGCATTATTACGGCACGGGCGACAAGGGCGGCTCTCCGACGGAGGAAAGCGTTGCGGCAGTTGAGGAAAGCATTAATAAAAATTCTGAAACGGATTTTGAGGTTGTTGCTGCATCAAGCTGCGAATTTTTTGATAACATAAGCGAGCTTCCGCAGGAAGCGCTTGATAAGCTGCCTGTTTGGAATAATGAGCTTCTGATGACCTCACACGGCGCAGGCGGTTATACCTCGCGCACGCAATCCAAAAGGCAAAACGCAAAATGCGAGGAGCTTGCGGATTATGCCGAAAAGGCGTGCACTGCCGCGCAGGTGCTCGGGCTTTATAAATACCCGAGAGAGAATATCACGAGGGCATGGGAAAGAATTATTCAGCACCATTTCCACGACGATATCACGGGCACGTCAAATATGGACGTTTACGTTGACGGGCAGAACGATTACATAGTTTCTCAAAAACAGCTGCAGACCGAATATCTCGGCGCAGCAGGCGCAATTGCAAACGAGCTTGACACGAGCAAAGTGAGCGAATGTGCGGTTATCGTTAACAATCCCTCGTCAATCAAGCGCAGAGACGTTGTTAACGCAAGGGTTAAGCTCAATCACAACTCAACCTTCATCAAGGTTGTTGACTGCGACGGAAACGAGGTTCCGAGCCAAATTATCAACAAGATGGGCAAGGAATTTGAGCTTGCGTTCATTGCAGAGGTTGAGCCCCTCGGCTACAGGGTTTACGACATTCAGGCAGCTAACAAGGCTTGCGAAATTCCGACGGACGTTAAGGCGACCGGACACACGCTTGAGAACGAAAAATACCAGGTTATATTCAACAAGAACGGCGATATTGCTTCCGTTACCGATAAAAAGCTGAAGCGCCAGCTTGTTGAATCTCCGATAAAAATTGCCAAGTTTACGGACACAGGCGCGCTCAATTACCCGAGCTGGGAAATCCGCAAGGAGGATATTGACAACGAGGTTGAGGTCTTTGCAAACCAGCCGGAATTTGAAATCATCGAAAGCGGACCTGCAAGGGCTTCAATAAAGGTTGCGAGAGTTGTTAACCACACGAGAATTGAGCAGACCGTTTCGCTTACAAGCGGCGGACAGTTTATCAGAATAGATAACAAGCTTGACTGGCGTTCACGCCGTTCACTGCTCAAAGCAACCTTCCCCTTCACCTGCTCAAACAGAATGGCAACCTATGACCTTGGGCTTGGCGTTATTAAGAGAGAAACCAACAGCGACAAGCTTTATGAGGTGCCCGCACAGAAATGGGCTGACATCACTGCCGAAAGCGGAGAATACGGAGTGAGCGTGTTCTCAGACTGCAAATACGGCTGGGATAAGCCGAATGCAAACACGCTGCGCTTAACGCTTATTCACACGCCCTCAGGCGCATTCACTAAGGAAACCAGGCAGGATATGCAGGATTTGGGCAAGAATGAATTTGCCTTTGGCATATACTCGCATAACGGCGGATTTGAAAACGGCACTCAGGTGCAATGCGAGCTGTTCCAAAAGCCGCTCGTTGCATTCCAGACGAGCTCACGCAGAGAGGGCAGGCTGACGGACAATTTCAGCTTTGCAAAGCTGAGCACGAACGAGGTTATCATCCGCGCGATCAAGCTTGCTGAGGATGACGACGCAGTTATCGTCAGAATTAACGAGGGAATCGGCAAGGCGCACAAGGGCGTTAAGATGAGCTTCTGCACTGAAATCGTGAAGGCTTACGAAACGCTTGCAAATGAGAAAAGCATAGGCGAGGCGGAGTTCAGCGGCAGCGAGCTTGAATTTGACATTGAGCCCTACGGCATCAAGACCTTCAAGCTTTACCTTGCCGAGGCTGAAAAGAGCAGCAAAGAGAACTTCAAGAAGCTGGAGCTTGAATGTAATTCCAAGGGCTTCACAAGCCGCGAGGATATGCGCAACGTTATTATTCAGGGCGGCGGCTGTTCCCTTCCCGCTAACCTTTATCCCCAAAGCCTTACCTACGGCGGCGTTACCTTCAGAATGACCGACCCGAAGGCGGGCGCGGACATTATGGTTGCAAGAGGCCAGCGCATTGAAATCCCGAAGGCTGCGACGAGGCTTTATATGCTTGCCGCATCAACGCTTGACGACAGAGAGGTTACCTTCCTTGCGGACAACAGGGAAATCGAGCTGACAATCCATTCCTTCAATGAGCCGATTGGCAGATTTGATATTGCGGGACTTGAGCAGACGATGCAGATTAAGGACGCGAACCCCGCGCTTGAATTTACGCACACAAATCACCCAGAGGGCTTTATACCGAACGGCAAGGCATATTTCTATATGTATGAGCTTGACGTGAGAAACAAGAGCACGTTGACTCTGCCCGAGGACAACAGAATTATTATTCTTGCTATAACGGCAGTTAAGAAATTTTCCAACACGGCGCTTGCAACAAGACTGATTGACAAAACGCCCGAGGAGAAGACGAACTTTAACGATATTCCCCCGATTGATAAAATCCTTGACCGCACAGGCGCAATCACAATGCGAATGGGCAAAATTCAGGACCAGAGAAAAATGGGCAAGGGCAAGGGCTTCAGAAGGGATAATCTTGTTACAAACATCATCCGTTCTTATACAAAATCCGAATGGTAATTCACAAAATACATATCAAAACGGAAAATCCCGTATGCAAATAATGCATACGGGATTATTATTTTCTGTAAAGCATTATAACTTTACAGAAAACGATTGTTAATTAAATTGTTGAAAAGTATGTTAAAAATGTTAAAGTCCGAAGTTTTCCACATAGATTTAAACAAATTTCGGGCTGATAATAGGGCTGATTGTAAAGTGATTTTGCTTGTCATCAACATTTTTTAAACAAAAGCTTTAACAATTCCTATTTTATATTCAAAATGACAATTTGATTAACAAGCTGATAAATATACAAAAAATCCCAAGGAATTAACCTTGGGATTTAATATTATGTAGGGAAATTATTTCTTGAAGAAGCTTACGATTTCATCAAAGTCGCTGTCATCGTTTGAATTAAAGCTGCTCGGAGCCTTAACCTCTGCAGGAGGAGCAACCTCAATATTAGCGGTTGTTGACTTAATCTGGCCGTTCGGACCCTTCTCGCCGAAGCGGGTTGCGATAACGGTGATAACCATTTCATCCTCAAGGCTTTCATCAAAGTTTGCACCCCAGATGATTTCGCAATCAGGATGAACCGCATTAGTTACGATTGATGAAGCAGCGTCGATTTCCTCAAGACCGATATCGGTTGAAGCAGTGATGTTAAGAAGAACGCCGCGAGCGCCGTCAATTGAGGTGTTAAGCAGCGGGCTTGAAATTGCCTGCTGAGCAGCAATCTCTGCCTTATCCTTGCCCTTAGCTCTGCCAACGCCCATATGAGCATAGCCTGCATCCTTCATAATCTCGGTTACGTCTGCAAAGTCTGAGTTAACGAGACCGGTTGCATTTACGAGATCGGAAATGGACTGAACGCCCTGACGAAGAACGTCGTTAGCGATTTCAAACGCATTGCTGAAGGTGATTTTTTCATCCGTAACGAACTTAAGGTTTTCGTTAGGAATAACCATAATGGAATCAACGTACTGAGCAAGCTCATCAATGCCCTGCTGAGCCTGAGCCATACGGCGCTTACCCTCAAATGCGAACGGAGTTGTTACAACGCCAACGGTTAAGATGCCCATATCCTTGGCAACCTGAGCAACTACGGGAGCTGCGCCGGTGCCGGTGCCGCCGCCCATACCTGCGGTGATGAACACCATCTCTGCACCTGAAAGAACATCCGTGATAGCTTCTCTGCTTTCATCGGCAGCCTTCTTGCCAACCTCGGGTCTTGCGCCTGCGCCGCGGCCCTTTGTTGTCTTCTCGCCGATAAGAATCTTCTGAGAAGCCTGTGACTTTGAAAGAGCGGGCTTATCGCTGTTTACTGCGATAAACTCAACATCCTGAATATTTGAACGTACCATGCCGTTAACAGCGTTACCGCCGCCACCGCCTACGCCTACTACTTTAATGGAAACTACCTTGGTGTCGTCATTATCAATTTCGTATCTTCCCATGACTTTATTTCTCCTTATATATATTATTTCAGACTTTTTGCGGTCTTTGCTTTATCATTGTAACAATATTGTAACTATTTTGCAATATTTATTTTTGATTTTGTAAAAATTATTTTTCAAAGATTTCTGAATTAATCTGAAATTCTTTGTGCATTATTTACAAAACAGTAAAAACTCCTGAAAAAATCAGGAGTTTTGTAAAGTAATTTTCTTTACAGTTTGTAACCGATTAATTAGCTGTAAAGTAAACTTGCTTGTCACCCATAACGTTTAGCGTGCCCGTTGCATCCGGATTGCTTTCATCAAGCTGCTCACAGGCGGCAAGGCCTCTGAGCACCCTGCTTTCCGACTGCTCGTCAAGAGCGCCGAGCTCAAAGGTTATTCTGCCTTCGTATACTATATAATTATGGTTTATATCCGTGCTGCTGATTGCGGTTGCCTCAGTCATATCAAGGCTTTTGATAATCTGCGAAAGCTTATTGAGATTATCCGCCGTGGTTTCATCCTCAAAGGCAATCGTCTGCCCTGCCTGCGCCGAAGCTACAGAGGCGTCAATTATACCTATGGTTTCTGCCGGAAGGGATTCCGCATTCGTTTCAAGCACCTTGAAATTATCATCAAGAAGGATATAGCCCTCCTCGGTTTCAATGCTGTATTTAACTACTGCGTCTGTAAGGATAAGCTTAACCGTTGAGGGAAGCTCTCTTTTTATCTGAACATCATATACGTAAGGAAGATTGGTTGTGATGCTGCTGATGATTTTATTTTCATCAATGAGGAAAAGATTATCGCCGACATCAATTTTGCTGAAGGTGACAACCTCATTCTCCGCATAAATGCCGCTGCCCGTAACGCTAACCGTTTCAATTTTAAAGAAAACCGTCAGCGAAAGCGCAACTCCGACTGCGATTAGCAGGATTACAAGCGCAATTGAAATGATAACCTTTCTTACCTTATTCTTAAGCCTGCGCTTTTTATTCTGCTTTGAGCGGCGTTCCGTTTTGGAGAGCGCTTCATTTTTTGCGCCGCGCTTTTCGGGGCGTTCCTTTGAAGCCTCCGTCCTTTCGAGCTGCCTCTCATTATAAAGCTTAGGCGGCTCAAGATTTATACTGACATCCTCTGAGATGTTATATTTCCTTTTTTTTACATTCCTTTTTTTCATCATTAATCCTCTTTATATCTGCGCCGACGGAGGCAAGGCTTTCTTCTATTGCCTCATATCCGCGGTCTATATGATTAAGCTGAGTTACCGTGCTTTCGCCCTCTGCCGCAAGCGCTGCAATAACCATCGCCGCGCCGCCGCGCAAATCAGTGCATCTGAGCTTTGCACCGCACAATCTTTTTACTCCGTAAATAATTGCCGTTCTGCCGTAAACGCTTATGTCCGCCCCAAGACGGTTTAGCTCTGCGGCATAATTAAATCTGTTTTCAAAAACGCCCTCAGATATAACCGAGGTTCCCCTCGCCTTAATCAGCACTGCTGCGGCAAGCGCCTGACAATCAGTCGGAAAGCCGGGATAAGGCAAGGTTTTAATATGCTTAATGTGTTTAATCCTTTTAGGTGCAACGAGCTTAAGCTCATCGTCATTCAAATAAAGCCTGCAGCCCATCTTCATATATACGGGGATTACCGGAGCGAGGTGGGACGGGATAATATTCTTAATCACAAGCTCGTTTGAATTCAGAGCCGCTGCGCTCATATATGTTGCAGCTAACACTCTGTCCGGAATAATTCCGTGCTGCGTGGGGTGAAGCATATCAACGCCGTCAATTTCAATTACGCCCTCGCCTGCGCCGGTTATTCTTGCGCCGCAGGAATTAAGGAAATCAGCCAAATCGCAGATTTCAGGTTCCCTTGCCGCATTTATAATCGTTGTTTTACCCTTTGCAAGGGTTGCGGCAATTATTGCATTTTCCGTTGCGCCGACGCTCGGAAAAGACAGCACGAGCCTTGCTCCGCGAAGCTCCCTTGCAATGCAGGAAATGCAGCTGCCCCTCTCCTCAACCATTGCGCCGAGCGCGCTGAGCGCCTCAAGATGCAAATCAATCGGGCGTATACCGATATCGCAGCCGCCCGGGCGGCACATATATGCCTGCCTGCACCTTGCAAGCAGCGAGCCGAGAAAGATGATTGACGAACGCATCTCAAGCATCATGCTTTCGGGAATATCGTTATTAATGATTTCAGCGGCATTGATAATCAGGTTGCCGCCTTCCCTTTTAACCTTTGCTCCGAGATATTCAAGAATATCAATTGAAGCGCTGACGTCGCTTAAATTCGGAACATTATGTAAAACCGTTTCGCCTTTTATTAAAAGCGAAGCCGCCATAATCGGCAAAACCGCATTTTTAGAGCCGTGAACGCTTATTTCACCGCCGAGCCTTTTGCCGCCGTTAATAATCAGTTTATCCAATTTACCCACCTGCCGTGCATAGTCTTTTTCATTCTATGCCGGGGTGGGAATTTTGCTATCGTCTTATTTTGCAAGCGAAAGAATTATATCTGCAATCTTTTCCCTTGAATCAAGGATTGCCATTGCCTTTGCATTCTTTTCAATTTCAAGAAGCCCTGCTTTATCCGAAAGCAGAGAATCAATCATATCGCTGAGGCTTTCTGAGGTTAAATCCTTTTCCTCAATAATGCGCGCGGCGTTTCGGTTAACGAGCGCCATTGCATTATGGAACTGATGATTTTC
>CAJOJV010000023.1:24993-30566 GCA_905234995.1 uncultured Eubacterium sp. | reverse complement strand
TCAATTAATCGGGCTCGCAGCGCGCGGGACGTCGGGGTCGCCGTCCCCTACAATTGTATGCGTTCATTCTTCCTGAAACACCCCGACAAACTCCGATTTGCGAAAAAGAAAAGGTTCGCCTCGGCGAGCCTTAATACGGTGCACATAACGAGTCCTTCAGTCCAAAGTCCAGAGGGCGCTATGCTTTCTTTTTATTCTGTGTTTAAGATTAATCCAGCTTTCAACTTTTGCTCTGTCCCTAAATTCAGGTTCTAAATTATGCTCAAACTCAAGCAGACTATCCAAAAGCTCAACAATTCTAAATTCTAAAACATCATATTGATAAACTAAATCTCTGAGTTCAATCTCCATGCTGTGTTTCTTTTCTAATGAATTATTCTCAAATTTATAACCGCCCATTTAATCACCTCATACGTTAGTATATTATGACATATTGTCATAATAGTCAAGGGATTAATATGAAATAATATTTTTGGTGATGATATGGGTAACAATTTGAAAAAACTTCGAAAAGAAAAAGGGCTTACTCAAATCGCAATGCAGATGAAAACAGGCATTGAGCAAGCTCTTATTTCCAAGTATGAAAGCGGTGAGCGAATTCCGCCTACCGATACCCTGATTCTTTTAGCGGATTTTTTTGAAACAAACATAGATTATTTGCTTGACAGAACTGATAATCCAAATAAAATTTAGAAGAAAACGGCTTGCAAATGTTACTTCTTATTGATCTGCTTTGAATATTTCATAAGATAAACGGTGCGCATAAGGAAGCATTCAAGCTTCGGAACATAATGTGCTCTGTTGAAAATGGAAACGTCAACAACAGCCTCGCAGCCCTTATCCATAATGATTTCGAGCGCCTGCATATCGCCGTCGTTATTACCGCAAACGAGCGCGCCGCAGCCCTGAATGAGAACTGCGTTTCTATCCTCAATAGCCTTGCCGATTTCGGCTGCGCAATCATCCGTATCGCCGTCAATCCACGGGCAGTTCTTAACGTCCGTGCCGACAATCTGTGCAAAATCGTCAATCATAGGCGCCATACCGTCGCCCGTGCAGGAAACCGCAACGATATCGGGTGTTGCAAGATGCTTAATCATTGAATAATCCTCTGCATCATAAATAGCCTTATGGATTTTTGCAACCTTCGGCGCAATGCCGTTAATGCCGAGACCCGTTTCAATATCAACGTCAACGGTGGTGTCGCCGACTGTGAGTGTGAAGATGCTGCCGTTTCTTACGGACGAGCCGAGGTCTGCAATCTCTGCGGGCATTTCGCCTGCGCCGAGCTTGTTAAGGAAATATGCTCTCTTATCGTCGTCAGAATAGGTTTTAGCCCAGGAATGACGGAGATAATTATCCTTGATAACCTTTTCACAGCATTTTTCAAGGCTGTCTGCCAAAGCAAAGGCGTGGTCAAAATCATCGCCCATGCAAAGCGTGCCGTGGTGCATAAGCATAATTGCTCTTGCGCCCGGGTTCATCATAATGCACATTTCAACCTTTTTGCGAAGGGATTCCGTTGTTGACATAGCGTAATCAGCAACGGGAACCTCGTTTCCGAGAACGTCCTTGAATTCATCATAAACATTTGTGATATTCATACCCGTGATGCTGACGATTGTGGCAGCCTTCTGATGGGTATGAATAACGAAATCAACGGTGGGATGATGGCGGTAAGCCGCAGCGTGAACGCCCTTTTCGGAGGACGGCTTGATATCGCCCTCATAGGAGCAATCCTCAATATTAACAACAACGATTTCCTCAGGCGTTAAATCCTCATAAGCTCTGCCGGAGGGAGTGATAACGAACTGAGTTTCGGAAATACGTGCCGAAACGTTGCCCCAGGTGCGCGCAATAAGACCCATTTCAATGAGCTTTTTACCAGCCTCAACAACTAATTTTTTAGCTTCTTCAATTTCGTAAGCCATAAATTTTTACTCCTTAAATAAATCCTCGTAAAACCTCGTAAAGGGAGCGGAAAACCGCTCCCTGCTATTACGATTTCAATTAATAATCAATCTTCTCGCACTTGGAAAGAACCTTATCGAAGCGGCGGATGCATTCATCAATATCCTCTTCGGTGTAAGCGCTTGAAGTATAAAGACGTGAGCCTGCAAGAGTTACAAGACCCTCTGCCATATAAGCAGCGCCCATATACTGCATTTCAGTCTGGCGGATGCCTGTTTCCTTAAGTACTCCGGGGATAGTCCACGGCTTCTTCCAGTTGATTCTGAAGTGCATTGTTGCAACAGTGTGAAGCTGGCAGATTGAGCCGACATTGTAGCAAACGAACGGAAGCTCATACTTCTTGATGGATTCATTAAGACCCTTAACAAGTCTGTCTGCCATCTGACCTGCAACCTGGCAAGCATTTCTCTTTTCAATCTCGCAGATAACGGTGTAGCCCGCTACGCAGGAAATCGGAGTTGCAGCCATTGTGCCGCCGCACATTGCCTTATGAATCTTCTTGCCCTCAGCCTTATCAAGACCAGCGCCGAGATACTTCATAACCTCTCTGTGGCCGCCGATGCCGCCTGCGCCCGGATAACCGCCGGCAATAATCTTACCGAAGATTGTGATATCCGGATCAATACCGTAATAACCCTGAGCGCCTGAAAGGCCGATACGGAAGCCGCATACAACCTCATCGCAAACGAGGAGAGCGCCATACTTACGGCAAAGTGCCTGAACGCCCTTCGGGAAATCCTTATCAACGGGACGGGTTGCAGATTCAGGGCCGCAGGGCTCAATGAATACAGCAGCCGTGCCGCCGCGGAACTGGTTGAGGATGAGCTTTCTTTCAAGGCTCTTGAGGTCATTCGGGAAGAATTCCTGAGTGTGCTTGAATACGAAAAGCGGAACGCCGTGTGACTGAAGATTAAGCGTGCCCGGAACGCGCATACCCCAGGCAAGCTGATCTGACCAGCCGTGGTAAGCGCCGCCCATCTTAAGAATGTTCTTATGACCGGTTGCAAGACGAGCAACACGAACTGCGCACATACAAGCCTCTGTGCCTGAGCCGAGCATACGGAACATTTCTACTGAAGGAACGCACTCTGAAATCTTCTTAGCGAGCTTATACTCATAAGGATGGAAAAGACCTGTTGAAGGACCGCAATCCTCAAGAAGGTCAATAACAGCCTTTCTTACAACATCATCATTTGAACCGATGATTGTGGGGCCGCCTGCCTGAAGGAAGTCAAAATATTCATTGCCGTCAATATCATAAAGCTTATTACCCTTAGCCTTAGTCATAACAATCGGGAAAGGATAGTTGAAAGCAAGGTTGTGCTGAACACCACCCGGAATAACGGACTTTGCTTCCTCAATCTGCTCCTTGGACTTTTTGCATTTCTTTGCAAAATATTCCTCTTCATACTCCTTAAGAGCAGCTCTGCTGATTGAATAAATCGGTTTCTTGATGAGCGCATCAAGCTGTGCAGTTATTGCACCTGCATCGGGATACTCAGTAATTGCGAATCTTGTATCCATAATTTACCTCCTTAAATTGGTGTGAGCGGCTGCTCACGGTTTCCGTGCTGTGAGCGCTCACTCACTAATATTACTCTTTAAGTATATCACTTTTTACCGATTTGTCAAACCCTTAATTAATTAATTTTGTTTAAATTCATTAGAAATTATTGCAGTATCTTTAAAATTGTGTTAGTATAATTATATTAAAATGAGAGAAAGGCTAATATATTTGTTGCACTTGCACAAAGCAAAAAATTTCTTTTTGTGCAATGATACGAAATTATAAAAAATGATTACTAATTACCATAAGGAGGCCTTTGCAAAATTATCCGAGGAAAGGCAAAACTATTTGCTTGATATTGCAATTGATGAATTTTCATCAAAGGGATATAAAAATGCAAACATAAACGTTATTGCCAAAAACGCGGGAATAAGCATCGGGCTTATGTATAAATATTTTTCAACCAAAGAGGATTTGTTCTTAACCTGCCTTTCAAAGGGAATGCAGATTTTGCACGACACCCTTGACGAGGTTATGAAAAGCAACGACAAGCTGTTAAAAAAGGCTGAAAGGGTTATCCGCGCTTCGCTCGTGCTTTCAAGGGAAAACACGAATTACATTAAGCTTTATAATGAAATCACGGCGGAGAAGGACGGCGAGCGCGCGGTTGCGCTTGCAAAGGAGGTTGAAACCCACACCTCAACGATTTACATTACGGCGATTGCTCAGGCGCTTGCAAGCGGCGACGTGCGCGGGGATCTGGACCCGAGGATGTTTGCGTTTTTCCTTGACAATCTGCTGATGATGCTGCAGTTTTCCTTCAGCTGCGAATACTATAAGGAAAGGCTTTGCATTTACACGGGCGTTAATATTGACGAGCTTGACGACGAAAAAATCGTGAGCCAGCTGCTGAAATTCGTTGAATCTGCCTTCACCTTTGAAAAGTGACGGCAAATATAATAGGATATTTATTTATTAATATATTGGAGGGTAATATGGCAAAATACGTTATCACCTACGACACCGGCACAACCGGCATCAAAACCTGCCTTATTGAAATTGATGAGGAAATAAAAATTATTGCTTCCCAGACCGCGGGCTACAGTCTTTACGTTGACGATGAAACGGGCGTTAAGGGCGGAGCCGAGCAGGACGCTGAGGAATGGTGGCAGGCAATGTGCCTTACCACAAAGGAGGTTTTCAGAAAAGCCCCCGGCATCACTAAGGAGCAGATTGAGGGCATCAGCTTCTGCTCAGCTATGCAGGGCTTTGTGCCCGTTGATAAGGACGGCAACTGCATTCGTCGCCCGATGACATATATGGACCAGCGCGCAACAGAGGAGCTTAAGGCGGGAATTGCACACGGCTTCCAGATTGCAGGAGCAGACGCTGCAAAGCTGCTTAAATGCCTTAAATATACAGGCGCCGCTCCCCTTTCCGTTAAGGACCCCGTTTGGAAATACAAATGGCTTGAAAAGCACGAGCCCGAGAATTTCAAAAAATTATATAAATGGCTTGACGTTAAGGAATATCTCATCCTGCGTGCAAGCGGCGAATTTGTTATGACAAACGATTCCGCCTTTGCCACTATGATTTACGACACCCGCAAGGGCCACGAGGGCTGGTGCAAACCGCTTTGCGATATGTTTGGCGTAAATATGGAGCACCTGCCAAAGACTATGAAGTGCACGGATAAGGTTGGCGAGATTACCGAAAAGGCTGCAGAAGAGCTTGGGCTTGCAGTCGGCACCGCCGTATTCGGCGGCGGCGGAGACGCTTCGCTTATCGGCGTTGGCGCGGGCGCAGTTGAGGTTGGAGACACGCATATTTATTCGGGCACCTCCGGCTGGGTCGGCACGGTTGTTGAAAAGCAGATAGTTGACGCAACGGCAGGCATAGCCGCCATCGTTGGCGCAGACCCTGAAGCCTTTAACTATTTTGCCGAGCTTGAAACCTCAAACAAATGCGTTAGTTGGGTTAAGGACCACCTTGCGCTTGACGAAATCGGCGTTTATCTTTCCCACCACGCTGCACCGTCCGACAGCTATGAGGATATTGCAGTTAACCTTTACGATTATCTTGAAGAGGTTGTTGA
>CAJOJV010000023.1:0-24865 GCA_905234995.1 uncultured Eubacterium sp. | reverse complement strand
GTTGAGGGCATATGCTTCCATATGAGATGGATGCTTGAGAGGCAGGATATGAAGAAAGAGGTTAACATTAAAAATTCCGTTCGCTTCTGCGGAGGCGGCGCGCTCGGTGCAACAACCTGCCAGATTCTTTCCGATATTCTGCAGAGGGACGTTGAGGTTGTTGATTCACCTCAGAATATCGGCGCAGTCGGCGCGGCTGCCTGCATTGCAGTCGGCACGGGAATGATTCCGTCGATTAAAGAGGTTAAAAAGTTTATCCCTGCAAAGACGGTTTACCACCCGAACAAGGCTAACAAAGCCGTTTACGACCGCAACTTTGCCGCATTTAAAAACCTTTATAAGGACAACAAAAAGAATTTCGAAATCCTTAACGGATAATAAAAATGATTAACCTGTTCCCGCTTTAAGCGCAATGTTTAAAGCGGGAATACGGCAATTAAGGAGATTAAATAATGCAAATCAATGATCGCATTCCGTTTTTCTCAATTATAACGCCCGTTTTTAATCGAAAAGAATGCATAAAAAATGCAATCAACTGTATTAAAAAGCAGGACTTTTCCGATTGGGAATACATCATAGTTGATGACGGTTCAAGCGACGGAACGGCAGAGGTAATAGACAAGGCCGCCGAAGACGATTCGCGAATCATTTCGCTGCATCTGCCGCATAATCAAGGCGTTTCTTCCGCAAGAAATCTCGGCATACAGTCTGCAAGAGGAAAATACCTGCTTTTTTTAGATTCTGACGATGAGTATAAAGACGGTGCTTTTTCTTTTATTCACGAAATAATAAACACTCATTCAGATACCGATGCCATCATTTTTTCAGTTGACCGTTTCGATGAAAGCACAAAAAACACAATTATTGACGAAAACGGTTTTAAAACTCTTGAATATAAAGACATTCGATATACGCTACTTGCAGGGTTATTAGGAACTTGTGAACATAAAAACGATAATGTTTACAGACATGTTGTATGGAATAAATGCGTTAAAAAATCCATCTTTGATAACAACAATATTCTTTTTGACGTTAATAAAGTTACCTGGGAAGATTTAGAGGTTTGCATAAAGATTATTGCAAATTGCAAAAAAATTATAACTACCGACACTGCTATCGTAATGGACAGAACATCCGATGTTGATGAACATCTCTCAATGAGGTATTATCCGTCAGGCGCAAAAAATGTTTTATCCGAGTACAAATGGATGGTTGAGGAATTCGGAAAGGAATTTGATTTTAATTCGGAATTTGCTTACAACTGGATTTTTCAAAACATTCAGATCTGGTTATTAAGAACGATGTCAAAGGATAAAAACCGACGCGCGCTTATGGCTGAAATCCTGACTGACCCTGTTTTTATAAAAATAGTTACCTCACGCAATGCCAACGGATTTTTTGAAAAGGAAATCAGCAAAGCGCTGTCAAAGAAACATTTCCGAACTGCATACAGACTCTATTGGCTGCAAAACCTGATAAACAGAGGGGAATGCTTTTAAGCAAAAGAAAAAGCGGACGCTGTTAAGCGTCCGTTTTTATTTTTAAACTTTTTCGTAAAACGTATCCGGATGATTGGGGTTGAATTGCTCGTTTGCCCACATCAGGGTGACCAAATCCTCCGTATCGCTGAGATTTATAATATTATGAGTCCAGCCCGGGAGCATATGGACAGCTTCGATTTTTTCACCGCTGACCTCAAATTCAACCGTTTCATTCGATACTATATTTCTTTCCCTTATCAGCGCTCTGCCCGAAACAACTATGAATAATTCCCATTTGGAATTATGCCAGTGCTGACCCTTTGTGATACCGGGCTTACTGATATTGACGGAAAACTGACCGCAATCAGCGGTTTTGAGCAGCTCCGTAAACGAGCCGCGCTCATCAACGTTCATTTTAAGCGGGAATTTCACTTTTTCTTTTGGCAGATATGAAAGATAAAGGCTGTAAAGCTTCTTCGCAAAGCTGCCGTTCGGAATTGACGGCATAACAAGCGTTTGCGGCTGAGCCTTAAAGCTTTCAAGCAAATCAACGATTTCGCCGAGCGTAACCTTATGCGTTACCGGAACATAGCAGAATTTGCCGTCCGCCTTTGAAATCGGCGTTAATCCGTCATATTCGCAGCGCTGCTCACTGCCCTCAAGCAAATCAAACATCGCTTCAAGCAAATCGTCAATATAGAGAAGCTCGAGCTCCGTTGAGCGGTCGTTGACCGTGAAGGGCAAATCATTTGCAACCGCATTGCAGAAGGTTGAAACCGCGCTGTTATAATTCGGGCAGGAGTGCCCCATTAAATTCGGAAAGCGGTAAACATATACCGGCACGCCCGTTTCCCTTTCATAATCAAAGAAAAGCTTTTCGCCTGCGAGCTTGCTTTTGCCGTAATCGGATTCGCCGTATCTGCCGATGAGCGTTGCCTGAATTGAAGAGGAAAGCATAACCGGCGCTTTGCTGCCGCACGACTTAAGCGTATTAAGCAGCGCTTCGCCAAAGCCAAAATTGCCGCTCATAAATTCATCATTACTTTTAGGGCGGTTTACGCCTGCAAGATTGAAAACGAAATCCGCGCGGCTGCAGAAATCGCTGAGCTCCTCGGGAGTGTTTTCAATATCAAAAGCAAAAATTTCATCAATATGAATATCGGGGCGGGTTTTATTTTTCCCGTCCCTGATATTTTTCAGATTTTCAACAAGGGAGGTTCCGACCATTCCCCTTGCGCCTGTTACCAAAATATTCATTAGCTTCTCCGAAAATCAGAACTTGCGCCACACCATTTTATTTACAACGCCTGTGTAGCTCTGAATAATTTTTACGACCTTATCGGAAACGTTTTCATCCGTATAATCCGGAACGGGAATTCCGAAATCGCCGTTATTATTCATTTCAACCGCGGTATCAACAGCCTGAAGCAGGCTGCCGCTGTCTATACCCGCAAGGATGAAGCACGCCTTATCAAGCGCCTCCGGGCGCTCCGTGCTCGTTCTTATGCAGATTGCAGGGAAAGGCTTGCCGATGCTTGTGAAAAAGCTGCTTTCCTCAGGAAGCGTGCCGCTGTCCGAAACAACGGCAAAGGCATTCATCTGCAGGCAGTTATAATCATTAAAGCCAAGGGGCTCATGCTGAATAACCCTTTTATCAAGCTTGAAGCCCGTCTGCTCCAGACGCTTTTTTGAACGCGGATGGCAGGAATATAAAATCGGCATATCGTATTTCTCAGCCATTTTATTTATTGCAGAGAAAAGGCTGAGGAAATTTTTTTCAGTATCAATATTCTCTTCTCTATGTGCGGAAAGCAGAATATATTTACCCTTTTCAAGTCCGAGCCTTGAATGAATATCAGAAACCTCAATCTTAGCGAGATTTGCGTGCAGCACCTCCGCCATCGGAGAGCCCGTAACGTAGGTGCGTTCCTTGGGCAGACCGCATTCCGCAAGATAGCGGCGAGCGTGCTCCGAATAAGCCATATTAACGTCGCTGATAATATCAACTATGCGGCGGTTGGTTTCCTCCGGCAGACATTCATCCTTGCAGCGGTTACCTGCTTCCATATGGAAAATCGGGATATGAAGCCTCTTTGCGCCGATGACGGAAAGGCAGGAATTAGTGTCGCCCAGAACGAGCACGGCATCCGGCTTGATTTCAACCATCAGCTGATACGATTTCGCAATGATGTTGCCCATCGTTTCGCCCAGATCCGCGCCGACTGCGTTCATATATATCTCGGGCGCGTCAAGCTCCAAATCCTCGAAAAACACGCCGTTAAGATTGTAATCATAATTCTGCCCCGTGTGAGCAAGAAGCGTATCAAAATATCTGCGGCATTTTTTAATTACCGCCGAAAGCCTGATAATTTCAGGTCTTGTGCCGACGATGATTAAAAGCTTAAGCTTGCCATTATTTTTAAAAGAAACGTTTTCCATAAGTTACTCCGAAATTATTTATTAAGCATTTCGCGAACGTAATCGGTTGTTAAGATTTTTTCAACCGTGCCCTCTACGTCAAGCAGGTTGGTGTTGTGGCTTGTGTAGGACTCCTCAGCCTCGGTGCTGACCTGACCTTCAACATAGAATTTATCATAATTAAGGTCGCGGCTGTCGGCGGCAACGCGGAAGTAATCGCCCATATCCTCAGAGCGGAGCCTTTCCTCCCTCGTCATCAGGGTTTCATAAAGCTTTTCGCCGTGGCGGGTGCCGATAATGCGGGTGCCCGTATCTCCGAAAAGCTGCTGCACTGCCTGTGCAAGCACTCCGATTGTTGAGGCATCCGCTTTCTGAATGAACAAATCGCCGGGAGTGGCGTTGGTAAATGCGAATTTAACGAGATCAACCGCCTCATCAAGATTCATAAGAAAGCGCGTCATCTCCGGATTGGTTATCGTTACGGGATTGCCCGCCTTAATCTGCTCAATAAAAAGCGGAATAACGCTGCCGCGGCTGCACATAACGTTGCCGTAGCGCGTGCAGCAGATTACCGTATTGCTTCTCTCTGCGGCAAGACGGGCGTTTGCATATATAACGTGCTCCATCATCGCCTTTGAAATTCCCATCGCGTTAATCGGATAAGCAGCCTTATCGGTTGAAAGGCAAACGACGCGCTTAACTCCGCAGTCCATAGCGGCGTGAAGCATATTATCCGTGCCCTCAACGTTTGTGCGCACTGCTTCCATCGGGAAGAATTCGCAGGACGGCACCTGCTTTAACGCGGCAGCGTGGAAAACGAAATCCACGCCCCACATCGCATCCTTTATCGACTGTGCGTTGCGGATATCGCCGATATGGAACTTCACCTTGCCCGCATATTCGGGAAAGCGCAGCTGCAAATCGTGGCGCATATCATCCTGCTTCTTTTCGTCGCGTGAAAAAATGCGGATTTCGCCGACGTCCGAGGTTAAAAAATGCTTGAGCACCGTGTTGCCGAAGGAGCCCGTACCCCCCGTTATCATTAAGGTTGAACCGTTAAATTCAGACATAACTCTTCTCCTTAATTACAAAATTAGCTATTATATATAATAACATAGTTTAAAGCAAATGTATAGAAAAAGTTTTATTAACTACATCTTGCTCAGCCTAACGGTTGACTTTGCATAAGCGCTTAGTGTAAAATATCAGTTGCAATATAATTTTAAACGAAGAAGAAGAAAAATATGAACGACGCTCAGAAAAAGCTGATTGCAATATTAAAGCAGCAGCTGTTTAACGGAGAAAAAGTTAATATTAAAAGCGACGAAATTGAGAGCGTTCTGACCGAAGCCGAAGCACAGGCTGTGTTTACGGTTGTTTTTCCCTGCCTGCAAAAGGATTTAAAGGGAAGCAATCCCGATGTTTATGCGCAGATGAGGCAGGATTACCTTGGCGAGATTTATGCAAACACGAGCAATTTTGCAGAGCACGCCGAGCTGCACAGACTGATGACGGAAAAGCATATCCCCTACGTCGTGCTCAAGGGCTTTTCCTCCGCATATTATTATCCCGACCCCGCCCTGAGAAATATGGGCGACGTTGATTTTCTCGTTTACGAAAAGGATTTTGACAGGGCAAAAGAAGCCATTGAAGGCATCGGCTTTTGCCCTGACGAGGATAAAGAGGATGAAATTCACATAACTTTCCGCAGGGAACCGCTGAGCGTCTGGGAGCAGCACAGAGAGATAAACGGCGTGCCCGACGGCAAGGCGGGAAAGCTCGTTCGCGCTGAGCTTGAGGACGTAATCATTGAGGCATGCCTTGCGGGAATTGACGGCGAGGAGTGCCTTATAACGATACAATACCACCACGGGCTGATTATGCTTTTGCATATGGCAAAGCATCTGACGAGCGAGGGCATAGGTCTGCGCCACATCTGCGACTGGGCAGTTTTTGCCGACCGCTTTGATAACGAGCAGTTTGAAAACGAATTTAAAGCGCAGCTGAAAAAGCTCGGGCTGTGGAAATTTGCACAGATAATGACGCTGATTTGCATTAAATATCTCGGTGCGCGGGACAAGGAATGCGTTCACAACGATGAAATCAGCGACGAGCTGCTTGAAGCGATGCTTAGCGATATGCTGAACGGCGGAAACTTCGGAATAAAGGACGCTAACCGCTACCGCGAAATCAAGTATATTTCAAGCGGCTCTGCCGACGCGGTTGAGAAAGGAAGCATTTATTCTCAGCTTTTCAAATCGCTTAATACAAAGGTTTATGCAAACCACAAATTCATTGAAAAGCACAGGGTTTTCTTACCCGCAGGCTGGGCTGCAGAGGGCGTTAAATATGCCTCGATGCTTATCAGCGGCAAGCGCAAAAACGCCCAAACCACCGCAATGCTTAAGGAAGCTGCAAAGCGCAAGGATATTTACAGTCAAGCGGAGCTTTTTAAGACAGAAAGATAAATCATAGTTTGTAGAGCTAAATTTGAATAACACATCAAAAAATGCAATCCCGATTTGGGATTGCATTTTGTATTTATCGGATTTATGCACGGGCAACCATTTCGCCGTATTTTTCCTTGCTTTCCTTAATAAAATCTGCAACTTGCTGTGCGGAAGGCATAGCATCCGAGCAGCTGTGAGCGGAAATAAGGATTGAAGCTGAGGCTGAGCCGAATTCAAGGCAATCAATGATTTCCTTGCCCTGAAGCAGGCTGTAAAGGAAGGAGGAGCCATAGCCGTCGCCGCCGCCGAAGCCCTTGAGCTTAACTGCCGGGAAGGGCTTGATTGTATAAAACTTACCGTCGTTAGTATAAGCGGTTGAGCCCTCCTTGCCGTGCTTGATAACGCAGATTGAAGCGCCGAAGGACTGCCAATATTTTGCAGATTCGGGATCGCTTTCCTTAACGCCTACGATGCCCTCGGTTAAATCAAACTCCTCGCGCGAGCCCATAATAACGTCTGCATTCTGAGCAACGAGGCTGTAATAAACGGCGATTTCATCCATTGACTTCCAGGTGTATTCACGGTAATCAATATCAAAAATAATCCTTACGTTATTCTGCTTTGCAAGCATCATTGCCTTAAGGCATGCCTCACGGCTGGGGCTCTGTGCAAGCGCGGTGCCGCTGATAACGATTGCCTTTGCAGAGGCAATATAAGCCTCGTCAACATCCTCGGGAGCGAGGCAGAAATCCGCAACATTATCGCGATACATAAGGATTGAGGATTTTTCCTTTGAAAGAATCTCAGTGAAGGTTAAGCCGAGGCACTCGCCGTTTTTTGCGCGGGTGATGTGGCTTGTGTCAATCCCCTCTTTTTCAAAATAATTAACAACGAAATCACCGAACTGGTCTGCGGAAACGCAGCCTATAAAGCCAACCTTGCAGCCAAGGCGTGCAAGACCAACTGCAATATTTGCAGGTGAACCGCCGACATACTTATTAAAGTTTGACGACTCTGAAAGAGGCATATACATATCAGTGGGGTTGAAATCAATTGCAACTCTGCCGATAGGGATGAAATCAAGAGGCTTGCTCATATCAAATTCAATGTAATTCATAGCTTTTCTCCTTAAATCTTAAACGGATTATGTTATGCTTTATTATCTGTGCCGAAGATGAGAATGTGGCGCTTTGCATTCTGATAAGCGCCCTCAACCTCTGCTGCCTGCAAATCATAATAGCCGTTAATGCTGTTTTCATTATAGCACTCTCTTACGGTTTTTTCAACCATATCAAAAGTTGCCGTGGCAATATTGATTTTCTTAATGCCCGTTTTGGAGCATTTAACGAAATCATCGGGGCTGATTCCCGTGCCGCCGTGAAGCACGAGCGGCGTTTTAACGAGGCGCTCGCATTCCTGCAGAATATCAAAGCGCAGCTTCGGGGTTGACTTATAATTGCCGTGAGCGTTTCCGATTGCGATTGCAAGCGCATCAACGCCCGTTTCAGCCTCAAATCTGACGGCGTCCTCAGGCTTTGTGCAGTTGATTGCAATATCCTCCGAGCCGTCCTCAGAGCCGCCTACGCAGCCGATTTCAGCCTCAACCGCAGCGCCCGTTTTTGCCGCCATTTCCATAATTGCCTTAGTTTCTGCAATATTTTCATCAAGCGGAAGATGGCTGCCGTCAAACATAACGGAGGTAAAGCCGAGCTCAAGCGCCTCGCCGATTTTCTCCCTCGTTTTGCCGTGGTCAAAATGAACGGCAACGGGCACCTTTGCGCCCTTTGCGGCAGCAACCATAAGCGGGCCGATAACCTCAAGCGGGGATTGCTTCAATCTAACCTCCGCAATCTGCAGAATAATCGGGGCATTAAGCTCCTCTGCCGCCTTGATTACGCCGAGCACCATTTCCATATTTGCAACGGAAAAGGAGCCGACTGCATAATTGCCCTTTTGCGCATCGTGCAGCAAATCACGCATATTAACAAGCATTGCTTTCACCTCAGTTTTTCAAATAATACGAGTTGATCTGTAAGCCGAGTTCTGTTCAGGCGTCGCTGCCCTTGGCAATTATCTATCTCGACATATTGTTGCCAATATGCTCCAGCCACATTTCGGGATTATGTGTCGAGCAAACAACCTCCCATTCTGTGTTGCAGCGGATAGGGTTTACATGGCAGGGGATGTTACCACCCCCTCGGTGAGCTCTTACCTCGCCTTTCCATCCTTACCTTGAAACCAAGGCGGTTTATTTCTGTTGCACTTTCCCTAAGGTCACCCTCGGCGGCCGTTAGCCGTTATCCTGCTCTGCGCTGCTCGGACTTTCCTCACCCCTGATTGCTCAGGAGCGCAACTGCCCAATCAACTCGCCTATATATTTTAAAGTACAAAAGAATTTATGTCAATATTTTTATTTAAAGGTTGCAAAGAAAAATCAAATATTGTAATATCATTAAAGAAGCAAAAATATATCAGAGGTGTGTTTATGCCCGATAAAGATTTTGACAGAGAGATTAACCGCGACGTGCCTCCCGAGGAGGATTATTATTCCAAGGATTATAAGCCCCGCAGCTTTCGCGCAGACGGCGACAGCAGTGTGTTTTCCAAAGAGGAGGGCTTTAACCCTGCCGAGATGGAATACGAGGATGTGTATTCAGGCGCTCAAAGCAGAAGCGCAGGGGTGGATTTAAGCGGCTTTGACAATGCAGAAAGGCGCGAACGCCCGAGAGCGCAGCAGGCAAAGAAAAAGAAAAGCTCAGCCAAAAAGGCAAAGATTATTCTTGCAATTATTCTCGTGCTTATTCTGCTTGTGCCGATTATGGCTGAAAGCGTGCTTGGAAAAATCAATTACGATGACGGCATCAGCCATGCATTCGTAAGCGCAAACGAGCTTAAGAGCGACAGGGACGTTTTCAATCTGCTGCTGCTCGGCGTTGACGCAAGGAGCGATGAAAAGGCTGAGGAAAGCCGCGCGGATTCAATGATGCTGATTTCAATTGACAGCAGAAATCACAAAATCAAAATGGTTTCCTTTTTGCGCGACACCTGGGTTTATATCCCCTGTGCGGACAAGCATCAGAGGCTGAACGCCGCTTCCGCTTACGGCGGTTACGAAGCGGTTGCTCAGACGATTGAATATAATTTCGGAGTTCAGATTGACGGCTATGCCGTTGCGGATTTTGAAATGTTTAAAACTATGGTGGACAGCATCGGCGGCGTTAAGGTTAACGTTACCCCCGAGGAGGCAGCGGAGGTTACCAACCACCCCGGCAGATACGGCGACGTTGTGCTTGACGAGGGCGAATACAAGCTGACGGGCGAGCAGGCGCTTGCATACTGCCGCATAAGAAAGATTGACACGGACTGGAAACGCACCGAGCGCCAGCGCACCGTTATTCAGGCAATCCTGAGCAAGACCTTGAAATCAGGTCCGATAGGGGCATTCAAGATGGCAAACGCCGTTGCTCCGTTTATTGAAACGAGCCTTTCAAAGAGTGAATTAAGAGCGCTCGTTTTCAAAATTGCGCCCTGCATTGCAGGCGGCTTTGAGCAGGCAAGCTGCCCGTTTGACGGCACCTGGGAATATGCAACCAAGGGCGGCGCTTCCGTTATTTCCATCAATGCTCAAAAGAATAAGGAAATGCTGATTGAATATCTTTATGAATAAATTTGAGCCTCTTGCATTGCAAGGGGCTTTACATTTTTATTGCAGTGCTAAAATAAGTTAAAAATTATCGGCAAATTGCCGCATTTTGCTTGCAATCATAAGCATAAGCAGTATAATGATTTATAAATAATTTTGTGAGATTTCAGCAGGTTTATATTATGAAGAAACACATTAATATGCTGGAGGGCAGCGCGATAAAAACGATTATCCGCTTTGCGCTTCCGATTATGTTTTCCTCGCTTTTACAATATAATTATGCGCTTGTTGATAACATCATCGTGGGCAGATACGTCAGCACGGACGCACTGGCTGCGGTGGGCAGCGTGGGCGCAATTAATTCCTTTATCATCGGCGCAGCGCTCGGGCTTACAAGCGGCTTCACAATTCCCGTTGCACACGGCTTCGGCGCGGGAGATCGGAAAAAGGTTTCGCGCTATGCAGGCAACAGCATTTCGCTTGCCTTTACAATCGGCGTTTTCATCGTTATTGTTGCGCATATTATTTCAAATCCCCTGCTTAAATTAATCGGCACTCCCGAGGAGATTATTGATTTATCCTCGGCATATCTTAACATCGTTTATTTCGGCGTGCCGTTTTCAATGCTTTCAAACAATTTTACGGCGATTTCGCGCGCAGTAGGCGAAAGCAAAAAGCCGCTTTATTATTTCACAATCAGCGTGCTTATCAACTTCGTTCTTGATATGCTGTTCGTTAAAACACTGGGCTGGGGCGTTGAGGGTGCCGCGGGCGCAACGCTGATTTCGCAGATTTCGGCTGCGGTGCTGACGGGAATTTACATTATTAAATTCAACAAGGATGTTGATATCAAAGCGGCGGATTTGCAACTTAACCGCAAAATCAGCCTTGAGCAAATCAAGCTCGGCATTCCGGTTTCGCTGCAATTCACGATAACCTCAGTCGGCTCAATGTGCCTGCAAAGCGCTGTTAATTCCTTCGGCGCAAGCGTTATTGCGGGCTTCACCGCCGCGGGCAGAGTTGAGAATTTAACCAACCTGCCGATGAGTGCGCTGGGCGTTGCGACGCAGACCTTCGTCGGGCAGAATTACGGCGCGGGAAATTATGAAAGAATAATCAAATCCGTTAAAAGAATTTTCCTGCTTGATTTGCTCGTTTCAATCGCGATGAGCATTATTCTTTACGCGGCGGGGCCGCACGTGGTTTCCCTGTTTATGACGGAGGAAAGCCCCGAGATTATGTTTGCGGCAAAGCGATACATCCTTGCAATAGCGCAGTGCTACAGTATGGTTGCAGTGCTTTTCGTTATGAGAAACACGCTTCAGGGGCTCGGCTTCACATATGCGAATATGATTGCGGGCGCGGGCGAATTCTTCGGCAGGCTTGCGATTGCATTCGTGCTGACTCCGCTGCTCGGCTTTTCCGCAGTTTGCTACGCGGGGCCTGCCGCCTGGCTTCTGGCGGATATCCCGCTCGTGATTATTTACCTCAGCAAGCAGAGGAAGTTTAAAGGACTTATAAGACAGAAAAATAATATTTAATTTTTCGGGAGGGCACAGAGACCCTCCCCTACTTTCTTAATAACATATTGACAACACAATCACAGAGTATTATAATGAAATCGAGAATTGATTAACGCTGTTAATCAAATGTTACAAAGGGGTAAAAAAATGTTAAAATTTGTTAAAGACGGGACCGCGATTAACCTGCTTAAAAACGGCGAATGTATTTACAGCTTTGCAGTTGGCGCTGAGATTATGCAGGCGGGAATCGGCAAAACCGATTATTCAATGAGCCACGGCACCTTTAAATTTAAGGAAAGGATTTCGCAGCGGGACACGCTGACTGTTAAATCCGCCGAGCTTGACGGCGATTGCCTTACCCTCACCCTGAGGTGCGGCAAAATCAAAATTGAAATTCAGAATGAAAGCAGGCTTTTCGTTTCCTTTGAGGGCTTTGAAGGCTACAACAGAATGTGGATAACCCTCCCTGCCCTCGCGGAGGAATACGTTTACGGAAGCGGCGAGCTTTTCAGCGAATTCAATATCAGGGGCAAGAATGCAAACGTGTGGGTTGCGGAGCATATCAACGCAATCCAGATTGCAAAGAAGCTGCTTAAGCAGGTTGTGGGAATTAAGAACACGACTAAAAAGCAGAAATTTGAGAATTACGAAACCTATTACGCTCAGCCGACCTTTATCAGCTCGCGCAGATATTTTTATCATTCGCTTACGACGGCGCGCAGCGAATTCGATTTCGCAAACGCCGACCGCCACATAATTAAAACGGACTGCATTTCCCCGTTTTACATCGGCTTCGGCAATGATTTTGAGGAGCTGCTTGAAAGCCTGACGGATATTCTCGGCAGGCAGCCCGAGCTGCCCGACTGGGTTTACGACGGGCAGATTATTGCATCCCAGGGCGGCACAGCTGAATATGACGACGCGATTAAAACCTCTGCCGAAAAGGATTTGCAGATGAATGCAATCTGGATTCAGGACTGGGAGGGCAGGCGCGTTACCGCCGCAGGCAAGCAGCTTTTCTGGAACTGGGAGTGGGACAGCGAGCTTTACCCAGAGCTTGATAAAAGAATTAAGGAAAACAATGCAAAGGGCATCCGCACGCTCGGCTACATCAATCCTTTCCTTGCGGTTGAAAAGCCGCTTTACAAGGAGGCGAGCGAAAAGGGATACTGTGTTAAGAACAGGGACGGCGAGGATTACTACGTTACCATCACAACTTTCCCTGCCGCTATGGTTGACCTCACTAACCCCGACGCATGGAACTGGCTGAAAAACATAATCAAAACGAATATGATTGATTTCGGGCTTTCGGGCTGGATGGCGGATTTCGGCGAATATCTGCCGACGGACTGCGTGCTTTACAGCGGCGAAGACCCCGAGCTTGTGCACAACACCTGGCCTGCGCGATGGGCGCAGCTTAACCGCGAGGCGGTTGAGGAAAGCGGCAAGCTCGGCGAGATTATGTTTTACACCCGCGCGGGCTTCAGCAACACGCCGAGATATTCAACGATGATGTGGTGCGGCGATAATCACACGGATTTTTCAATTGATTTCGGGCTTCCGTCCGTCATTCCCGCAATGCTTTCGCTGACCTGCTGCGGCTTCGGGCTTTCACACAGCGACATCGGCGGCTACACCTCCTTCTTCAATCTTAAGAGGAGCGAGGAGCTTTATATGCGCTGGTGCGAGATGAACGCCTTTACCCCCGTTATGAGAGGGCACGAGGGGCTTAATCCCGACCTTAACGCGCAGTTTGACGGCAGCGAGGAAATCCTTGCGCTCGGTTCAAAGATGGCAAAGCTTCACAAGGCGCTCAAGCCGTATCTCAAGGAAGCGGTTAAGCTCAACGCCGAAAAGGGTGTCGGCGTAATCAGACCCTTATTCTTCTACTACGATGAAAACGAGGCTTACGAGGAATGCTTTGAATACCTGCTCGGCAGGGATATTCTCGTAGCCCCCGTTATTAAGGCAGGCGCAGACAGCAGAGAGGTTTATCTGCCGGATGACGAATGGGTGCATCTCTGGAGCGGAAAGGAATACGGCGGCGGCAGAATCACCGTGCCCGCACCAATCGGCGAAATACCCGTATTTATCAGAAAAAGCGCACAAAATGTGCTTGAAATATTAAACAATCAAATAAACAAATAATTCCAAGGAGGAAGAAAAAATGAAATACTTTTTAGACAGCGCAAAAATTGATGAAATCCGCGAGGCTTATGAAACCTTCGGCATTGACGGCGTTACAACCAATCCGAACCACATTATGAATTCGGGCAAGCCATTTTACACCGTTATCGGCGAGCTTGCAGAATTCGTTAAGGAAAAGGGCTTGGAGGGCGTTGATAAATTCCCGATTTCAGTTGAAATTAACCCCCACCTTGACGATGCTGACGAGATGGTTGAGATGGGCACGAGAATTGCCGCAATGTGCGAGAACTTCGTTATCAAAATTCCCTGCACGGAGGCAGGCATTGCCGCTGCACGCAGGCTTGAGCAGAAGGGCATCAGAACAAATCTGACCCTCGTTTTCACACCGTCTCAGGCACTTATTGCCGCAAAGAATCATTCCCTTTTCGTTTCCCCGTTCATCGGCTGGAAGGAGGCAAGCGGCGAGGACTGCACGCAGTACATTCAGGATATCGTTACGATTTATGAGAATTACGGCTTCCTCGGCGAAACACAGATTATCTGCGCTGCAGTAAGAACGGGCAAGCAGTTTGTTGATTGTGCAGTTGCAGGGGCGGATATCGTTACCGCTGGGCTGCAGGTGTTTAAGGACAGCTTCTATCACCCGTTCACCGATTACGGCCTTGCAAAATTTCAGGCTGCCTGGGATAAGACGATTACCGAATAATTGAGGAGAAAAGCTATGAAAATTGGATTTATCGGGCTTGGCATTATGGGCGAGTCTATGTGCGAAAACATAGTTAAAAAGCATAACGACGAGGTTTACTGCTCCGACCTTAACAAAGCGCAGGTTGCAAAGCTTGCAGATGCTGGCGCAATCGCCTGCGAAAGCAATATTGAGGTTGCGCAGAATTCCGATATCATCATCACGATGGTGCCGAAATCAGAGCACGTTAAGGCGGTTTACACCGAGCTGCTGCCCTATATCACCGAGGGCAAAATCTGCATTGATATGAGCACGATTGACCCCTACGTTTCCGTTGAGGTTTCAAAAATGATTAAGGCAAAGGGCGCTCAGTTTGCAGACGCACCCGTTGTTAAATCAAAGCCTGCTGCAATCAACGGCACGCTCGGCGTACTCGTTGGCTGCGACGAGGAGCTTTTCCCCGTTATTGAGCCGATACTGAAATATATGGGCTGCAACATTATCCGAATGGGCGAAAACGGCAAGGGTCTCGTTATGAAAATCTGCCACAACACGCTGTGCGCCGAAATTCAGAACGGCGTTAACGAAACCCTGCTGCTGGCTCAGAAAGCGGGCATCAGCCCCGAGGATTTCCACACCGCGGTTTCATACGGCGGCGCGCAGAATTTCTATCTTGACGCGCAGTGGCAAAACATTGCAAACGAAAACTGGACCACTGCATTCTCGCTTGAAAACGAGCACAAGGATTTGAGTATATGCGAGCGCCTTGCGGCTGAGCAGAATATGGATATGCCCGGTATGAAAAACGCTAAGGCGGTTTATAACAAGGGCGTTGAAGCAGGCATCGGCAAGGAGGACTGGCGCGCAACCTATAAAATCGTGAGGGGCGATTATGATGCTTAATCATCTGAACGAGATTAACGATGTTGAAATCCATTCCGTTTTCAGCGATGAATTCAAAAGCTTCGGCAGCATAATCACGGGTTATGATTTTTCCGAGCTGATTGCTTATATGGAAAAGGAAACGCCGATACCCGAAAGCGGAAATATTTACGTGCCAAGCGTTGAGGGCTTGGAAAGCTGCGGAGTTTTTGATGAAATCCAAAGCGCGATTTACGGCGGAATGCCGATTCAGATTGGATACTGCAACGGCAGAAACACAACCTATAACGGCTTTGAATACCACAAGGGCAGCGAGCTGAATATTGCCGTTACGGATTTTATGCTCGTGCTCGGGCACATGTGGCAGATTGAAAACAATCAATTCACCGTGGGCAACGAAACCGTTTTCTTCGTTCCGAAGGGCACGGCGATTGAAATGTTTCAGACGACGCTGCACCTTTCCCCCTGCCGCACCTGCGACGAGGGCTTTAAGGACATAGTCGTTCTGCCGAGGGGCACGAACACTCCGCTTGAAAAGAAGCCTGAGGCGAAATGCCCCGAGGACAGACTGCTGCTGCAGAAAAACAAATGGGTTATCGCCCACCCCGAGCGCGAGCCGCTGATTAAGCAGGGCGCGGTTGCGGGGCTCATCGGCGAAAACAAGGAACTGAAATACTGATTAAATAAGGAAAGCATTATGAAATTTGAAACCGCATACATTCCCATCGGCGCGCCGACCTTTCATCTGGAAAGCGCGCAAAAGGAATTTGAAAGCTCAATAGAGGTTTTGAGAAAATTTGACAGGGATATCAAGGTGCCCGAGGAAATGCTGCTGACGATTGACAGGCTGAACGCATTTCTGGACGGCATTAATCCCGATTTGGTTATCGTGCAGAACATCACCTTTGCAAACGGCGCATACATAATGGAGGTTTTAAGAAAGTTCTCCTGCCCCGTTGTGCTGTGGACGCTGCGCGAGCCCGTTATTGACGGCGGCAGACTGCGCCTCAATTCACTGACGGGCGCATACTCCGCGGCAAATATGCTGAAAAGCTTCGGCAGGCCGTTTACTTACGTTTTCGGCGCTCCGGGAGAGGAGAAAGTGCAAAAAACGCTTGAGGCTGCAATCAGCGCTTCAAGGCTCAGAATTGCAATGAGGGAGCTTAATCTTCTGCAGGTTGGCCACACCCCGCAGGGCTTCGGCTTCGGCAGAGGGCTTGACGCTGAGATGGTGGCAACCTTCGGCACCAATCTGATTTCGATTGAAGCAAGAGAGCTGATTGACAAGGCAAAGACCTTTACAGACGAGGACGTTGCCGATTATCTTGCGGACGCAAGAGGCAAAATCAGGGCGCTTGACAGCATCAGGGAAAAGAACGTGCTTGATTTTGCAAGGCTTTACAGAGCCTATGCCGAATACGTTAAGGAAAACAACATCGGCGCGCTTTCAAGCCGCTGCTGGCCTGATTTCTTCACCGCATTCGGCACGCCCGTATGCGTAGTGCTTGCAATGCTGAACGACCTTGGCGTTGCCTCCTCCTGCGAGGCTGACACCTACGGCGCGCTTTCAATGTTTGCCTGCCAATATCTGACAGGCAAGCCCGCATTTTTCGGCGACCCCGTTTCTATGGACGAGGGTGAAAACACGATTACCTTCTGGCACTGCGGCACGGCAGCCTGCTCCCTTGCGAGAGAGGACACGGGCGCCGAGGCAGGCGTGCACTGCAACAGAAAGATTGGCCCCACGCTTGAATTCGGCTGCAAGGCTGAGCCGAAGGTTACGGTTTTCCGCATCGGCAAGAATGCGAATGGCGAATTCCGCTTCTTCATTGCGGGCGGCGAGGCGCTTGATAAACCCAAGCAGTTCCTCGGCACATCAATCGTTATCAGGACGAAGAACGACGCTGCAAAAATCGTTAACGATTCCGTTTGCGCAGGCTGGGAGCCGCATTTTGCAGTTGCAATGGGTGATATTGAAGCCGAGCTTGAAATCTTGGCAAACACGCTTGGAATTAAGGTAGAAAAGTTTTAATGCTCAGATTTATAACGTTCATAATCGTTGTCGTATTATCCAATATAATCCAGTGCATAACGGGCTTTGCGGGCACGGTTTTAGCTATGCCCTTTTCCGTTATGCTCGTGGGATACGACGTTGCAAAGCCGATACTCAATATGCTCGGCGTTGTAACCTCCATCGGGGTGCTCGTCAACGATTACAAGGCAATAAACAAAAAAGAATTTTTCAAAATAATAGCGATAATGCTGATTGGCATTGCGGGAGGCACGTATATAACGCACCACTTTGCGCTCAACCCCTCCCTGCTTTATAAGCTGCTGGGCTCGGTTGTAATTTTCTTTACGCTTTTTGACACATATCTTTTCGTCAAAAAGAAGGACGATAAGCCGCTTTCCGCACCGATTGCGCTCATTCTGCTGATTTCGGCAGGGCTCGTGCACGGAATGTTCGTTTGTGGCGGCCCGCTGCTTGTTACATACGCATCGGCAAGAATGAAGGATTCAAAGGAATTCAGGGCAACGCTTTCCGCAGTATGGATTGTTCTGAATATGATTATATTCTGCACCGATATCAAGGCGGGATATATAAACGCGCGTTTCTTTATCGTGTTTATCGTGCTGTTCTTCTTCCTCGTGCTTTCAATTCTCATCGGCAGGCTTATCAGCAAAAAGATGAACCAGAAAGCCTTTCTGATTACGAGCTATATTCTTATGTTCATCAGCGGAATATCGCTGTTTTTAAAGTGATTATATGAAGCAGACAGGTATTAATATCAAGAGCATAAAATCGAATAACGAGAGCGCGCTGCTTTACCTGCTTAACAGCGAAAAGGCGCTTTCACGCAAGGAGATTGCCGCAAGGCTTGAGCTCACCCCCGCCGCGGTTACCAAAATCAGCAAGCGCCTGATTGACGAGGGCTGCATCAGGGAAATCGGCGAGGCTGAAATCAGCGAGGCAAAGGCGGGCAGGCGCGAAATCCTGCTCACCCTCAATGCCGAGGAAAAGCTGATTTTAGGCATCAACGCCGAGGCGCAGGCAATCACGCTTTCGGTTTCCGATATCAGCGGAAGGCTGCTTTTGCGCGAAGCCCTGCCCTTCTGCAATAATGTGCAGGAGGTTATCGGCAAGGCTGAGGAATTCCTGAAAGGCTTTGAAAGAAAGCGCGATATCATCGGCATCGGCGTTTGCGTTATCGGCTCGCCCGGGCAGGATGATTTCGGCGTTTGGAAGGACGGCGCGCTTGCCGAAAAATTTGAGGCGGCATTCGGGCTGCCCTGCGCCGTTGAAAACAACGTTAAGGCATTTGCGCTCAGCGAGCTGATTTACGGCAGCACCAAAAACGAGGAATCCGTTTTATTCCTGAAATGGGGCTACGGCATCGGCTCAGCCGTTATTGCAAACGGCAGAGTTTTTTCCGGCGGTGACAGCAGCGTTACGGAAATCGGGCATTACATCGTTAACCCCGGCGGCAGGCGCTGCCGCTGCGGGCGCTACGGCTGCCTTGAAACCGTTGCCTCGGCAGAGGAAATCATCAAGGAGGCGGGCGAAAGCCTGACCGTTGAGGAGCTTGCCGCAACAAAGGACGAGCGCATCATCAACATCATTGATGAAAAGATTGATTTGGTTGCCCTTGCGCTGACAAATACGGCAACAATTTTAAACGCTCAAAACATTGTGTTTTTCGGCGCGATGTTTTATAATAAAGACATAGCAAAAAAGCTTTCAAAGCAGTGCCTGCGCTACAACGGCAATTTAAAGAGCAGTATGCTGAGAATAAGCGCGCTTAATGAGAAGAGCGATTACATCGGCGCAACTGCGGCTGCGGCGCAGAAATTCTTTTTTGAAAAACAGTTTTAAGGAGAGAAATTTATGGCAGAAAAAGCATTGACCCACGGCATTAAGCTGAAAGACAAAATCGGCTATGCAATGGGCGATATGGGCGGACTTTTAACCTTCTCGCTCATAGGCGCATTTCAAAACAAATTTTACACGGACGCACTCGGAATCAGCCCCGCAAAAATCGTTGTGCTGATTCTGATTGCAAGAATCTGGGACGCTATTAACGACCCGCTCTGGGGTGCTTTCATTCAATCCAGAAAGCCCAGCCCCAAGGGGCAGTTCCGCCCGTGGATTTTAGGCTTTTCAATTCCGCTTGCAATTGCGGCGGCATTTATGTTTCTTAAAATCCCGGGACTTTCAGAGGGCAAATATCTGATTTACGCTTATGTTACATATATCGCTTACGGTATGATGTACACCGCGGTTAACATTCCTTACGGCTCGCTTGCTTCCGTCATTACTGACGATGAGCTTGAGCGCTCCTCCCTTTCAATGTGGCGCTCAATCGGCGCAGGAGTCGGCGGTCTGCCGGGCACCATTATTCTGCCGATGATTGTTTACACCGTTACGGGCGAATACGCTAACGGCACAAAGATTCAGGCGCTCAACGAAACAAAGCTTTTCTGGTGCGTGCTTATTCTTTCAGTCGTATCCGTGCTGGTTTACTTCGGCCACTATAAGCTGACCAAGGAAAGAATTGCCCCGCAGAAGAAAAAGAAGAATGAAAACTACAACGCAATAGCAACCCTTAAGGCGCTGATGACGAACAGACCCTTCGTTATGCTCTGCCTTGCTTCAATGCTGCTGATTGCATTCCAGTTTTATTATCAATCCACCTTCACATATCTTTTCACGGATTATTACGGCAAGCCGGGGCTTTATGCAATGGTTTCCGTTTGCACGTATCTGCCGATGGCAATCTTTATTCCGATTATGAACAAGATGATTACCCGCTTCGGCAAGAAGGAGCTTTGCGCGGTTGGTATGGCTTTTGCAACAATCGTCTGCATGGTGCTGTTCCTTGTCAGAGGCACGGCGCTTGCGCATAACGCATATTTCTTCCTTGGCTTAACCTTCTTCTCAGGGCTTGGGCAGACCTTCCTTGTGCTTGAGGTATGGGCGCTCGTTATGGACGTTATTGATTACCACGAGCTGAGAACGGGCAAGAGAGAGGAAGGCATGGCTTATGCATTCTTCTCCTTCACAAGAAAGCTTGGTCAGACGCTTGCGGGCGTTGGTCTTAACGCGCTGCTTGCCTTTATTAACTATGACGGCGAGCTTTCAAAGCAGGGCATCGCGCTTGGCGACGACGTGCTTGCAAAGCTTTACGATATTTCAACGCTCGTTCCCGCAATTATGCTTGGGCTTATGGCAATCCTGCTCTTCTTCGGCTACAATCTTTCCAAGAAAAAGCTTGCCGAGGTTCACACGGAGCTTGAGGCTCAGAGAGCAATTGAGGAGTAAACATTATGAAGGAAAACAAAATTCACGTTGGCTTCGGCTTTCACGTTAACTGCTATCATTCCTACAGGGGCGATACTAACGACAGCCTCGGCTTCGGCTCCGACATAAGAATAATCAGGCAGATTATTGACGTGCTTGACAAATGCAATGAGGACGGCATACCCGTTAAGGGCACTTGGGACAGTGAGAATTTCTTCTCTCTTGAGCAGATTCTGCCCGAATACGCACCCGATATTATTGAGGGGATGAAGCGCCGAGTTAAGGAGCACGGCGATGAAAACATAATTATGGGCTATTCAAACGGCGCTCTTGCCGCTATGAATGAGGAGGAGTTTGAGGCATCAATTGAGCTTGCCGTAACAAATCCTCATGGCTCTGGACTGCAGGATATCTTTGGCAAATATGAAAAAATCGTGCGCCCGCAGGAGGTTATGTTTACCCCGTCGCAGGTTTCGCTTTACAACAAGCTTGGCGTTAAGGCGCTCTGCCTTTATTACTCCTGCGTGCCGTTTGACGCATTCAGGACTATCGTGCCCAAGCTGCCCGACGAGATTGCTTTTAACCCGCTCACCTACACCTACAAGGGCGAGAGCATGACTATCCTGCCCACCTATAATAACTCCGACGTTTGCGACGCGGGCTGCCTGCGCGCATGGGTTAAGGAGCTGCACGCAAAGCAGGAAAGCGGCGAGATTAACAGCGATATGTTCATCTTCGTTAATATGGACGCGGACAGCCCCTTCTGGGAGCCGATGAACATTCCGCTCATCAAGGGCAGGGTTGCAAATTCAGACGGTATTAACGGGCTTGTGCGCGAGGTTGCGGATTTGGATTTCGTTGAATTCAACACGCCGGGCGGATATCTTAAAGACCACGGCGCAATCGGCAAAATTCATTTCACTCAGGATACTGCGGACGGCAATTTCACGGGCTACGCCTCCTGGGCTGAAAAGCCTTATAACAGAAAAATCTGGACTGCGATTGAAAGAGCGCGCACGATGGCGGAGGTTAATGCAAAATCCGATTTTGACTCCCCCTCCTTTAACGACAGAGTGCTGCTGCTTTCAACCACGCACTTCGGTCTTGCAACGCCCGTGCTGAACATTCAGCGCGAGAAAAAGGCGGACGAGCTTGCAGACAGAATTATTTCAGAGGAGCGCGGCGCACTAAAAAGCTTTAAGAAGCTGACGGTGTTTAACACCGCAAATTCCGATTTGCAGTGCGTTCAGCTTAAGGTTGACGCAGATATTGAGGACGCTTCACAGATTATTCTGAAATCCCCAGATTTAAAGGATTACGCAGTTATTGCAATGGATGAAAAGCTGAGCAGCGTTTTTGCAATTATGCGTTTTGACAAAATCAAAAAGCAATACGGCATTGACGTTAAAATCGGCGATAAAAAGCCCGCCGCTGAAAACGACGGGGTTATTAAATCGAAATCGCTTGAAATCAAATTCTCCGTTTACGGCAATATTTACAGCGTGCGCCTGAACGGCAGGGAAATCGGCGACGAGGATTTCCTCAAGAGCTTTATCACTTACGACAAAAAGCAATATGATTTTGAAAAGACCGGCATTGAGCCTATTGCAGTCGGAGGCAGCGGCGAGGGTATCCGAATCAAAGGCGTTATCAATCTGCCGAATCAGACCGAGCAGGGCAGCTTTGCCTACGATTTTATCAAGGCTGATTTCTGCGACGCGGTGTTCGTTAAGACGACGGTTAATTATCCCTACACCCCCGAGCTCACCTCGATTTCAACCGAGAATTCCTCGCTCGGCAGGTTCAGCGATATGAGCTGGGAGGAGGCTGTGCCCTTCCAGATTACGCCTAAGCTTCACGGCGATATTTCCGTTATCAAGCGCAACTTTATGGGCGATATTTCAAGCTTCCGCACGCAGAGCTTCCCCGAATGCGATGAGAAAAACAGGGAAATTAAATCCTTTAACCATCAGCTTACGGCGGGGCTTATCGGGCTTACGGACGGCGATAACGGGCTCGTTATTGCAAACGCAAGAAACGTGCTTAACGCAATGGCATTCTGCCCGATGAGGCTTGAGGCTGACAAGACCGTGAGAATGAACCCGTTCGGGCATTACTACGGCAAACAGCGCCACCACTGGGGCAGAGCGAAGGATGAAATTCTGGACACCTACACGCTGGTTACCCCGCAGGGCAAATCAATCGGCCCCGCTTATAACGGCAACAGCGAAACGGCGATGATGGCATTCTTCGGCATTAATTCCGATATGCCGAGCGGCGAGCAGCTTGCGGATATTCTTGCCTTTGCAGACGGCGCGGTTGCCGCTGAAAACGAGAGCGGAATTCTCTCCCCGTTCTACGGCGACAACGTTAAGTTCAAAACCGCACAGGCGGACGGCATTGACGAAAGCAAGCTTAAAAACCCGATTATGACGGGCTTTGCAGGCAACCTTAAAAACTACGTTACCAAGGGAACCAAAGCGATAACGCACATCGTCAAATCCCAGATAAAAGCTAAATAATTAAATGAAAAAAGCCTTGGGGTTTCAAGCAACCCCAAGGCTTTTATTATTCTTCATTATTCTCCGGCGCTTCGGTTTCCTCTTTTGATTTTTTGTTTTTGAAAACGAAAAGCTTTGAGAAAACGTAATTAAGAATAACGACTATTACGGAAAGCGAAATCTTTGAATAAATGCCATCCGTAAACAGGATATTTGCAGTGAGCCCGAGCTTTTCAACGAGGTGATAAAACAGATTATCAAAGCCCGTTTTTGCAAGCAGCGGAACGCAGACGATTTCAATAACGCCCGTGATTCCCCTTGATGCAACGAAGCTGATAACCTCCTTGATAACGAGTGAGGGCTTCCAGCTTTTGGATTCGAAAACCCAGAGCTTATTGGTTACGTACGCAAAGGCAACACCGGCAATCCAGCTTAAAACGTTTGCAACCGCAACCCTGACATCCTCCTTCGGGATTGCGCCCTTGAAGAGATGCACCAGAACGGTGTATGTGCCCCAGCTTACAATCGTTGTAAGCACGCCGAAAATAATATAGGTTATAATTTCCTTATACTTAATAAATAAATCCTTAATTTTCTTCATCGGTATTTAAATCCTTAATAAAACTTAATTCCTCATCAATCTGAAGATTATCCTTGCCGAGATGCTCCTTGAGCACGAAAATAGGCCTGTCCTTAACCTGAACGTAAATCTTTGAAAGATATTCGCCAATCATACCGAGGCAGAAAAGCTGCAGACCGCCGAGGAAAAGCATAATAACGACGATGGTTGCATAGCCGGGCGCCTTGATGCCGAAGGCAAGCTTTTCAATAATAACGGCAATAAGATAAAGCAAGGAAGCGATTGCCGTGAAGGTGCCGACGTAGGTGCCTATTTTAAGCGGGAAGGTTGTGAAGGAAACGATGCCCTCAAACGCATACTTGAGCAGCTTTCTGAAGCCCCACTTGGATTCGCCGCTTTCCCTTTTCTCAACGGTGTAAGGAATATATTCCGTGTTAAAGCCGACGAAGCTGAAAATACCCTTTGAGAAGCGGTGATACTCGCCCATTTCAACGATAGCGTCAACCATCTTGCGCTTCATCAGCCTGAAATCGGAGGCGCCGTTAACGAACGGGACGTCCGTAATACCGTTGATGATTTTATAGAAGGCGGATTTCATAGCCGTCATCAGCTTGCTTTCCTTGCGCTCATCCTGATAAGCGGTTACGCAATCAATATCCTCGCCCGAATTCATCGTATCAAGCATTCTTAAAACGACCTCGGGGCGCTGCTGCAAATCGGCGTCAATCAGGCACACGATATCGCCGCGGACGTTTTTAAGCCCCGCATAGATTGCAGCCTCCTTGCCGAAATTGCGGCTGAAGGAAAGCACCTGAATCTGGGATTCGGGATGCTCCTCATAAAGCTTTTTCAGGCGGGGGTAGGTTTGGTCCTTACTGCCGTCGTTCACGAACACGAATTCGTAATCGTAAACCTTGTCTGCAAAAGCCTTGTTTACTTCGTCATAAAACTTTTCGACGTTGCCCTCTTCATTATAGCAGGGCACAACCAAAGATAATTTCATAAAAAATTCCTCATTTGTTAGAATTGGTTAATCATAATCCAATTAGTTATTTTAACACATTTGTAAAAAAAATACAACAAAAACGCCAATATTTACAACAAATTAACATTCGCCGTGTAAATGAATAAAATGGGTTAAAACTAATTTTAGGAGAGATTATATGTTCAGCTATATCAAAAAGCTTCAGTATCCGATTAATATAAAAAAGTGCGACCCTAAGGCAGCAAGCATAATTATCAGTCAGTACGGCGG
>CAJOJV010000022.1 GCA_905234995.1 uncultured Eubacterium sp. | reverse complement strand
TAAAGAGCAGGACTTGAAACGACCTCCAAGAGGCGCGCATATGTGCGCCGATTGGGATAACAGTCCGGTGGACTGTTCGATAGCCGGAGAAGAAAGTCCTGTCAGGTGCACCATAAAAGCAGCAAGTGTATTCTTGCTGCTTTTTTTATACAACATTAACGTCCTCGGCAAAATCAGAAGTCGTTTATATACGGTTGCATTTGCTTCTTTTTTAGGTTATAATAAATATATAAATTCATTAGGAGGTGGAAATATGTGCACTCAGAATACTTTGAAGTTTGTTCTTGACAAGGTTTGCGATCAGGCAAAGAGCGTGTTCGGTGATTCGCTGGTAGCAGTCAAGCTATACGGCTCTTATGCTCGCGGCGATTATGACGAAGAGTCAGACATTGACGTTATGATTATTGCAGATATTTCCCCTGCTGAAAGAGGGAACGCCAAGAAGGAATTATCTGATTATATCTACGATTTGGATTTAGAATATGATGTTCTGCTTTCCGTCTTCATTCAGGATAACGCAACTTATGAAAGATATAAGACAAGTTATCCTTTCTTTAAGAATGTTGAGAAGGAAGGAGTGGATTTAGTTGCTTAAGGAAGACAATATAGCTCTTGCTAATTACCGAATTGAAAAAGCAAAGGATTGCCTGAAGGCATCAAAGGTATTGCTTGACGACGAGTTTTATTCCGATAGTGCTAACCGTTCCTACTATGCAATCTTCCATGCGATGAATTCATTAAACGCTCTCGAAGGAGTCGGTTTCAAATAGCACTCCGGCGTTATGGCGCATTTCAACCATGCTTATATCAAAACAGAGATTTTTGATAAAGAATACGGCAAGACAGCAACCACCGCATTTGATTTAAGGAAAGATAACGACTATGCAGATTTCTATGTTGTTTCAAAACGGGAAGTAGTAGACCAGCACGAGAATGCGGTTAAGTTTGTCGCTGAAATTGAAAAGTATATAAATGAGCAAATCGCAAAGGCTTCGGAGTAATCCGAAGCCTTTAGTGTTATATCCCGCCGCCGATGTCGAGGTCGGCAGGTTATGTTGTTAGCACAAGCACTGTTTTTTTAAATCTTTCTTTTTTTGATTATGAAGAAATACGAAAATATAGCAGAAATGGCACATCCAGCTGTAATTCCGCTGACAGCAAAGTAGGGTTTTCTATTTGATTCTTCATCTGAACTCTTATCAGATTTGTCAGTATCGCTATCTGCATTATTAATAACATCGGTTGTAGCATCATCGGCATTATCGTTGCTTTCGCCAAGCGCATCATCTTGCCCTGAGTCTGGCATTATTTCCGATTCGGTGTTTACCACAATCGTTTGCTGACCAATGGCATTGCTTGTCGCCGTTGATGGAGCGTGCTGACGAACCCTTGAATCACTGCTTGTCAATGCATTTGCTTGAGGCTGTACGGTATCACTAGTTGGTGCTGGCTTTTCTGTAGGCTTATCTGTGTCTGTTTCGTCGCCTGTTGGTTGCGGTGTTACAGATTCATCCTTAACAATTTGAAAGCGTGACACCGTTCCGAAGATTTCATAATCGCCTTTGCCAAGAACCGTAACCTTTGCCGTTCCCACAGCGATATTATCCTCATAGCTTGCGGAATAATCCTTATTCACGAACAAATCGGCATTGCCGATATGAACATTCAGCGGAGGAGTTAACGGCTTTCCGGTATAAGCTTGGTCAGGTATGGCATCCACCACCAAGGTTGTATATGGAATGCTGTTTTTCTCAGCATAAGTCTGCGCAAATGATTGTTCCATACACATAATGGTTAGATTATCGCAACCTTCAAAAGCGGTTTCGTCAATAGAAGTTACGCCGTCACTAATCATTGCAACAGAAAGATTCTTACAGTTTGCAAACGCTCTGCTTTTTATTTCAACAATGCCTCCGCCAATAACAACAGTTTCAACCGTTTCGTTATCGGCAACATTATCCTCACCGATATAGCACTCGCTATCCTCCTTGGTAAAATACAGTTTTGTCAGATTTGTGCATCCCTTGAAGGTGTTATTGGCATCCGTATTATCATATCTGACACCCGTTAGATCAATGCTTGTCAAACCAGTGCAGTTTTCAAAAGTAAGTGAACCCAGCGTTCTTACACTGTTAAGTTCAATTTCATTAAGATTGTCACAGCCTGAAAATGCCAGGCGCGCAACTGACTGCACACTGTCAGGCAAACTAACAGAGGTAATATTACAATTTCTAAATGTTCCTACACCTATAATTTCCACACCACAGTTAATCTTAACACTCTTTAGCGGCGTGTTTTCAAATGTTTGAAGTAAGAGGCGCACACTTGAAGGTATTTCCGTTTCTTCAATGCCCGAACCTTCAAAAGTACTGTTCATCTTTTTGATTGCCATGTTTTTTCCGAACTTAACGCTTTTTAGATTCTTACAGTCATAAAAGGTGTAAAAAAGCGATTTTAGCACGGCGTTATCCGTAAACTCTACCGATTCAAATGAATTTGTGCATTCTAATGCCCAATCCTCAATTGTGGCAACATTTTTTGTAACAGTAAGTTTTTTCAGATATTTCAAACCTGCAAACGAATAACTCTTAAGCTTTTTTACAGCTTCAGGGATAACAAATTTCTCGTCTGTTTTTGAAGCGGGATAACGAATCAGTTCGCTGCCATCCTTGCTGTAGAGCACTCCATCAACGCTTTTATAAATCGGATTATCGGCACTTACCTCAATACTTGCAAGCATAATGTCCTCGCCTGCAGCGTTATCGCCGTAGGTCATTTCAAATATCTGGTCGTCAATATCCACAAGTCCCGCACCGAAGTATATTTCGCTGATAAATGTTGAGTCAAGCGAGCCAAGACCTAAATACTTTACACTGTCGGGTATGTATGTAACCCTGCATTCCTCAAGAGCATATTCTCCTATATACTCAACACCTTCGTTAAGGGTTAAACCGTCAAAACTATTCCATGCGAACGCATAACTTCCTATATAACGCACGCTGTCGGGAAGAGGCGATATATGCTTTATATCGCTTGAAGCAAAGGCGTGAGTGTATATTTTTTCAAGATGTTTCGGTAAAACAACGCTGTCTATATTCTTTTTGTAGTAAAATGCATACTGTCCTATTTCGGTAACTGGTTTGCCGTTTATTTCATTCGGTATTACTACATCGCCACCGTAACCGATATATTTTGTAATTGTTATGCCGCTGACATATTCCGTGTATTCATAATCGCCAAAGGTATCGCTATTAATCGGCTCACGAGGATTTGTGTTTTCAATCAAAGAAGCATCGCAGCCTTTAAACGCATCTGCGTGAAACGTATTAACCTGACCTCTGTTTATACTGCGAAGCGCTGTGCAGTTTTTGAACGAATCATACCACACGGTTTCCGTGTAATCGGAAAGCACAACGTTTTTTAGCAACTTACAATCTTTGAATACATCGGGAAAAATTTCTGACACGTAAGTGTGAGATAAATCAATACTGCTGATTTCACTGCTTGCAAAGGCATCCTGATTGAGGTAATAAAGGTGCGTACAGTTTGTCAGGTCAATTACAGGAATTTCGCTAACCGCAAAGGCTCTGTAATTTATCTTCTGCAGCGAAGAGTTTTCTTCGAATGAAATTTGAGGAATAACAGCCCTTAAAAACGCCGTCTTATCAATGATTCTTACTGAAGCAGGAAAAGTAACTGTTTCACTAATAACACAGTTGGAAAATGCATTTGTACAAATAGTGCTGATTTTTGAATCGGGAGCAAAAATCAGTTTGCCAAGCTTTGAGCCGCTGAACATAGAAGTATCAATTTCTTTAAGTGATTTACCAAGCGTTACGCTTTCGAACTCCTTGCCGTAAAAGTAATTATCACAGATAATTTCGACACTATCGGGGATAACAACGATTGACCTATCGCCGCAAATCTTAACCAGCGTTTTCATATCATCCGCATACAGTATATTGTCTTTAACCGACAGGTACGGGTTTTGTTCATTTACTGTAATAGTCATCAGCTGAACGCAGTTAATAAACGGATTATAGGTAACTTTACTGATATCTTCAACTGTGTCATACTCGCTGATTTCTGCCGGCCAGTTGTAATAGATACCACAGATTTGAGTGTCTGCCCCAATGGCAACACTTTCAATATTGCTATCTGCAAAAGCTCTGTTGCACAAGTAAAGCAAACTGTCAGGAAGTACAATATTTCTGAATTCTTCATTGAAGTCAGCATCGTAAAAGGCAGATCTGTCAATAGCCTGTAACCCTTCAGGAAAATTAATCCTATTAATAGTGCTGTCGCTAAATGCATTCTTGCCAATATATTTAAGTGTTGTCGGCAGGGTAATATTAATACTTGTATTAGCAAAAGCCTTTCCCGTAATATACTCAATACCTTCGCTGACAGTTACATTCTTTGCACTGATTGCGCCATATGTGGTTCCTGTATTTATACCTACAATAATACAATCGTCAAGGCTTGACGGAATCGTTATCTCACTGCCTTTTTCGAGATAAGAAGTAATCTCTCCATATTTTTTACCCCTATCTTCAAGGATAATTTGGTAATTAAACCTACCGTCACTGCTTGTGAGTACATCTGCATCATCGTCTGCAGACACAACAAGCGGAAGCGATGTGAGAATCATTATTAACGCAATAATACTACTTATTAACTTTTTCATATTCTCACCCCTCTATCGTATATGTTATTGAAAATGCCGCTCCCTTATATGCAACGGTTAGAATCAGTTTCGTTTTCTCTCCGTCTGCAGCAGGAGTTTTTGTGATTTCACATTTTTCAAGCGGAACCTCATATTCATTACCGTCGTTATCAACGGCAATCACTTTCAAAATACTAAGGTCTATCTCATTTTCATTGTGAATTGTTGTATTCGGTTCTGTTTCAAAAACAGCATAAAGCGACTTGATGCTTTCGCCGTTCTCACTGTCATCAGCAGATATGCCGAGGACGTATGCAATCTGGCTGAACAAATCCCTCGTCTGCTGTGCAATTGCAGGATTCGCCTGCAACAATGCACCGGTGGCTACAAGCATAATCATAATAGCTGCCGCAATCTGTTTTGCCCTGCCGCTGTTTTTATTAGCGTTCTTTTGACATAACATCAACATATTCTCTGCACTCGGAAGCGAGGATGTATCGCCTGTTTCAAGCGCAAAAAGAAGTTCAGTACAGTTATCAAGAAGCTCAGTGTCAGGATTTTCTTTTTCAATCTCAACATCAATTACTCTGTTAAGATAATATTTAATTTCATTCTTGCAACGCTGTTCATTAAGAACATAGGCAATGCTTTTTTCATTAACTGTTATGTTCATTCATATCCTCCTTCCGTGTATTTTTCTAAAACAGGAGTTATCTGTTCTGCAATCTTTTTTCGTAGCCTTGAGGTTCGGTTGGCAACTGCAGCTGGATCAATATTATATATTTGAGCAATTTCACGAAGCGTCAATCGCTTTACATATTTTTGTTCATATAGCAGTTGCTCCGAATCACTTAGTGTGGATAATAATATTTCTTTAATCTTATCGTAATCAAATTCAACACTTGTTAAATCAACCTCGGGCGCACTAACGTCATACGCCGCATCAAGTGGTATGATTTTGCTGTTTCGCCTGAGTTGCTTTGCTCTGGTCTTTTTTACAATATTTTCGGCAATTCTGTACAGGTACGCTTTAGGCGACTTAATATTTTCGCCGGAAATCAGTTTTTGATAATATACCAAAAATGCATTTTGCATACAATCTTCAGCTAGATCATGATACTCGCCGAGGCGTGAATAACAGTATTTATAAATGATTTCATGATAATCCTCATAAGCCTGCTTCAACAATAGGCTATCATTGCCATTATCCTGCATCAGATACCTCCTTTCCGCTTTTTGAAAAGCCTTTCATAAGGTAGTACCGAAAAAATGAAAATATATCGCAACTTTTTTCAATTATATCATAAATCTTGCAAATAAAAAAGGGAGCCTGTCTTCAAACAAGCTTCCACGGCAACGGAACAAAGAGCATTGAAAGCATTGCCGAAAAATACTCCGGCAGCACCAAATTTACATCGGATAATAACAGGTTTAATACGCTGGTTATGCTGACGAATCACTAATAAGAAAAACAGGATTAGCTTGCGCCAATCCTGTTTTTCTTTTCCCTAATGTAACGCTTTTTACCGACCACATCTACTATATCACGCTGGACGGACAGTTTCAGCTTTGCTGCCTGCGGCAAGAAAGCCGAAACGCCGACTCCGTCATCGGGGGATACTTACGGATTCGGACGCAAGTCTTCTTCAGTCCTCTTATGAAAGTGCAGCTTCCGAAGATTAAATCCAAATTTTTTAGCCGAAGGATTCGTCCTTCGGCTTTTCTTTTTGCAATATATATGTTATAATTAATAAACTTCTTTATTTCGGGAGATTTGATATGGAATTTTACACTGAATGGCGCCTTTTGGGAGATGAGCACGACGGTAGCTTCGGAAACGGCAGCACGCTTGCACGCGGAGAGTCTGTCAGAAATATGCGCGTTAAATCCGAAGCTGAGGATTGCACCGTTTTTGAGGGCGCCAAGGGACATATTATAAAATCATATCACAAGAAGCTCGGCAACGTGATTGAATGTAAATCCGTTTTTGAAAATGCCACTGCCGAGCCAGCTCGGCTTGAGCTTCTTTCTAGCTTTGCAATTAAGGGCATTAAGGCGGATCGTATTCACAGGGCTGCCTCCTTCTGGAGCGCAGAGGGAAAGCTCGTTTCTCAGGATTTATCCAAGCTTGATATGGAGCGCGCATGGGCAAGCCACGGCTTGAGAATTGAAAAATTCGGCCAGCTTGGCTCAATGCCGGTTAAAAAATGGTTTCCTTTTCTCGTTGTTGAGAATAGCGAAAGCGGCGATTTTCTCGGCGTTCAGCTCCATTGCGGCTCAAGCTGGCAGATTGAAATATTCAGGAAAGATGATTTCATAACAATTCAGGGTGGCATTGCGGACCGCGATTACGGACATTGGAGCAAAACCGTTAATGCAGGCGAAAGCTTTGAAACTCCGAAAGCGGTTGTTGCAACAGGCAAAAGCCTTGCAGAGGTTTGCGATAAGCTCGTTAAGGCTCAGCATCCCCGTATTGCAGAGCCGGATAAGGATATGCCAGTGATTTTCAACGAGTATTGCACATCCTGGGGAAATCCCACTCTTGAAAACCTCAGAAAAACCGCCAAAAGGCTACAGGGCACGGGTGTTCGTTATCTTGTTATTGACAGCGGATGGTATAAAACCAAAACCTGCAGCGATTGGTTCAGCGGAGCGGGGGATTGGAACCCGAGCGCGGAGCTTTTCCCGAACGGCATTAAGGAAGCCGCTGACGTTATCAGCTCTTACGGCTTGATTCCGGGCATTTGGTTTGAATTTGAAACCTGCGGCTCGGCTTCAAAAATCTATAATAAAACCGATTATTTACTCAGCCGCGACGGCTGTTCCGTAACAGCAGGCGGCAGGCGCTTTCTTGATATGCGTAAGCCGCAGGTTTGGGAATATCTTGATGAAAAGGTTCTCAGCCTTTTAAAAAATTCGGGCTTCGGATATGTAAAGATTGATTATAACGAAACCATCGGCGTGGGCGTTGACGGCGCTGAAAGCTGCGGCGAGGGACTTCGTCAGAGCGTGGAGGCAACACGCAAATACTTTGCACATCTTTCCGATGAGCTTCCCGAGCTTGTTATTGAAAACTGCTCAAGCGGCGGGCACAGGCTCGAGCCGTCGTTTATGGAGCTTGCTTCAATGGCGAGCTTTTCGGATGCGCACGAGTGCAATTCAATTCCGCTTATTGCCGCAAATCTGCACAGATTAATCAAGCCGGAGCAAAGCCAGATTTGGGCAGTCATTCGCGCAAATGCTGACGAATACAGGATAAATTATCTGCTTACTGCATCATTCCTCGGCAGGCTTTGCCTTTCGGGCGAAATCTTTGATTTAACCGATGAGCAGTGGCAGCTTTGCCGAAACGCAATTGATTTTTACAGCCGAATAAAGCATATCGTTAAGGACGGCTTTACCTCGGTTATTGATACTAACGTTAAGGATTATTCAAAGCCGCAGGGCTGTCAAATCGTTTTGAGAGAGCTCGGCAATGAGGCGCTGCTTATTGCTCACACCTTTGAAAACGGCGCAAATCCGCCGGTTGAGAAGCACCTTGACGGTTGGAGAATTAAAGAAAAATTCGGCTCAGACCTGAACGGCGATTTCAGAGGCTGCGCTTACTTATTGGAAAAATAAACCGAAATTTTGAAAAGGGGGTGGGCAATTGAATAAAATCGTCGTCGGCATTCTTGCGCACGTGGACTCAGGCAAAACCACGCTTTCCGAAGCAATGCTTTATACCTCGGGCGCAATTTCAAAGCTCGGCAGGGTGGACCACCGCGATTCCTTTCTGGATACCTTTTCACTTGAACGCGAGAGGGGAATAACAATTTTTTCAAAGCAGGCGGTTATGAGCTTCGGCGATACGGAATTCACTTTGCTTGATACCCCCGGCCACGTTGATTTTTCTGCGGAAACCGAACGCACGCTTCAGGTGCTGGATTATGCAATCCTCGTCATCAGCGGCACGGACGGCGTTCAAAGCCATACCCAAACGCTCTGGAAGCTGCTTAGGAAGTATAACGTTCCCACCTTTATTTTCGTTAATAAAACGGATTTGGCAGGCGTTAATTCTGCCGATATCTTGGCTCAGCTAAAAGCAAGGCTTTCCGAAAACTGCGTTGATTTTTCAGATGAGGGCAGTGCCGAATTTTTTGAAAGCGTTGCCGTTTGCGATGAGTCTTTATTAAATCAGTATTATGAAACCGAAGCCGTCAATAAAGCAGATATTATATCCGCTATCGGGCAAAGAAAGCTTTTTCCCTGCCTTTTCGGCTCAGCCTTGAAGCTTGACGGCGTAGAGGCTTTCTTAAAGCTTCTTTGTGAATACACTGAAATGCCCGAATATCCCGCCGAATTCGGCGCAAAGGTTTTCAAAATATCACAGGATAATCAGGGAATCAGGTTAACCCATCTTAAAGTAACCGGCGGCAGCCTAAGCGTTAGAGAGGTGCTTTCTGCAAAGAATAATGCAAACGGCGAAAAGGTTAATCAAATCAGAATATATAACGGCGAGCGCTTCAACGCAGTTGATGAGGCTCCCGCAGGCACGGTCTGCGCCGTTACGGGCATAACCTTTGCAGGCTCGGGCGACGGACTCGGCATTGAAAGAAATTCAGCCCTGCCCGTTCTTGAGCCCGTTCTGACTTACAGATTGGAGATTAACGACGGCACGGACGTGCACACGGTGCTCTCCAAAATGAAAATTCTTGAAAATGAGGACCCGCAGCTGCGCGTTGTCTGGAATGAACGTCTCGGCGAAATCCAGGTTCAGCTGATGGGTGAAATCCAGCTTGAGGTTTTGCAGTGCATTATTTCTCAGCGCTTTGGCTTTGACGTTAGCTTCGGCAAGGGAAATATCATTTATAAAGAAACTATTGATAATATCGTTGAGGGCGTCGGGCATTTTGAGCCGCTTCGCCATTATGCAGAGGTTCATCTTATTTTAAAGCCTGCTGAGCGTAACAGCGGCTTGGTTTTTAAATCCGAATGTAAGGAGGATTTGCTTGATAAGAATTGGCAAAGGCTGATTTTAACCCATCTGTATGAGAAAACGCATATCGGCGTTTTAACGGGCTCTCCGATAACCGATATGGAAATAATTCTCGCTTCCGGCAAAGCTCATCCGAAGCACACGGAGGGCGGTGATTTCAGGCAGGCAACCTATCGCGCCGTGCGCCAGGGGCTTCGCAGTGCAAAATCGGTTTTGCTTGAACCCGTATATGAGTTCAGCCTTGAGGTGCCGTCGGAAAACATCGGCAGGGCAATGAGTGATATTCAGCGTATGCACGGCAGCTTTAATCAGCCCGAAACGCTCGGCGAGTTTTCGGTTATTAACGGCACCTGTCCGGTGTCAACAATGTGCGATTATACAGGAGAGCTTATGCAGTATACCCACGGCAGGGGCAGGCTTTCCTGCAATCTTAAGGGCTATGAGCCCTGCCATAACGCTGCGGAGGTTATAGCCGAAATTGCATATGATTGCGATGCTGACGTTGAAAATACGGCAGATTCCGTCTTTTGCTCGCATGGCGCAGGCTATAACGTTAAATGGAATGAGGTTAAGGACAGAATGCATCTGCCGAGCGCTCTTTCATCTGATAAGGCGCAGAGCACTGTCATCAGCAGGGAAGGCTATTTTTCGGGCATTAAGGGGCAGAAAAATCTCTTTGCGCTTGATAAAGAGCTTATGCAGATATTCGAGCAGACCTACGGCTCGGTTAAAAGCCGCGCTTCAACCGAGGGCAGAAGCAGCTACGTTGCTCCCTCGGATAACTCCAAATATAAGCGCAGAGGAGCTTCCGAATATCTAAAGCCCGATTATCTGCTTATCGACGCCTATAACGTAATCTTTGCCTGGGAAAGCCTTAAGGCTATTGCTCAGGATAACATTGAATCTGCCCGTCAGGCGCTGATAAACATTCTCTGCAATTATCAGGGCTATAAGAAATGCGAGCTCATTCTCGTGTTTGATGCGTATAAGGTTAAAGGCAATCCCGGCGAGGTTGAGCGTGTTAATAACATTAATATCGTTTATACCAGGGAAGCAGAAACCGCGGATATGTATATTGAAAAAGCAACTCATCAGCTTGCAAAAAATCATCTTGTCAGAGTCGTTACCTCTGATTATTCGGAGCAGTTAATAATACTCGGCAACGGCGCCTTCCGCGTATCCTCGCGCGAATTTCAGGCGGAGGTTGAAGCTGTTGAGGAGGAAATACGCCGAATAGTTGAGGAGAAAAATAATTGCTCTTGATATTGTGTCAGTCTTGAATTATAATTAGTTTAGAACTCAGAACGGAGGTAATGTTTATGAGTAAATGGTCGGCACTTAAAATCGGCGTAACAGCGGCGCTTTGCGTTGCAGGCGTTGCGGGCGCGGTTTACGGTGTTAAAAAGGCAGTTTGGTATCACAATTATTGCAAGCTTATTCCTTATGAGGTTAAAACCGTTAAGGATTCAAATCTTACCGATGAGGATGATTACGTTCTCACGGCTCACAGGGGCTTCAGAGCCGTTGCTCCCGAGAATACTTTGCCCGCTTATGAGGAAGCGGGAAAGGCAGGCTATTGGGGCGCTGAGTGTGATATTTACAGAACGCTTGACGGCACCTGGGTTTTGCAGCATGACCCGATTTCTTACCGTATGATGGACGGTATGAGGGTTATTGAGCTTTCAACCCTCAGTCAGCTTCAGAAGCTTAATTACAATAACGGGCACAACGTTGATAAGTACCCCGATTTAAAGATTTGCACGCTTGAGGAATTCTTTGCCACCTGTGCTAAATATAATATGCACGCCGTTGTTGAGATTAAGTATAATCGCAACCGTTCTCATTATGACGAGATTATTGCGCTCCAGAAGCAGTACGGCGTTGAAGCAACCTATATCTGCTTCTCGTTTGAGGATTTGCCGGATCTCAGAGCATTAACGGATGCTCCTTTGTTCCTGCTTGTTGATGAAATCACGGATGAGGCAATTGAAAAGGCTAAAACCGTTGAAAACTGCGGCATCAGCTATAACTGCAATCTTGAGCATAACACGGGCAACGATTGCGAGATGATTAAGCGCGTTCACGCGGCAGGGCTTGAAACCGCAACCTGGACCTGCGATGACCTTGAGCTTATGGAAAAACTCGTTCGCGCAGGCACAAAATACATCACAACAAACTGCATTACATATTAATTAAAAAGGATGTTCCGATACGGAACATCCTTTTTCGTAGGGGAGGGTCTCTGAGCCCTCCCTTATTTATTCATTTATTTCGCTTGAATTCGCCTCGCGAACTTTTTTATATATGGGCTCAAGCTTTTCCTTCGTAAGCGGATAAGCAAAGCGGTAAAGCAGGTAAATAAGCGTGTATGTAATGGCGGGTATTGCCGTGCAAACCTTAAGTATGCCCTCGCTTACTCCGTCAACATACCCCGCGTTAGCCATAATCTGAACGTCGTAGCCAACCTTGCTGAGCAGCATTAAGCCGCCGTAATCGGCAATCGTCTGCCCGAATTTTCTTGCAAAGGTGTAAACCGCATAAATCGCGCTTTCGCTCTTAACGCCCGTTTTAACAAATTGATAATCGATAACGTCGGCAACGACTGCCCAGTTTGTGATAGAAACGAAGGAATAGCCGAAGCCGATGATAAATAGCACAATCATAAATATCCATGCCTGGTCGGGCTTGGGTTTAATGAAATAGCAGGCAATCGCCGCAATCGCCGCAAAGAGAGAGCCGAAGCCCGCAAGCTCCTTTTTGCCGAATTTTCTTACGAGCATCGGCGTAACGGGAATCATCAGCGCCATCGGCAGATACTGCGCGATTGAGCCGAGCACGGAAAGATTTGTGTTGCAGAAATAATTTTTATAAAGATATTGATTAAGAGAAGCAAACTGCAGCTGACCGCTGATTAAAACGCCCGTAACCGCAAGCACGATGAACGGCCTGCTCTTGAACATTCCGCCGTAAGCGCTCTTTATGTCAAGCTGCGGATTGGCGTCCGATTTAACTCTCTCCTTGGTGCCCTTGTAGCACATAAGGTAAAAGATAATTGCGCAAACCGCCATTGCAAGCGCAAAGTTAAACATTCCGTTTGCGTTAACAACGTTGAATTCATTGCCCTGTGAATCCGTCGTTTTAGTATAAATAATAAACGGAGCAAGCAGCAGGGGAGCCGCACCGCCGATTCCTCCGCCGATTGAGCGGAAGGTTGAAAGCAGAGTTCTTCCGTCCGGGTCGTCGGTAATAACCGAAGCAAGCGAGCCGAAGGGCACGTTAATCCCCGTGTAAAGCATACCGAAGCTGATGTAGGTAACGTAAGCAAACAGCATAATCACCCACATTTTATCGGTGTGCCGCGTGATATCGTAAAAGCAGATTAACTGTGCCAGCGCAACGGGCACGGCAATCCATTTAAGATAAGGCCTGTATTTTCCCTGTGCGCTCGGCGGGCGCTTTGCAACAATTGCGCCCCACAGCGGGTCGTTAACAGCGTCCCAAAGCCTCGTAACCAGAAACAGGGTTGCAACCTTGTTTGTGGCAATTTTCAGCACGTCGGTGTAAAACACTTTCAGAAATGATGAAACGTAGGTCAGCACAAATAAATTGCCGGAATCGCCGAGCATATAGCCCATTGCTTCCTTAATCCCGATTTTATTCGGGTGCTGATTTTCAGCCTTCTTTTTCTCCTTAACAGCCAATTTTATCTCTCCTCAAATCGTTTTCTCCGCCACGAGCATCGGATACCCGTTGCGGTCAACTTCTTTAATAATTTCAAAACCGTTTTTTTCCAGAAATGCGTTGCTTGCGGGTTGCCACTGTTTATGGCAAGCCTGATAGCTTTAATACCCGCCCTTTTCAAATACTCCTCGGTTTCTCTGATAATTGCCGTGCCGATTTGCTTTCCCTGATAATTCTTTTTCATCATAAAAAGCCCGATGTATGCAGTGCTTTCTATAGGGTAGCCGTCAATCAAATCCATAACGGCAATCAGCGTTTCGCCGTCAAAAAATCCGATGAAATATTTATCCGAAAAATCGATATCGGGCGGCGCAATGTGCAGGTCGTCAAACACCTGCTCCATAGTCGGCTCTTCCTCGCAGTATTTATAAAATTGCGGATTTTCTTTATATAAGCTTAAAATCATCTCAGCATCCGCGTCACCAAGCCGCCTGACCTCATAACGCCTGCTGATAACAGAAATATTAATCATATTTTTCCTTATGCTTTGTCCTGATGTAATGTCTTTCCTGAATTGCGGCGAAGGTTGTTGCGGCACATCATAGCATTTAATCCTCAGCCTAAGCCCTTGTAATCAATACTGCTGCCTCAATATGCTTCGTCATTGGGAACATATCAACGGGCTGAATTTCTTTAACTTTATATCCGTTTTTATCTAAATACTTCAAATCCCTTGCAAGCGTTTTCGGATTGCAGGAGATATAAACAATCTTCTTTGGATTTGCTTTAACTGCAGATTTCAGAAACTTAACCGTTGCGCCTGCGCGCGGAGGGTCCATAAATATGACGTCAAAGCGTTCGTCGTGCTTTGCGGCGGCGTTCAGATAATCTTCCGCGTCCGCGCAAATGAATTGATTATTCGTTTCATTTCGCTCTGCGTTAATTATTGCATCTTTAACAGCAGCCTCATTTATTTCAACGCCGATTGCTTCCTTTGCATTTTTTGCGGCGATTATGCCAATCGTGCCCGTGCCGCAGTAAGCGTCAAATATCCTTTCGCTTCCCGTAAGTCCCGCAAATTCAATTGCCTTGCCGTAAAGAATTTCGGTCTGCACGGGGTTAATCTGATAGAAAGAGGCGGGGGAAATGCGAAAACGGCAGCCGCAGAGCTCGTCCTCAATAAAACCGTTGCCGAACAAAACCTCGCTTTTTTCTCCGAGAGTAAGCACCTCGCCGTCGGGATTAATGCTCTGCACGATTGTTGTGATTTCGGGATGTGCCTTTATCAGCGCGTTAACGAAGCTTCGCTTTGAGCGCAAGGCAGGGGAAGCGGTTATGAGAACGACCATATACTGATTGGTTTTAAATCCCTTGCGGATGAGTATGTGTCTCAGAAAGCCCGCACCCGTTTCAAGGCTATAAGGCTTCAGCTTAAAGGAATCCGCAAGCCTACAAACGGTTTGAATAATCTCATCGGATTTTTCATCCTCAAGCAGGCAGCTTTCAATCGGCATAATTCTGCCGGAGCTGCCCTGATAAATTCCCGAAACGGTTTTCCTTTTTTTTCGATCATAATAAAAAACGGCGCTTGCTTTGTTACGGTAATGATAAGGCTTATCCATTCCGATAATTTCATTAACCCTGCAGAAGTCGGACAAAAGATATTCCGCCTGCCTCTGCTTATATTCAAGCTGCTCGCCGTATTCAAGATTAGGCAGCTGGCAGCCGCCGCATCTTTTGAAATTCCTGCATTTTTCCATAAAGCAAACTCCGATAATTACTTAATTCATAATAACACCTTTTACATTATTTTTCAACCGATTGTGTTTGACAGGGTGTATAATTTATATTATTATAGTTATATAATAACTTAGAAATGAATAATATGCTGTCAGCAAAATAATACGCTTGCAAGGAAATTATTATCATTTATTCCGAATATTTCGGTAATTATTGCTTTAATAATTATTCTATGCTAAAATAACATTTGAAAAAGAGGCAAATTATGAGTTACACACTTTCAGCTGAAAAATATATCCGTGATATAAAATGCACCGCAAGAGTATATACTCACGATAAAACGGGGGCAAGGGTTGTCGTTATGCCTGCAGAGGATAATAACAAGGCAATTTCAATTGCCTTTTCAACCCCTCCCGAAAACGATAAGGGCATACCGCATATTATTGAGCATTCCGTTTTATGCGGCTCTGCAAAATATCCGCTTAAGGACCCGTTCGTTCAGCTTATGAAGGGCTCAATGTACAGCTTCCTCAACGCGATGACGGCAAGCGATTTTACGGTTTATCCCGTTGCAAGCACCAATGAAAAGGATTTCAAAAATCTTGCCGACGTTTATCTTGACGCCGTTTTCAACCCGCTCCTTCCCGATAAAAAGGAAATCTTTTTGCAGGAGGGCAGGCATTTTGAGGTTGACGTTGATAAAGCCGAGGTGCTCAGCTTTAACGGCGTCGTTTATAACGAAATGAGAGGCGTAGAGGGCTCAGCCGATTTTCATATTCTTAACGGCTCAATGAAAGCCCTGTTTAAGAATACTCCTTATCAATTTGAATCGGGCGGGCTGCCGCTTGCAGTTGCCGATTTGGAATATGAGGAGCTCTGCGATTTTTACCGCAGACATTATAATGCCTCAAACTGCGTAATTTTCCTTTACGGCGATATAAATGAGAACGATATGCTTTCCTATATTGATGAGGAATTTCTTTCAGGATATGAAAAGACGCAGATGTACCATATCCCTGAAATCAGCGCGGATTGCTTTGATTCGGATACGGCTGTGCCTTATCCCGCTGATAATGAGAATACCGAAAAGGGCTATTATTATTCCTACAGCTTTGCAGTGCACGAAAAGCATAATCCTAAAATGTGCCTGACCCTGCGCGTGCTTGACAGGATTCTTTGCACCGTTGAGGGTGCTTATATCAAGGAAGCCCTGCAGAAGGAGGGTATCGGCGAGGACTTTTATGCTATTGCCGAGGAAATGGCAAAATGCCCGTTTGTAAGCTTCGTCGGCGCATATTGCAGAGAGAGCGAAAAGGATAAATATAAAGAGGTTATAGACCGCGTACTTCTTGAGCTTGCCGAAAATGGCATAGATAAGGAACGCCTTAATTCCGCTATCAGAAATCTTGAATTCCAGGAAAAGGAAATAACCGAGGGATGGATGCCAAAGGGCATTGAGCTTGGTATGCAGGTTCTCCCCAAGTTCCTTTATGAAGAGGAAAACCCGCTTGAAATGCTTGAGTTTTTTGATGCTGTTGATGAGCTTAAAAAGCTTGCCGAAACCGATTATTTTGAGCAGTTCATCAAAAAGCATTTCATTGAGAACAAGCATCGCTCCTTCGTTACGGTTTATCCTGACGCGGAATTTGCACAGAGGGAGGATAAGCTTCTTAACGAAAAGTGCGCTGTTAATTCAAAGCGCCATTCCTTTGACGAGCTTGCTGCGGATTTTGAAAGGCTGAATGCTTACCGTAATTCGCAGGACACCAAGGAGCAGGCAGAAAAAATCCCGCTGCTTGAACGCTCGGATTTATCCGAAATGCCAAACAGAAAGGAAACGGAAATCCGTGACGTCTGCGGCAGAAAGCTGATGTTCCAGAATAAGAACACAAACGGCATTGCGTATATTGATTTTCTGTTTGATTTGCGCACGTTAAAGCCCGAGCTTCTGCCTTATACCCGCATTTTCACAGAGCTTTTCGGCAATATGGATACTGCCGAGCACAGCTATTCCGAGCTTTCAAGCCTGATTGATAATTACACGGGCGGAATTACTCATTCTGTCATTATCGTTGACGGCTCAAAGGATGGCGCAGAGCTTGTGCCTTATATGCTCTGGCACAGCCGTTTCCTTTATGATAATGCAGAAAAGGTGTTTGACATCAATAAGGAAATTCTGCGTTCAACCGATTTTTCGGACACGGCGCATATCTCCGATTTGCTTTTCAGGCTCAAAACCTCGATGACGCGCGAGCTGCTTGAGGCTTCGCATTCAGCGGCTAAGGTGATTGGTCTTGCAAAATATAACGACGCAAACGCGTATGAGTACAACCTCAAGGGCTACGGCTTTTATAAATTCCTTTGCTCGCTGCTTTCCGATTTTGACAGAAACGCCAAGAGTATTGTTGATGCAATGAACGGCATTGTTGATGCTCTTCTTAATCCTGATGCGTGGATTATTTCCTACGTAGGCGAGGAGGAGTTCCTTTCGGGCGTTAATGATTATTCTGAGCGCTTTATTAAGCTTATGGATAAGCCCGTAAAGGCAGAAATTAATAAATCCGTTAACCGTCAAAAGTCTGAAAGCCTTGCGCTTTATTCCTCCTCACAGGTTCAGTATGCGGCGCTTTGCGGTATGCTTCCCGATGAGGCAAAGAATAAAAAGGGAAATCTGAACGTGCTTCAGCACCTGCTCAGCACTGATTATCTTTGGCAGAATATCAGGGTGCTCGGCGGGGCATACGGATGTATGCTCAGCTTTGATAATAACGGCTCGGCTTGTATGGTTTCTTACCGTGACCCGAATTTAGATGAAACCCTTTCCTGTTTCGGAAATACGGTGGATTATATCAATTCGCTTGAGCTTGATGAAAGAGAGCTTCGTCAGTTCGTCATCGGCGCGATGAATAAGCTTGATATGCCGAAATCGCCGTATATTGACGGACTTTCCGCAATTATCAGCGACCTTTGCGGCAGGACGATTGAAAAGGCTGTTGCGGTAAGAAAGCAGATTATCTCCACCTCGCTTGACGATATCAAGGCGCTTTCGCCGATTATTCAAAATTATCTTGATAATGCAACTCCCGTCGTTATCGGAAATGAGCAGACCATTAAATCCGCCGATACGAAGTTTGACGAGGTTTGCCCGCTATTATAATGTTTATTTGTTTTGGAGGAACCGATGAAAAAGGTTTTAGCTTTGCTGATTTCAATTTCAATAATTGCCGGCGTAGGCTTGCCCTCGGGCACCGCGCTTGCGGCAGACGGCGGCTCGGCTGAGCCTGCCGTTAAAGCTGCGCCCTATGACGATTATTTTATCCCGATTATCGTTGAAGACGAAAGCGTAACTCAGCGCGACGAGGTTGTTAGCATGGTTGTTGACGGCGGCGAGCTCCTCGTCGACGTAAGTGCTTTCAGCGGCGCGGATATTGAGGTCAGCGTTTCTGAGGGCAGTGCGCTCATTCAGAATGACTGCAATGAAATAACTCTTGTCGCGGATTCAGACGTGGCTCTGATTGATAACGGCAGAGTAAGCTTTTCAGCTGATATAACGGAAAACAACGGCGTTTTGTACGCTCCTATTGACGAGCTCGCTCTGCTTTGCGGAATTGAAAAAACTCTGCTGGACGGTGAAACGGTTTATTATAAGCCGTTTCAGACTTTGCGCCTTATTGTTGAGGCTAAGGGCAGGCTGCCTGAGGTAAGTGAAATCAGCAAAAGCATCGATTCACTCGGAAATATCATTCTTGATTTTGACTCGCAGCAGGCAACTGAGGCTGCTTATGATATTCTGAGCGAATGCAAAAACGTTGTCAGCGTCAGCGGTGAGGACGTTTATTACGCTCTTGATACTCCTTCCGATGAATACGGGGATTATCTTTCGTGGGGCGCTGAATATATTGGCTCGCCCTACGTTGTTGAATACGCCGAAACGCTGAAAAACCGCAAAACCTTAACGGTTGCAATCGTTGATACGGGCATTGATTCAGACCACCCGTATCTCGAAAACCGTCTGAGTGACAGAACGCCGTCCGGTATTGAGGATATCGTCGGACACGGCACGCACTGCGCAGGTATAGTTGCCGCAAACACACCCGATAACGTTGAACTGCTTCCTGTTAAGGGCTTAACCTCAAAGACGGGCTCAGGCTCGGACAGTGATATAGCAGAGGCAATTAACTATGCAGTTGAGAATGGCGCGGATATTATCAGTATGAGCCTCGGCGGCACTGATTTCGGCGGAAATGTTTCTATGAAAGCCGCTATTAAAAGAGCCTATGATGCAGGATGTATTCTTGTTGCGGCAGCGGGTAATGAGAAAAATGATGCAAGCAAGTGTTTTCCTGCAAATTCTGATTATTGTATTGCTGTCGGCGCGTCTGATTTCAACGGTCAGCCGGCAAGCTTTTCGAATTACGGTTCGGTTGTTGACGTTTCAGCCCCCGGCGTTTCAATCTATTCAACCTATCTCAACGGCGGCTATAAGGCTATGAGCGGCACCTCTATGTCAACGCCCTTTGTTGCTGCCGCCTGCGCTACGGATTTCACAATTAACGGTAAAAGGAAACAAGGCGATGAGCTCAGCAGGCTTGTTTCAAGCGTAACTCCGTTTTCAAGATATCTCAATTCAAGCAGATATAAATACGGTGCCGGCATTATTTCATATTACGGTTATCTTGACCGTGAAATGGTAATGCCCGTAACCTTCTCCGTTGAATCGGGCTTTTATGACAAGCTGTTTAATCTTGAAATGAGCTGCGCCACCAGCGGAGCGGAAATATATTATATTTCCGGCTTTGATGAAAGCGTGCTCAATCAAATTCCTTCACCCGAAAACGGCACTCTGTATCAGTCGCCCATTGTTATAAGCGGAAATACTTATGTGGTTGCCGCTGCTTACTGCGACGGCTATCTGCGTTCAAAGACAACTTCTGCCGAGTATTCCTTTAATGATTATGACGTGGATGAAAACTACATAGTTGACGAAAACGGCTGCTTGACCGGCTATCTCGGCGATTTTGAAATTCTTTCAGTTCCCGAATATGTTAACGGAATTCAGGTAACCTCCGTCGGTATTGGTGCATTTTCAGGTAACAGCAAGCTTATTTCCGTTAATTTGCCTGATAGCGTTACAAGCTTAGGTGCTTCTGCTTTTCAGGATTGTTCTGCGCTTACTCACGTCCGCGCAAAGGGTGTAACAGAAATTCCCTTTAACTGCTTTGATTTTGATATCAGCCTTTCATCTCTGCAGTTTGGCGCTGTCACCTCAATCGGAAGCAGCGCGCTATGCAATTGCAGCCATATTGATGAAAATAACTTTGATTTATCCTCGGTTGAATATATCGGCGATTATGCGCTTTCATATTCGGGCTATACAAATATTGAGCTTTATAATATTAAATCGTTGGGAGAGAACGCTTTTTACGGCTGCAAATTTCTCAAATCCGTTTCTCTGCCCAATATGAAAATCCTCGGCAAGGCGGTGTTCAATAACTGCAACTCGCTTGAAACGGTAAGGCTTGATAACGCGCTTATGCTTTCGGATAACGCCTTTTCGGGCTGCACTGCGCTTCAGAATATTGAAGCCGAAAATCTGCAGGTGATAGGGGACAGAGTATTTGAAAATTGCGAAAGCCTTGCAAGCGTTAATTTCCCGAAGCTCGTTCAGGTAGGCTATTATTCCTTCAGCAATTGCGCGTTTGAAACCGTAACTCTGCCTTCGGTAAAGCAGCTCGGAGAGGGCGTTTTCAGCTATTGTAATAACCTTAAAACGGTTAATCTGCCCGAGCTGAATTATCTCCCTTCTTATACCTTCAGCGGCTGTTCGGCGCTTACTGCCGTTCCGCAGTGCTTTACAAATGCCGATTACGTCGGCGGCGAGGCGTTTAAAAACTGCGCTTCGCTCAGGACGGCGGCGTTTCCTGCAGCAAGCTTTGTAGGCTTTAACGTATTTTCGGGATGTTCAAAGCTTGGAAGTCTTTCTCTTGATAATGCAATTTATATCGGAAATCAGAGCTTTGATACGGATAGGATAACCGTTTTCACCTTCCCTGAGGCTGAGAGTATCGGCAGAATTAGCGGATGTTATGTAAAAACGATAAACGCTCCGTATGCATGGGTTATCGGCAGCACGGACGGCTGTACGGCGCTTGAAGCTCTTAATGCGCCGAATCTGATTGCAAATACAGTTAATCCTTACGAGGGTATGGACGTTACGCCCGACGGAAAAACGGTTATTAAATCAACCGACGTAACAGTTGATAACGCCGTTTATAATCCGTTTGAGGCAAGAACAATTCCCGAATACGGAGTAACCGTAAACGGCGTTACGCTGACTGAGGGTGAGGATTATACAATCGCCTTTGCTAATAATGCGGCTAAAGGCACGGCTTATTATAAGGTTGAGGGAGCGGGAGCTTATGCAGGCGTCGTAACGGGAAGCTTTTCAATATCTGCCTTAAGCCTTAATGATTTTAACGTCGCTCCGATTGAAAACCAGGAATACAGCGGCTCGCTGATTATGCCCGAGGTTTGCCTCATTGATTCGGACGGCAGATCGCTGCAGGGCAACTACCTTCTGTCATATTCAAATAATCTTAACGCAGGGCTTGCAACAGTAACCGCAAGCGGGAATATATTTGCTAAGAACAGCGCTTCGGCAAGCTTCAAAATCATAGCTCAGGCAGAGGATTTTGATGCTGTAACCGAGTATACCGAGTATCCGTATACGGGAAGTCAGATTTGCCCAAAGGTTATCGTTAGCCTGAACGGCGTTACTTTCACGGAAAATTCAGAATACAGGCTCCGCTACGGGGAAAACAAAAACCTCGGCAAGGGCACGGTTTATATTGATTTCATCGGCGAATACTGCAGCGGCACCAAAGCGCTTGAATTTGATATAGTTCCCGCAGCGCTTGATGCTTCCGCTTTCTCTCTTGAAAAGTCGGGTTACAGCTATACAGGCAGCGAAATCAAGCCCGCGGTTATTACATCAAAGTATATTAAGGGCACGGATTTCACGGTTGAATATTCCGATAATGTCAAGCGCGGAACCGCAACCGTTATAATTACGGGTAAGGGTAATTACACGGGCACGGTTGAGCTCAGCTTTAAGATTTATTATTCAAACACCTGGTCAAAGCACGGCGGCGATTGGTATTATTACGATGAAAACGGAAACAAAACCGTCGGCTGGCTGCTTTATAAAAAAGCCTGGTATTATTTTGATGAAAACGGAATAATGCTCACGGGCTTGCAGGAGATTAATAAGAAGAATTATTATTTCAATGAAAACGGCGCGATGCAGACGGGCTGGCTGCTTCTTGACGGCTATTGGCATTTCTTTGCCTCAAGCGGCGCAATGCAAACGGGCTGGGTTAAAAGCGGCGGCAAATGGTATTACCTTAATCAGTTCGGCGTTATGCAGAAGGGCTGGCAGAAAATCGGCAGCGTATGGTATTATTTAGCTTCAAGCGGCGCAATGCAGACGGGCTGGCTAAAGCTCGGCTCCGCGTGGTATTACTTCGATTCGAGCGGCGCAATGCACACGGGCTGGCTCAAGAGCGGCGGCAAGTGGTATTACTTCAATGCAAGCGGCGTTATGGTAACCGGCAAGCAGAAGATTGATGGCAAGCGCTACACCTTTGATTCAAACGGCGCTTTAACCTAACAAAAAATGGCTATTTCACTTTTGTGAAATAGCCATTTTATATTAGAGTTTTTAATAATTCACTGTAGGGGCGGATATCATCCGCCCGCTTTTTTATTTCCAGCTCTGAATAACCGACGGGTCTGCAAAGATTTCATCCAGTCTTCTGAAGAAGGGGAGGCAGTCGCCGTAATCAAGTGAGCGGTGGTCAATTGCAATGGTAATCGGCATAATCATTCTAACCTCAATCTTATCGTTGCCGTTTTCATCCTTGACAACCGTAGGACGCTTCTGCGCTGCATTGATAGCAAATGCAGTGGTCTGCGGAGGAATTATTTCAAGCAGCATGCATAAGCCCTTCTGCTCTCTGTAAACCGAGCCGAGGTTTGAAACCGTCGTTGTGCCCTGCTCGATATCGTGCTTGGTTAATCTGTCCTCAACCGGGATTGAATAATACTTCTTCTTAGCCTCACCGGAAAGGGTCTTAACCATATGCTTGCCGGGCATTTTTGAGCCGTAAAGCCTCGTAATGGTCTGCTTAATCTTGCCGTGCTTCAAGCCTGTTAGCGTGTTATCCATTGAAACCTCAAACATAACCTCGTTCATATCGGAGTTGTTTGCGCGGCGGATGGTGTCGTTAATAGCGGCAGTCATTTCAGTTAAGGATTTATCCTGCATATTGTGCATATTAACCGTCATCATTTCGCCTGATTTAAGAATCATCGGCATTGAAATATCAATATTATCGTGGTAATGAAGCGTGCCTCTAACAAGATGCCTTTTGAAATCAAGCGTGCAGTTCATTTTCGGAGAAGCCTTTAAGCCCTCGCAGATAACCTTAAGCATAACCGTGTTGATGGAAATCTTCTGGCTCTTGTCCGTTACGCCCTCGTTGAGCTTTTTGCATTCGGCAAGAAATTCCGTTGCGTCAGGCTCATAGCTCATAGTAGCGTGGGGGATTTCCTCCCAGCTCTGGCTTGTCATATTGGAAACGATTTTCCTTGCAATGCCAAAGTGCTCTCTTTTAAAAATTGCCATTTTTACCCCTTTCAATTTATAAATATAAATTTTTATTCATATTTATTATACCATATACATTCAGTTAACGCAATATTCTTTTTAGAAAGGCTTTTGGTGAAAGCGCTTTTCATATGCAAGTGCAAGCTCATCACGGAAATTAGGATGTGCAATGTTTATAAGCGCCTTTGCTCTTTCCTTAAGCGATAAGCCCTTAAGTCTTGCAATGCCGTATTCCGTAATAATATAATCCACATCGTTGCGAGATGTGGTAACTGCCGCGCCCTCGTCGATAACAGGCACGATTTTTGATATCGTGCCGCCCTTAGCAGCGGAGGGCATTGCAATAATTGAACGTCCGCCCTTGCTCAGCGCCGCGCCGCGAACAAAATCAACCTGACCGCCGACGCCTGAAATCTGGTTATAGCCAACGCTGTCTGAAACAACCTGACCCATTAAATCAACCTGCACGCAGGAATTAACGGAAACAAAATTATCAATCTGAGCAATGGTTAGCGGGTGGTTAACGATTTCAATCGGGTTAACCTCAACCTCAGGATTATTGTCAATAAAATCAAAAAGCTTTTTCGTTCCGAAAAGGAAGCTTACAACGGTCTTGTCCCTGTCAATATTCTTCTTTGAATTATTGATAACGCCTGATTTAATTAAATCAACAACACCGTCGCCAACCATTTCCGAATGAAGCCCCAAATCCTTTTTATGTGCAAGCTCTGCACAGATTGCATTCGGAATTCCGCCAATGCCAAGCTGAATGCAATCGCCGTCATTTATCAGTGAAGCGCAGTTTTTGCCGATTGCCTTTTCAACGTCCGTAAGCGGAATGGTCGGCACCTCGGGAAGCTCCTCGTCAATTTCAACAAGGTGTGTAAATTCGCTGATGTGTCTGACTGCGCCGCCGAGTGTTCTCGGCACATATTTATTAACCTGTGCGATTTTAACCTCGCAGTAATCAATCGTGCTGCCGATGTAATCAACGTTTGCGCCGAGTGATACATAGCCGTTTTCATCAGGCGGGCAAACAGAGCAAATAGAAACTCTCGGCTTAATTATATCGCGGATAACCTCCGGCATCTCATAGAAGAAGCAGGGGGTATAATCGGCATAACCGCTTGCAATTGCCTTTCTGTTAGATGCGGAAGCAAACAGGCTGTTGTATTTAAAATGCCCCTTATATTGCTCCTCGGCAAACGGCGTAGGTCCGCAGACAATCATCTGGTAAAATTCAACGTCGCGGAATTTCTCATAGTTTTCAACAAGCGCTCTTTCAATTCCTCTTGCCTCACAGCAGCCCATATCAAGAATAACAGTGTCGCCATCATTAATGTGGCTGATAGCTTCCTCAGCGCTGACAAGAAGCTTGTTGTAAATATCTTGATTCTTTGTGTTCATATTATCTCTCCATTTCTTAATTTATGGGGGATTAGTATTCAACCCTAAGGTTTTCCTCTGCCTCGGCAACCTTAAGCATTATTGCACATTCAATACGTTTTCTGTGCAGCTCGCAGCCAAATTCGTAAACGCCGTTAACGCTGCCCGTTGTGTGGTATGCGTTAGCCGCGCAGCCGCCGCTGCAATAAAGCTTTGCAAAGCAGTCCTTGCATTTCTTGTGGGAATAAACATTGCATTCGTTAAACTGCTCTAAGATTTCTTTATTTGTGACGCCCTGCCAAATATCTCCAAGCAAAAACCTTTCATCACCAACAAATTGGTGGCAGGG